>JBBIMI010000005.1:0-45574 GCA_037444485.1 Microcaldota archaeon
CAGAAAAACAATCACGAAAACAATCACGAAAATAAAGGTGCATTAAAATGAGTAAGTTCTTAAGGATTCAATGCGAGTGCGGCGCCGACGCGGTTGTCTTCGGCGATTCGAAGAGCGTCGTCAACTGCGCCAAGTGCGGAAACACACTCGTAGAACCAACCGGCGGCAAAGCGCGCATAAAATGCCGCATTCTAGAAGTTCTTTCGTGAAAGCTTTTCTTTCTAAAGAAAAAAGAAAAAAGCGGAAAACAAACAAAAAACGAAAAAAATGAAAAATGAAAAAAAACTAAAAACAAAAAATAAAGAGTGAAAAGATTTTTTGAACAACAACCCAGAGTTGAATGAGCTCGTCGTCGCGACAGTACGCAAGGTAATGCCAGTCGGCGCGATTTGTACGCTTGACGAGTACGAAAACGCTGAAGCGTTTGTGCACGTCAGCGAAGTCACGAGCGGGTGGGTGCGCAACATTCGCGAGCACTTGAAAGAAGGGCAAAAGATAGTCGCGAAAATTGTTTTCGTGGACCGCGTCAAAAACCAAATCGACTTAAGCATAAAACGCGTGAGCGAAGGCGAACGAAAGCGCAAGCTGCAAGAGTTTCAAGCAGAAAAAAAAGCGTTGAAGCTGCTTGAGTTAAGCGCGAAGAAAATAGGCAAGACGCTAAACCAAGCTTGGCAAGAAGCAGGTAACGCATTGCTGCAAGAATACGGCGCGCTTTTCCCCGCATTCGAAGCGCTCTCGCGAGGCGAAGAACTCAAGCCGAAACTCTCGAAAGTTTGGATAACCGCGTTAAAGGAAATCGCGACACAAGAAATAAAACCAAAACGCGTTACAGTGCGCGCACTGCTGACGCTCAAAAGCTTTGCGCCTGACGGCCTGCAGAGAATCAAGGCAATGCTCGACGCGGTTTCCGCAAGCACGGCGAAAACGCGCGGCGTGCAAACGAAAGTGCTTTACGTCAGCGCGCCGAACTATTACTTCGACGTGACTGCAAGCGATTACAAAACCGCAGAGAAAACGCTTCAAAAAACGCAGGCGACCTTACAGGAAGCTGCAAGCAAGCAAGGCATCGAATTCGCGTTCGAAAAACAAAAAACTTGAACGAAAAAAAATAAGCGAAAAAATTAAGAAAAATTAAGAAAAGACGGTTTCCAAAATGCAGTCGAAATTGCTTAAGTGCCCCTCGTGCGGCACGTACTCGCTGCGCGAACGATGCCTGAAATGCGGTGCAGCGACTCGCACAGCGCACCCCGCAAAGTACTCGCCTGCAGACAAGTGGAGCGAGTACAGGCGACGCAAGAAGTACGGGCGTTAAACTCGAGCCAGAAACCCGGGAATAAAAACAATAAAACAGAAAACTGTGAAACGGTGAAAAATAATCTTGAAAAAAAAAGAAAAAAAGAAAAAAACAAAAAAAGAAAAAGCGAAACAAGCAATCCTAAAAGCGAGACAAGCAATGCCGGAAAGCGAAAACGACGAAAACAACGAAAACAATGAAGTCTCGTTCAACGAATCAGTAACGCGCGTAAAACCCGAATTCAAGAAAAAGCATTTCAAAAACGCGTTAATGCTCGTAGGCCTGCCAGGCATAGGACTAGTCAGCAAAATGGCTGTAGACCAGTTAACACGCGTTCTCAACGCCGAAAAAATCGCTTTCATCAACTCCCCCCACTTTCCAAACCAAGTTCTAGCGCTCAAAAATGGCCGCCTCCGCGCTTTCTCAATAAAATTCTATTACAAGAAACTAAACGGAAAACACTTAGTGCTCGTACGCGGAGACCTGCAACCATTAACAGTCGAAGGACAATACGAAGTGAGCGGCAAGATTCTCGAACTCGCGCGCAAGCTCGGCGTAACAACAGTAATAGCGATGGCCGGCTACGCAACAAACGCGAAAACAGACAAACCCACGATTTACTACTCCGCCACAAGCGCAAAGCTGGAGAGAAAACTGCGCGCATTCGGCGCGCAAGCGCCAACACGCGTTGTTCCAATAGTCGGAATGTCTGGCCTCATTCCAGCGCTCGCTCGCGCTTACGACATGCAAGGTGCGTGCCTGCTCGTGGAAACGCCGGGAAATATTATAGACGCGCGTGGCGCAAAAGCGTTGCTTGCATTGCTAGAAAAACTCGTGGGCAAAAAGATAGAAGCTAAAGAGTTAGACGAGTTAGCGAAGAAAGCAGAAAAAGTGTTGAGTAAAATCGAAGAGCAAGCGGTACAAGCACAAAAGCTGGGCGGCGCGCCCGCAGTCTCAGAGCCCTTAAAAAAAGAATTAACTTACATTCGCTAGACTCGCTAGCTTTTTTAAGGCTTTAAGGTTTTAGTTTTTATAGTTTTATGTTTTTTTGTTTTATTTTTTTGTTTTTTTTTGTTTTGTTTTTTATTTTTGTTTTGTTTTATAGTTTTCAGTTTCGACGGGTTTCAGTGTTTTCCGGGTTTTAGTTTGGTGGTTTCAGGTTGCTTGAAGAACTTTTCGAGTGTTTGAACAAGCACTCGTCATGCACGATAACTTTAACGAAAAAACTTAGTTACAAGGAAGGCGTGCTCGAGTTTGAAGCACGCGTCGAAGCGAACGGCGAGAGCGGCGGAGGCGGCGAGAGCGGCGAAGGCAAGCAAAGCAAGCTCGCCGGTTTTTTCGACTCTCCTGAACAAGCAGTCGCAGAAATCGAGCGTGCGGCGCGCGCGGTGTCACGCGAAGGAAAAGGCGTTGTTGAAATCACGCCAAACTTGCTTGAAGAACTCAAGAAACTGCGCGCGAACGCGCGCTTGAAAGCCGCGCTAGCATCATCAAAAACGCGGTTAAAGCAAGATTGAAGCAAATCGAAGCAAAAAGAGGCGAACGAATTCAATGCAACAAGATTCAACGCAGCAAGATTACGAAAAGCTTTTAGAAAAAGCTTACGCAGGCATTCCTGCGCGCAAAGCCAGCGCAGCAGGCGCAGCCGGCGGCGTTGGAAGCGTTGGCGGCGTTAGTGTGGCTGGCGAGCGTTTCGAAGCGCCGGTTGCCGATGTTTTCGTGCAGGGAAACAAGACCATAATCCGCAACTACGGATTCGTTTGCGAACGCTTACGCAGAAAGCCGGAAGAACTCGCGAAGTACTTAAGCAAAGAACTCGCTGCGCCTGCAGTGATTGAAGGCGGCGGCGAACAACTCGTGCTGCAAACGAAACTCTCTGCGCGCGTCATTAACGAAAAACTGTCTTTCTACATCAAAAACGCGGTTTTGTGCGGAGAGTGCGGAAAGCCGGACACGCACGTAGAACTACTGCAAAGAGTACGCGTCCTCGTTTGTGAAGCGTGCGGCGCGCGCAAGCCAATCCACTGAAAAAAAACCTAAACCATTTGTTTTAAATTAATGAGCTTGCTTTTTGTAGGAGAGTTGAATGAAGAGGTTTGAGTGTTGCAGGAGAGGTTGAGTGTCGTAAAAGGAATTGAATGAAGAAAAGGAATTGAATGAAGAAAAGGGATTTAATGAAGAGGAGTTGAGTGTTTTTGGTTGAAGAACAACAACCTGAATTCGTGCGCGTAAGAATGCCGCATCCAGGCGAGATTTTCGGAATCGTGACGGAAATGCACGGCGGCGCGCGAATGATGGTTCAATGCGTTGACGGCAAGACGCGTTTGTGCCGCGTTCCAGGAAAAATCAAGCGAAAAATCTGGGTGAAGGTCGGCGACGTTGTTCTCGTAACTCCTTGGAGCATAGAGCCTGAAACGAAGGGCGACATTACTTACCGGTACACGCGCTTGCAGGCGGACGAACTCCGCAGGCGCGGAATACTAAAAATCTAGTGCTTAAAAATCAGGCTGAAAAGTAAAGTTACCCTATCTTTTACCATAAACATCACTTATCTCTAATCATAAACCACACTCGTCTTTCACCAGCGATTACGCCTAACGCACGCGATTAAGAAAAGTTTCAGCGAAGCTGAAATTTGGGGCGAGTATTTTTTGAGGCGATTCCGTAAAGCAAGCAAACCTTCATAACCGTTACTCAATGCCGTTGTTCAACACATTGAGTGAAGCGAGTGAAGCGAAAGTCTGCAGGAACGTGGTTCGAGCGTTAGCGAGAAAGTTGGAAGCTGGCAGCAGTGAAAGTTTAGAAGCTGGCAGCAGTGAAAGCCAGAAGTCGGCGGCGGCGGAAGAAAGCGCAGCAATAAAACTTTACGGGAAAACTTAAAAAAACTTAAAAAACAATATTAAAAAACTAGTGGGCCCGCCGGGATTTTCGTCCGCCTTTCTTTCTTTTCCAAGGTTTTTTCTTTTCCTAAAAGAAAAAAGCTTTTTTTCAAGGTTTTTTCTTTTCCTAAAAGAAAAAAGCTTTTTTTCAAGGTTTTTTCTTTTCCTAAAAGAAAAAAGCTTTTTTTCGAACCCGGGAACCTTTCGATTTCTGCCTTATTCAGCTTGGTTATCAGTCTCGTTTTCCCTCGCGGGAATCGAACGCTCTAAACCAGGCTGAGCTACGGGCCCACGCTTAAAAAATTTAAAAAAATTAAAAAATTTTGTGCAGCAAAGTTTTTTAACGTATGCAAATTTTTAACACATGCAAAAAAAGTTTTTTTTGATGCACGCAAAAGTGTGTTGCAAGTGCTACAAGTGCTACAAGCGCTACAAGTAGTTCGCGAGACTAAACTGTTTTTTTGACTCGTCTTCAAACATTCCCGCAATTTCTTTCTCTAGCAGCATCAAGCGTTGTTTTAAGTAAAGCGGCAGCCCGTATTTTTCCGCTATTTCCTGCGAAATCTTGAGGTATTTTTCGGCGCTTGCTTTGCTGACCGTCAACAACAAGCGGCCGCCGCACTTCAAACACTTTCCTGCAAGTGGAGCGCGTCGGTAACGCGCGTTGCAATCAACGCAACGCAACGACTGCTTCGAATACCGCCGCAGGTTCCCATACAAGTCCGGGAAAAAATGTGAAATAATGAGTCTCTCTGCAGCGTCGCTCGCATCTACAGCGCGAATCCTCGTCATCAACGCGAGTTCGTCCTCAACTTTTTCACGCATGTTTTTTAACTGGACGTACTTAGTTTGCAGTGGTCCTTCTATTCGCGCGTCGTGCGTAAAACCGATTCCCTCGAACTGCGAGGGCGTGCCGAGACGCGTTGAAACCAAGTCGAGCTTAACTTCACTCGGGTTTGCAAGCCGCTGCGTCGCTTCGTAAAACTCGAGCGGGTACTCGCTGCATGCTTCCATCGAATGCGCTTCGCGGTCGATTTCGTTTGGGTCGAGCTCTTGAATTAAAACTAACGGCGCATCCATCTGTCCGCCGCGCGACGCCGGCAGGTAATGGCGTGAAAAGTTGAGGAACGCGTCCATTAAAAGCATTACCGCGTCCTCGTCGCCGTCGCAATTGCGTCTCGTCGCGCAGTGCAAGTAGGGGTGTGCTAGAATTCCTTGAACGTCGCTGAAGCCAATCACGCGCGCGACGATTCCAGCGCTAGTGTGTGGAGCGATTACGATAACTGCTTGCCCAACTAAATCGTGGGGAGTTCGCGCGTTGTAATACGCTGGTAGTCCGTAGTAATAAACGAGTAAGTCGTCGACGAACTTTGAGACTCGCAACAAGTAATCGCCAGCGTTTTTCGACAACACCACATCTTGGGGAAACAATTCGATTAACTGCTCGTCGCTATCTAGCGGCTTGCCGAGATAGTCTCTCGCGTAACCCAATCGTTTCACGTCTTCAACGCTCGCTCCAATCTCGCGGGACGTAAAGTGCGTTAAAGGAATTTCGGTTGCGTCGTGGCGAATCGTGCCGTCGCGGAACACGTTTACCTCGTGCTTGCTGCGCAGGATTCCTTTTTCAAGCGGCTCTATAGTCTTGTCGAGCGAAATCAAGCCGACCACGCCTTTGACTGTTGAAGGAGTGAAGTTAACGCGTTTGCTTGCATCCTCAAATTGTTTGACTAAATCAACCCGCGTTTTTTCGAAGTCAACCAACTTCCCGCCGCACTTTTCGCACTTGCGGCCGTCTCCGCGCTCGCGCTGCGCGCTAACGTTGTTCAGCGTTTCAACGACGCCTACGTCGACGATGTTGACGCCGCTTTCGCCGCTAGCCGCGTTTTTGTTTTCACGAGTTTTTTTATCGCGTGGTTTTAATTTGTCGCGTGGTGTTAACGCGTGGCACGACGCGCACTCGCTTGCAACTAGCGTTTTTCCGCCGCACGCGCTGCACGCGAACGCGAAATTTTTTTTTCCGCACTCGACGCAAGCGCGAATGCTTGCTTCAACTTCAATGAATTGTTCGTTCTTGTTTTTTTTCTTTAACTCGCGTGCAGCTCGCGCGATGTCGCGCGTCTTGCCGCCGTTCCAACCAATTGGGTAGAGGGCATGCACCGGCGGCTTCATTTCGCGTGGCTTGCTTTTCTCTGGCCTGCCCATGCTCGCGCCGATGTACGTGCCTGTCTTCGCGCGGATTTTGAAGGGCGCGATCGAGTTTATTAAGGCTAGCACGTTGTTTTCGCTTTCTGTTGCAGGCGCCGGCGTTACCGGGTTTTCTATGGTGGCTTGTTGGCTTTGCTTGAATTCGTTGATTGCTTGCAGGATTTTTTTGTTGGAGATTTTCTTGGTTTTAGCGTCGAAGAGCGCAAGCGTTTCAAGCAACGCGAGCGCGTGTTCTTTTTCGATTACTACTTCGCCTTCGCTTACTGAGTGCGGCACGCACAGCATTTCAAGGATTTCTTTCCTGTCGTCTAACGGCGCGTGCAAGCGTTTGGGTTCAAACCAATCGTATTCGAGCGTGCTTTCGCCGAGGTATTCAGCGAGACGCTTTAATTGTTCGAGCGTTAAATCACTCCAAAAAAACGTGTGCGCTGGAGCTAGAGGCACGCCGGTTTCGAGTGCGAGTTTCTTCGCTTGAGCGAAAGAGAGCGCGCGGAGTTCTTCAATTGTTTTCTTGACTTCTTTCGCTTGGAGTTCGCGTTGCATCCATTCCTCGCACCATCCGGAAGGCGCGAGCGGGTGGTTTGTTTGTTTGAAGTCGCCGTAAGTAGTAAGCAAATCGCCTAAAAACAAGATTTTTTTAACGCGTGGCTTTACTTGAAGTGCTTCATCCACCGAGTTTACTTGCATTACTTTTCCGTCTTCAAGCAATACGACTGGCGGTTCAAGCGCGCTGCAAGGCGTGATGACGCACGCTTTCCCAGGCCGTTCAGTCTTCAACTGCGTGCCGAAAGCCGGAAAATCGTCGAGCAACGTCATCGCAGCCGGGTGCGTTGCCTTCGCTTGAATTCCAGTAAAGCGCGTGCGGCCGTAACGCAAGCGAAAACCACCTGGACGCATTGGGTGCGAGAAAATTGGTCTCCCACCAACTATCTCGTCCATGTATTTTCGCAATGGTTTTATTTCTACGCGTTGCACTTCTTGTTTGGCGACTTTAATGAGTTTCTCGAGCCAACCCCAGTCTAAACCAAGCTTGCGGGCGATTGACAGCACTTTCGCTGCTTTCAAGCAAATTCCTTCACTGATTACGAGGTACACTCCGCCGCGCACGCGGTTTGACTCAACTCCCGGAAGGTTGCGGTGCACGCTCACTTCGTAATCTTCAGTCGGCTCGCCATCAATGCGCACCGGACAATTCGAGACAACGTGCCTTACTTCATCTTCGCTAGGCTGGTATTGTCCGACGCGGGTGCGCAGAGCATACAAGTTGCATTCCTCGACGTAACGCTCTACCTCGTCGCCGAGCGGCCGATAGTTTTCTAGTCCAGCGAGCTTGCGGCAGTAATCGCCGAGAAGCAACGTCACCGCTTGTCCTGTCCCGCCGGCGCCGCGAATCGGGCCCGCAAAATAAACTGCCAAGTAACGAGAACCGTCAGCGTTCTTGCGGACTCGCACTTGCGAAACGCCTTCAATGGGCGCGCTTACGACGCCTTCAGTGAAAACCGCTAGGCCAGTGCGAATCGCTTGCTCCACGCGTTTTTCAACGCTAGCGTTTTCGAAGCCGAAGCCGCCGGCCATTATTTCCTTCGCAATCGCGAAAGAAACTTCTTCCCGCTTTAGCGAAGTTGAAAGCTCGCGAATGCGTTCAGCTACTCCAACCGGGCCGACTAGTCCCTCGACGCGGGAAGCTAAATCGCTTGCGAGGAAAACCTCGACGCTCGCCTCCGCATCCATAGCCTTCGCTCTAACCGCGCTCGCGCGTTCAAGCGCGCGCTGCGTCTCAGCACGCAGCGAGTCAAAGTAAGCGCGAATTTCCGGCGAGCTCGACCGTCTCACGCTTTCGCCTCCGCTTTCGTTTTTGTTTTCGTTTTCGTCTTCAGTTTTTTCTGTTTTTTCTTTCATTTGAATCAAAAACCGTTTCGTTTTTTTTCGTTTTTTCTCGTTAGTTTCTTTTAATCGCGGCGTTTGCCGGGGAGTGGTTCAAGCAGGGTTCGAGTTCGAGTTTCACTCGAAGTTTTCACTCGAAGTTGTTGGGTTTGCTTCGTGTTTGCTTCAGTTTGCTTTAGATTTGATTGTAGTGTTTTGAGTTGAGTGCTTGAGTTCGAGTGGTTAAGTTCGGGTGGCATGTTGTAGTCAAGCGATCAAGCGAAATTAAGTGTTTTCACTACTCCTGACTGCAAGTCGTATACTGGCAAAAGGCACGGCGTTACGACGTGCCCTTGTTTTACTTGGTACTCTGTTTTTTCCTGCCAAGTTCCAGAATTGATTATTGTCGTGCCGCGGTATTCGGCGTAACCATTCTTGTGCACGTGCCCAAAGTGCAGGATGTCTGGCGTGTTCGAAATCACGAGCGCGTCGCGCTCTGTTGGAAGAAGCGGCTTGTCGCCGTATACTGGCGCGAGGTGCCGCCTTCGAAGCATTTCTATTCCAATGAGTTCCGGGTGTTGATAACCGTTCGACGCGTTCAACCCTGAAACTATGGAGTCAACTGAATTGCCGTGATACATTAAAACGCGCACTCCATGCAATTCTACTTGAACTGGGTTCGGCGCGAAGTGAATGTTTTCGCGCTCGCCGAGGCTCTTCACGAGTTCAAACGGCAAGCTCGGCTGCGGCTCCGCAACGCGTACAGCATCATGGTTTCCTGGAATCACGACGACTTCAATCCATTCCGGAATCGCTTTCAGCAATTCACAGAAAATCTCGTACTGCGCGTAAATGTCTTTAGTCACCAGCTCGCGTTCTTGCGCGGGATAAACGCCGATTCCGTCCGCCAAATCGCCTGCAACGAGCAAATACTTTATTTTTCCCGCCACGATTTTTTCCTCTTCACCGCAATCGCCGTTCAAGAATTTCAATAAACGCTGAAAGTTTTCGTGAAGAAACTTTTTGTTTCCAACATGCAGGTCACTCAAAAACGCGGCGGACACTCCTTCAACGCCGTTCGTCTCGCTAGCGCTCACTAGGTTCTTCTGGCGGTATTCAACGTCAGGCCAAGAAAGCCCGCATGCTATAAACAAGCCGTTACTGTAATAACCGTCGACTGCAATCACTTCATCGTAAAGCAGTGAAGCAGCCTGCGCGCGCAAAGGCGAGTCTCTAGCAAAAAGCGTTGGCAGAATGCCTTCCTCGTCTTCGAGGTCTACGAGCAAGTGACCGTTTTTCGTCTCGCGCTTGTTGTAAACCAATCCGATGACGCGCACGTTCTTCCGCCCGCCTGCAAACGCGTTTGCGTTTGCGACTACAGTCGCGTTCGAACGGACTTCGCTCGTTGTAAGAAACGCGTTTTCAGTAGAGCGCGAGCGCAGAATCCAGCTCAACCGCTTGAACCTGTCACGAAAAAAAGCTATGAAATCGTCGGCTTGGTTTTTGCATTTTTTTTCGACTTCAGGTTCCGGAAAACGAAGGTGCGAGTCAACGTTCTTCGCTTCAGCATCGAATTCTTTTGAGGTTTGTTCCACTACAACTTGTGTTTGAACCGCCTGCAATGCCTTCCGCTCGACGTCCAACGATTCTATTAATTCGCTTGCGAGCGCGTGCGTGACGATGAAGTTTCCCCGTTGCTTGCATAATTCGATTGCCTTGCGCGCGAGGTCAAGCGCTTCGACTTCTCCCCGTTCGGCAAGGCACGCTAGCGCTTCACTATCAATCAAAAGCTTGTGTGAGAAAATCAAGCGCTTCAAGGATTCGGTTAAGAGAGGGTCTGGACTCTCGCTGCCTGCAGTTTCATTCAAAAAACCCACCGTTTCAAAAAACCAGCTTTATTGAAGCTAGCGACTAAATGCTTTTTGAAAAAAGTGGTTAAAAAAACTTGCGGCTGTTTAATGGGTTCAAGCCTTCCCTCTCTTTACTTGCCTGAAACAATTTTTTTTAACGCGTTTGATTAAACTCTTTTTTGGCTTTTTTGAGGTATGTTCAACTTCAAGCTTGCTGGTTTTCCTGGTTTTCTGGTAGCTTGCTTGTTTCTAGTTTCCTGGTTTTCGGCTTAAACATTATCGCGATGTGATTTGCTTGGTCGAACCACTCGGAGTATTCTTTAACTAGTTTGTTGTACGCTGTGTCTTTGCGTTCCTGCGTTTTTTTCCCGCTAAGCCCAGTAAACCAACCGCCCCCAGGCGTTTTTACCGCGTATTTCGAGACTTTAAGGCCAGCGTCTAAAGCGATTTTATTAATTTTCGGAAACTGTAAGTCGAACGCTTTTTTCGTGTACGATCCTATTTGCGGCGTGAACGCTTGAAAGTTTATCAAGGGACTATTGTCTTGAAAAACGTGGTAGAAAAACCCGCCAGGTTTCAGAAATTTGGCTATCACTTTCAACGCTTCCGGGCCTTTTTCATTCACTCCAAGAAAAGGGGGCGGCATGTGAACGTGAATCTCGTCAAACTTTTCAAGGTTTTCCTTGCCGAGAATTTCAGTCAACTGTTTCCCGAGTTTTCCCGGATCACTCAAGTCTAACGCTTTTTCTATAAAATTTTCTTTCAAGCGCCCTTGTTTTTCGCGCCCTTGTTTTTCGTACGGCTGGGGCTTGCCTTCAATCTTCGCGTCTATTCCAGTGTACTCTAAAATCTTGCCCGAATGTAAAAGTTTTGAATAGCGTTCGTAAATTGGTTTTCTTGCTACTGCTTTAGGCCCGCAGAACAAGTCAAGGATTTTGTAGGGGGACTTTCCCGTAACGACCACTCAATCAACCGCGTTCAGTTTTCTTGAATTACTTCCTGCTTTAACGCTTCCAATTCGCTCAACAAGTTCCAAACCATCGTGCGCGCGTGCGTAGGCAAGTTGATGTCGTTACTGATTTCGTCAAGCGCGTAAATCGCGCTGCTTAACGCGGTAGGCAAGTCGCTCTTCGCTTCCTCGCCGCCCAGCTTTGCGCGCGCGTCCCCAAGTCTCGCGCGGACGTTGCGTGGCACGCTCGAGTCTTCCACGAGGGAGTCGAGCACGGATATTATCTGCAATAGTTTTTTCTGCACGGTGTCTGTCACGAGAATCACGTCCGTCGTCAACCCAAAAATCGTCAACCCAAAAAGTTACTAAAAAAGTTATTTGCATAAATTGCATAAGTTATTGTGGTTATCGTTATTTGCGGTTATTCGCATTTTACCAGCATTTTACCCGCATTTTTTGCGTTAATCCCGTTAATTGCGTTAACTGCGTTAATCAGTTCGTGAACTGGTTTAAGGTTTATTAAGTTTTAAGTTGATTAATTGTTTTTTTAACACGCGCTTGCTTTAATTTAAACGTGTTTGCTTAAATAATTTAAACGTGTTTGCTTAAATATTCTTCTATTTATTTGATTTTTTCCCCAGTTTTTAGTTTTTTAGTATTTTTTTAGTATTTTTGCGTTTAGTTTTTTGAGTTTTTTGTTCGTGATAGTGGTTTTGAAAATGTTCGTGATAGTGGTTTTGAAAAACGTGCTTGCCTGAATTTAAATACATGCTTGCTTAAATATTTTTTTATTTAATTTTTCAGTGTTTTTCAGTTTTTGCGCGTGATAGTGGATTCGAGGCTTCGAAAATGAATTTCGCTTTATTGAAAAATCTATTAGATTCCGGGGTTGAAGGCAGGGTGGTGTTGACGCGCGTTGACGTCAACGCGCCTGTCGAGAACGGCGTTGTCAGCGACTCACCCCGCTTCACGGAATGCGCGCAGACGCTGCGCGCTCTCGCCGCTGGCGGCGCGCGCGTGGTTGTTCTCGCGCACCAAGGCAGGCCGGGAGGCGAGGATTTTCTTTCGCTCGCGCAGCATGCGGCTCTGCTTTCAAAGCGCGTGAAAAAGAAAGTCAAGTTCGCCGACGACTTGTTTAGCTCGCGCGCATTAAACGAAATAAAAAAGCTAAAGAATGGAAAGTTGTTGTTGCTTGAAAACACGCGTTTTTATTCAGAGGAATTGCTTGAAGCGCCGCCTGAAAAGCTCGCGCAAACGCTTTTCGTGAAAACCTTGGCGAGCGCAGCGAATGCGGCGAGCGCGGGCGGCGTGGGCGCGTTCGTGAATGAAGCGTTCAGCGTTTCACACCGCGCGCAAGCGTCCATCGTCGGCTTTCCGGAATTGCTGCCTTCATTCGCTGGACTCGCGTTGGAACGCGAGGTCGGCGCGCTCGAGCGCGCGACTACGCTCGCAGAGAGGCCTGTAGTGTTCGTGTTCGGCGGGGGAAAGCCCGACGATTGCTTTAAAATATTGAAGAACTCGTTGGAAAAGGAAATCGTTGACAAAGTGCTTTTGGGTGGCGTGATTGGAGAGTTGGCGTTGCTCGCGCAAGGCAAAGACATAGGCGTGAAGCGTGCGTTCCTCGAAGAAAAAGGTTTTGCGAAAATCGTGTTAGAGTTGAAGGTGGTTCTCGAAAAGTTCGGCGCGCGCATCGAGTTGCCGCGTGACTTGGCGTTCGCTGACGCGGACGGCGTTCGCGTTGAAGTGCCTGTCGACCAGGCGAGTGGTTTGAAGGCGCGTGTGGGCGACGTCGGCAGCGTAACGGCAAACGCTTTCGCTAACGCGTTAAAGCAAGCGAAGACCGTTTACTTTAAAGGCCCGCTTGGAGAATTCGAAAAGCCGGCGTTCGAATTAGGAACTCGCGTTGTGTTGAAGGCGATCGTCGACTCTAAAGCGTTTTCTTTGGTTGGCGGAGGGCATTCGATGGCTGCAATCGAAAAATTTGGTTTCAACAAGAAAAAATTTGGGCACGCAAGCAACGCTGGCGGCGCGCTCGTCTCGTTCCTGAGCGGCGAGAAGCTGCCTGGACTCGCCGCGCTCGAGAAGGCGTTCGAACGCGGTAAACAAGGTTAAACTGGAAAAAAGCTGGAAAAGAAAGAAAAAAGAATAAAAAAGAAGGAAAAAAAATAGGGTGGATTGCGCGCTTTCGCGCGCTCCAACAAAAAACAACTTTTCATATTTTGCTTATTTTCTTATTTTGACGACAGGCCGCAGCTCTTTACGTGCCTCCAAAGCTTTTTCGTCATTTCGCTCGGCGTTATCGCACTGCCGCCGAACACGTCCTTGCACGAGTGCGGGCACTTGCCGAACGAAATCGTGTACCCGCCAAACGGTTTTCTAGCCATTTTTTTGTTTTCACCTTTCCCCAACCCAGAGAACTTGAGTTCCCCGAGTTAAAATCAGTGAATGCTGTTACGAAAAAAACATTTAAAAACCTATTCATAGAAGAAAACGAGGAAAAAACGTTTTTAAACAAGGAAGAAAACGAGAAAACATAGAGGAGAGAAAGCGAGAAAAAAGGGGAAGAAAAAAGGGGAAGGAAACAAGAAAAAGAGAGGAAACGAGAAAATGCTGTAATGTTGAAAGCCCCCGGCGAGATTTGAACTCGCGACCTTCTGTTTCCGCGCTTTCACTCTTCTCTTCCAAGTTTTTTCAATGTTTTCTTTTTTCCAAGGTTTTTTCTTTTCCCAAAAGAAAAAAGCTTTACGAGACAGACGCTCTACCTCTGAGCTACGGAGGCGTTGTGTGCCGAATACAACAAAACGAATACAACAAAAACTTTTTTAGTGCTTTCGCCGCAATCTTTACAAACACTTTTTTACAAACACTTTATATTCTTTATTTCCGCCTAATAAAAACTTTTGATTTTTTTGTGTTTTTGATTTTTGTGTTTTTGATTTTTTGGTGTGATGCTGCAAAAATGGTTTTCTCTCAAGCTACTGCTCTCGTCGGGCTTATACTGAATTTCACGATTGCGATTTACGCCTTCAAGCGCGAGTGGCTTGACGCTGGTGGAACAGTAGCAGCAATCGCGGTTGGCATGCTAGTGTTTTCGTTCGGGGGTTGGACTTGGCTCGCGCTCCTAGTATTCTTTTTCGCTTCCTCGAACTTTGCAGCCCGTTGGCGTGAAAAGGAAAAGAAAGCGCCGCGCAAAGAATTCGCTAAAGGTGAAGTGCGCGACTTTTGGCAGGTTATCGCGAACGGCGGGATTCCCGTGTTGCTAGCTGTCGTTTACAACGCGTACCAATCTCCAGTAGTATTCGCATCTTTTTTGGGCGTGGTTGCGACTGTCACAGCGGACACGTGGGCGACTGAGTTAGGCATTCTCGAAAAAAAACCGCGGCTTATCACGACATTCAAGCAAGTGCGCCGCGGCACGAGTGGCGCGATTTCGCGGACAGGACTCGCGGTTTCGTTTGCAGCCGGCTTGGTAGTCGCACTCCTCGTTTACGCTCTCGACTGGATTACTGCGCTCGTTGGCGGCGCTGCGTTCGGCGTTCCAGCGCGCCAGTTCGTAGGCGGCAAGTCGCTGGTTTTACTTACTGGATTCGTGGCTGTGCTAGGCAGTCTCGCAGATAGTTTGTTTGGCGCTACTGTGCAAGGAATTTATTATTGTTTGAAGTGCAGGAAAGAAACTGAAAAACGCGTTCACTTTTGTGGCGCGAAAACGCGTTTGCGTAAAGGATTCGCGGTCATCGACAACGATTCCGTGAATTTTTTGGCGTCGATAGTAGGCGGAATCGCTGCAGCCGGGCTTTACTTTTTGTTAAGCTTCATCAACTTAATTTGACGCTTTCTTGACGCTTTACATTAACCTGCGAAAACGCTTCAACGTTTAACTGCAACGATTTTTTTTCGAAATGTTTTTCGAAATGTTTTTTAACGCTTGAAGCGTTCTCTTTACTCATGGCTTTAGAAGGCGTTAAAGAAAAACTCGCTTTGGTTTACACCGCGCTTGAAGCAAAGTATTACGCTTTAATGGATTGGCTTGAAGCGAAAGGCTTGAAGGTGTACGAATTTTTCGTTAACCCAATCGAGTCCCGCGGAATCCCTTCTTTTCCAGTATTCGTCTTACTCGTGTTAATCGTTGTCTCGCTTCTCGGCTTCGCCTTCTACTCGCTTTTCTTCGCGCCTGGCGGCAAGGCGTTGGTGGTGAGTGTTGAGAGTGTTAATGGAAAAAAAGTTGATGGCGCGAGTGTTGTCATGCTTGATGGAAGCGTGAAGGTTTCTGAAAACTCTACTGTCGGCGGAAAAGCGGCTTTTGTTGGATTGCCTGCGAAGTTGCTTTCGCTTGTTGTGTCGAAATCCGGCTTCAAGAAAGCGAGAAAGGAAGTGGATTTGAGTGCTGCTGTAGAGACTGAAGTGGTAAAAATTATTCTCGCGTGCGAGTCGAGCGCGTGCGAGGAAACTTACGGTAATGCGACGAAGCCGGCTTTAGCGTTCGAGGAAAACGCGCGGCTGGTTGTGAACGTTGTTGACTCGTCGAGCGGTGAGAGCGTGAATGCGCGCGTGAGCGTTTACGACGCTGTTTCCAACGTGCTGCTCACTGAAGTTTCGACTGTCAGCGGGGTTGCTGTCGTGAGCGACTTGGAAATCGGTTCACAGGTTTACTTGAAAGCCGAGGCTGACGGTTACTTGGCTTTCGATGGTTCGAAGAGCGTGAAGACGCTCGAGGCGGGAAGCAACGACGTTGAAATAAGAATGGTTCCGCTTGTAGAGAAAGGGTGCGCGAAGGGCTCGAGCGCGAAGTGCGTTACTGAAGACGGTTATCCTGGAAGCAAAACGTGTGGTTTGGATAACGCTTACGGCGAGTGCGTTGCAACCCCGAATTACTGTAATCCTGGAACAAAGATTTCTTGTACTACGAGCGACGCTTGCGCTGGAATCATGACTTGCAATTCCAGTAAGTTGTATGGAGACTGCGTCAAGACTGTTCCAGCGTGCAAAAACTCTTGCACGCCTGGAGACGAGCTTGCTTGCACTACGCGTGAAGGCTTTCAAGGCGTAATGACTTGCAACTCTAACGGCTTGTATGGAGAGTGCGAGCGCATTCCAATCGACTGCACTCCAGGCTGGCAGATTTCGTGCACTGCAGGAAATGCTTGCGTTGGAAAGCAAAAGTGCGGTGACGACAAGCGTTGGGGCGCGTGCGTTCCTAACGACGCGTCATGCGTTGGCGGGAATTTTGGTTCAAGCAAAGTAATCGTTGTGAATGCTGAGGATGGGAAACCTGTTTCAAACGCTTTCGTCAGCGTTTACGTTGTCGGTTCAAGCACGCCGTTGATTAAAGACAAGGTTACTGACAAAAACGGTTCCGTCGTCTTTAACCTTTCAACTGAAAACGCTTCCGCGTATTTTGCTGTTGCTTCAAAACAAGGTTTTTTCGAGGAACCGTCGAACGTGTTTTACCCTGGAGAAAACGTTGAAGTAATGCTTGAAAAAAAGACTACCGAAAATTCTGCTAACTTGAGCGTGCGCGTCGTCGACGTCGATTCGAATCCGGTGCCTTACGCACTCGTCGCTTTGTTTAGGAAGAGCGTCGACCAACCAGAAATAGTTTTTCAAATCAAGAGCGTGCAAGCAGCGGACGAAACCGGGATTGCTTCATTCAACGACTTAAAGAAAGGTTCCTTGATAATCGCGAACGCGACTCTAGACGCGCAGCATGGTTCTGCTGAAAAGGTTTTAAGCGATCAGACGAACTCTCTTGACGTGCAGCTGGAACTCCCGCCAGCGTCGATAACAATTCAAGCGACGAACCTGCTGTCAGGCGCAGTCATTGAAGACGCGGAGTTCAAGGCGTTCTTCAAGGAAAGCGAGTTAAGCGCGTGCGCTTCGCCGAATTGCACTCTTTCAGTGAAAGGCCTTTACCCGATTCGCGTTGAAGCAAGCGCGCCAGGCTTTTCGCCGAAGCCCTACTCTGCTACAGTAACCTTGCACGCTAACGAAAACGCTTTCCTCAACGCGCTTCTAATTGATGACGATGACGTGAATGGAAGCATCGCAGTTCCAAGCAACCCGTTCGTAGTCGACGCTGTCACCGGATTTAACGTTACTGCCTTAAAGCCTGGACACACTTACTCCGCGCGTTTTCAACTCGTCACGCGCGAAGACGCTGAACTCGAGCAAACTGGTTTCCATTTTTCGCTCGAGCCTCAAGGAATCGCGGCGGTAAGTGCTTTCAAGCCTTTCGCCCCGCAAACGCTTGGAGGTGTTCTCGATGAAACGCTCGGCTGTGGTGACGCGTCTCCAGTAAATGCTTCAAGTGGTTTGAGCTTGTCGTGGCTCGACTTGACTTTCCAAGGCGCAAAGAACCTTCCAGTTGAAGTGAATTTCACTGTTTCAACAACCACTGCTCTCGATCCCGTCACGCATCAAGGCATTCTATCGCTGAAAGCAAGGAGTTTCGCAGTCAACAACAGCCAGTGGGTGCGCAATCCGTTCGATGAGAATTACTCCGTCAGTCCCGGCGAGATTCTCGAAAGCGGCTGCAACGCGAAAAGCGATTACTACAATTATCTAGTAACGAGCTTGGGGTACTCGTGCAACGAGTTGGCGTGCGTTTTCGTCAAGTTCATTCAAGCAGGACGCGAAGGCTTCGATGGTTTTGAAGCAAGCGACTTGAAGCAAGCCGTCTTGCTGTACTTGTCTGGCTTAAAGCAGCCGCAGGCAACCCCTTCGCCGACAGCATCGCCTTCACCAGAAGGATCGCCGGAAGCGAGTCCCGAATCCTCGCCTGAAGCTTCGCCTGAAACGACGCCATCGCCGTCTCCTTCGCCGACCGCGGTGCCGACTGTGAAGACGAACGCGAGCGCGCTCGCATCAAGCAACTTGACGCCCTTAATTGTTTCTTACTCTGTTGAAGTCTTCAAGCCGCTTGCCGCGTATTCCGGAATGGCTTTCCAATTCAACGAAACCGACTTAAAGATTTTCAACGCGAGCACGCCCTTGCCTCCAGAGGGTTTCGAGTGCAAGAACGGCGCTTACTACGTTCTTCCAGACAACAAGACGAAAAGCAATTTGACTGAAGTGCCGTTCGACGCCTTCAAAAATCCGCTCGTGTTCGACTACAGCCGCCTGCGCGATTGCTACGATTACCCGCCGCTCGGCGGTCCATCAAAACAAAAACCTTACTCTTTCAGCGGCGTTCTTTACGCGCTTCCATGGAGCGCTACAGAACACAGCGACTTTAAAACCTTTTTCGCGACAGCAGAATCGCCTGGCTCGATAACCCCTGAAAACACTGTAACTCACGAATCTTGGTTGAAGATAATCCCGGCTTTTCCGGCCGCTCCACCGCTCTCGCTCTTGACGCTATTGTTAAGCCAAACGCAGAATGGGGCGTTACGCGAAGAAACTATTGATTCAAGCGAACCATTCAACGCTACCCCAATTAACGCCAGCGAACCATTCATTCCCCTCGACAGTAACACGAGCCTGGTTTCAGCACGCTTTAACGCGGTGCTCCAGCGCAACGCGTTCGACAACGTTTTCTCGCTTGAAGTGCCGGACTGCAAGCCTTACTGCCGCGCAGCGCTGAAGGTGGTAGGAGTCGAGTACGGCGGAAAGAATTACACGCGTGCGGACGGCACCGAATTCGACACTGAAGACGGAAAGAAAATCGCGTTGAGCGAGGATTACTCGCGCGCCGAGATTCGCGCCGGCGATTTGAGTGAAGGTGACGAGTTCAATGCGTCATTCCTGCTCGCGCCGCTTTCCATCGAAGTAGGAGGCTTGCTGGCGTTAAGCCAAATCGTGTTAAAACACGAAGCGCGCGAAGCGAACGGCACGCAGCTCGCGCCAACGCAACGCCAACCGAAAACCATCTTGATTCCAGGCGCGAACGTTTCAACGATAAGCTATTTTGCTCCAGGAATAGACAATTGCGGTGGAGCTATTCACGTGAATTACAATACTGCAGTTAGCTTGCTGAATTTCCAGCAAGGCTGCACCGACTTAGGATTCCGCATCACTCCAATTCTCCCAGCAGACGCGGTTTTCACTAGCGTGAATTCCACTGTCACGCTACTCGTCAAACCAATCGCTGGCGACTTGAACGCAGTAAATTGTTTTGAATCGTGCAGCGTGGACGACGCTGGAAACGTTGGCGGATGCGCGCCAGGCTTTAGCGCACTCACCAACACAGGCAGTTACGTTCTGCGTTACAACACTGAATCAGCCTCGTGTCCAGAAGACTTCAAGCTCGTCGGTACTAACAAACTCCGCGGCGCAGAACTAACTCTCACCATCAGCGCGCCTGGAGTGCCTGAAGAATTCGCGAAAAAACTCAAGATTCACGTCGTCGCTGAAACAAAACAGGAAAGCTTGTACGTCGCACCGATTTACGTGAGCTACTCGCTGAAAAGCAAAGGCGAAAAGAAAGCGGTTTACCCGCAAGTCTGGAGCGTCGTAAACCACAAGCAAATCGGTTCGCGTAGAATAGTAGTCGCTGAACCAGGCGGAGGCGAACTAGAATTCGCTTTCGACGGGCCAGGCACCCAATTCTTTGCTTTCGCGCCAACAGGCGGAGCAGAGGGAATAAAAGTTTACGAGATAATGCCGAGCGGTTCACGCAAGCTCGTTCTCGACTCAGAGAACGGCGAGGAAGGCGCGTTAACGCAAAGCGAGTACTTTGAAGCATTAAAGAAAGATTCAGACAAGCGCTTCGTAAACGCGGTACTGGATTGCGACGAAAACGATTCGAATTGCGTGAAGAACAAGCAACGGTTCGCTGAATACAACGCGAAAAGCAAGCAACTCTCGAACGAATTCTTGAAAATGCTTTCAGGCAACGAGCCCTTCAACAAAAACATTTTCCAGAAAATCCGAGAGAAAGCCAAGAAAATCGCGAACACGACTGTCTTCTGGCGCAGTTTTCAACAACAACTATATTGCCGCAACGCGGACGACAACGGCGTTCCATGCGTCGGCCGAAGCACTGATCCAGCGTGCTGCAGAGGCTCTATTTACGACTGGGTTAACGTCACCACGCAAAACACGTTCGGCTTACAACAATGCGTTTTCTGCAACAATACTTGGCGCGGAAACCCGCCAGTATCATGCGAACAAGAAAGCGAGGAATACTTGCCGTGCACGAACCAACCAATAGCAGTGTTCAACTGCGACCAACGCTGCACTCCGGAAGGAATCGCGTCAGTCAACGACGGCGACTGGATTATTGTTGGAGGTTCAACAAAATACTGTGAAGCTTCAAAGTACAAGGGAATAACTTCGATAAGTGAGGCTGACGTTCAAGCATGCAAGGAAAACGCGTGTCCAATCGAGTTCGACGACTCTGAAAAACCGTTTTGTTACGCGGACTCGAACGGCAACGGGTTCATCGACTTCAACCTAGAAGGCGATTCAATAGAGCCGGCCAGCGCAAGCGAAGGCGTTTACTCTTGCGCGAACGGAAAGAAAATAGCGGTTTCAAAAGAATGCGTTGCGTCGTGCGACAACTGGTGCATCGGCCGCACTGAATGCGATTATGCTTGCGGCGAGGACGGCGTCAAGCCAGTTGAAACTGGTTCGCAGGAAGTGCTCGGCGAAACGCCTGCAGGCGTGAAGCTAGTGACTGTAAAGCTTGACTCAAGCGACCCCGCGTACCAAAAATACAAGCTCTTGCCGAGGAAAATGTTTTCAGAGTACGGCGACCCATCCAAGTTCCTCTACCATTATTCAATCAACTCTGTCGGCTTCAAGCAAGGGAAAGCTGTTTCATTAAAACAAGAACTCGGCTTGAGTGAAGTGAAAGGCTGCAGTGAAACGCAAAAGTACGTTGATGAAGGTTCTTTCCTCATAACGCAGGAAAACGTTCCGGACGTCGGAAGCGGTCAAGAAGAATGGCTTTCGAAAGCCGAAGTAATCACTATTCCGCGCGAAAAGTATTTGGGCGAGCAATGCTTGAAGAACGACGCTAAATGGAATTCGGTCGCGCTCTGCGCCCCGCTTTACGTCGACAACTCTCCGCTTTACGGCGCTTGCATCAACAACCTTGCTTTGTTGGCGCCAGAACTTCTTGAAACAACTTTCTTTGAGATGATTGCAACAAGCAGCGGAAAACCCTTGTTTGTTTACCCGGTTGACTCCGGAGGCGTGATCCAAGGCGATCCTAACGACGAGCAAGTCAAGAAGAGGTTGCGCGGGTTTTTCTTGAGTGAGAGGGGATACGCTGTCGCTTTCAGGGATTCAAAGAAGGAAGGACACTGGTATTCTACGACAACGATTACTCAAGACTTTGATTACTGGAATCCAGTCGGCAAGAAAGGACAAGCGCAACTGGTTTGGAAAACGCCTTGGTGGAAAAAATGGTTGAATTACCTCAAATACGTGGGCATTGGCGTTGCTATTGTACTAGCTTTCGCTGCATTTGTAGGCGCGGTTAGTGCTACACAGACTGCTATGCATGCTGTAAAAGCAGTCGGGAAATGGGCTCTGCCTTTACTAAAAAGTTTTGCATTGAAGGGAATACTCCTTAAAGCTGGTATAGTTGGTTTAGGATTTGTAGGCTGGGGTGTTTGGAGCGTGTTATCACGGCTTTGGTCAAGTGAAGAACCGCTTGGCGCTGGAGAACCATGCATGCCTGGAGAAGCGAGGTACGCGTTAATCGACTCTCTAGGCGACGACGATTTCGAGAATTCAGACATCGGCGTTCGAGGCTGTCAAGGCCGTACTTGGCAGGCTTGCACTAAAAACGATTGCTCGCAAAACACTAAACACTAAAACGCCGCTAAACACTAAAACGCTGAACTAAAACGCGCTTCAAAAAAACTTGGCGCTTGAAAAAACCGCATTATAAAAACCGCGTATCGCATTCAAAAACCGCGCTCTAAAAAAGAATTTGTTGGCTTTCCCACGCCAAAAAAACGCTTGAAGCCAATTCTTGTTCTTGTTTTGTTTAACTGTTTTGTTTTTGTTCTTTTTTTGTTTTTGTTTTTTGTTTAGTTGTTTTTGTTTTTTTGTTTAACTGTTTTGCTGTTTTATTTTTGTTTTGATTTTTTTAACTGAAAACCAATGTTTTTATTAGCGTAATTGGTTGATTTTTATTCGTGGGAGAAGAATACGTTGAAGGCGGGGAAGGGTTTTTCAGCGAAATAAAAAACCGTTTCCTCGACTTTATCGAATTAGTTAAAGAACGCAAGGCTCTCGCAACAGCTTTAATCGCCGTCATAGTAGTGACGGTAATCGCTTTGCTTGTTTTCGGAAAGCCTTCCTTGGTTGACGTTCAAGTGAAAGTAATGCTCGGCAGCACGCTTGCCGAAGACGCGGTCGTACAGTTGTTCGACGCAGGCAACCAAGTTGCAAGCGCTAAAACAATTGCCGGCGTTGCTTTATTCAAGCAGGTTCCAGTAAAACTCTTGCTAGCGAAAGCAAGCAAGAAGGGAGCTGGAAGCGCACAGAAGGAAATCGATTTGACGACTGGCGCGCGCGAATTCACGCTGACTTTAAAACAAGAAATCGTTGAAGGACCGGTAAGCGTTTTAGTGATTGACTCGTTGACTAACGCACCGGTCGCTGATGCGCGCGTCGAATACGCGTTAGAACAGGAAACAGGTAAAGCGGTGACGGACTCGAACGGCACTGCAGCGCTCGCGCTTGCAGGCAGTGGTTTGATTCGCTTGCGAGTTTCGAAAAACGGTTTCAAAACCAACGTGCTGAGCGTGCTCGCGAGCAAGGAAACAATAATCGTCAAGCTAGAGCCGCTTTCTCTAGAGTTGAACGTGACGCTTGAAGACAAGGTAAGATTGCAGGAAGGCTTGACGTCCTTCGTTTCTGTAAGCGTTTCAGACGAGGAAGGCGCGCTTGTTGCTGGAGGCACTGCACGCGTTTACGACTCTAATTCTCTTTTGTTGCTTGGACAAGCTGAAATCGTTGAAGGAACAGCAGTGATTGGAAACGTGTCGAGTGACGCAAGCGTTTTCATCAACGTCGAATCGCCTGGATTCGCGCCTTACTATGGAGTAAACGATTCAAAGCAAGTTGGCGCCGGAGTTTTCTTTAACGTTACGCTTGCTCGGCTTGCTGTTGACGCTGCTGAAACACGCATTCGCTCTATAAGCGAGGAAGGCAACTTAATTCCATCGAAAATGCGTTTGTTAGTAAAGCCGGCGTCGGTGCTAGCAGAAAACGAGGGGCTAGGCGAATGGGTTTTGAAAACAGCGCGCGGAATAGAGTACTATGCTGCAGCGAACGCTGAAGGTTTTCTGCCTGCGCGCAGCGACGCCTTCTATTCAGGCGACGACGTCACGATTCCAATGATTAAAGCAACTCCCGAAAACTCTGGCTCGTTGACTGTAATAGTTACTGACGAGGACGGAAACGCGTTGCCTGGCGCAAGCGTTTCGCTCACGACGCGCGACGGTTTATTCGTGTACCCGAAAACAGTTACAAGCGAAAACGGTGTGGCGGCTTTCTCGCCGCTTGCCCTTGGGGAAGAGTACGCGGTGACAGCAGAGTTTCTTGGCAACACTGCAACTGCGGCAGTCTTTCTCCAAGAAGATTCCACCATGCGCTTAGCGATAGAGTTGAACGTAGGAATTTTGAGCGTGAACGCGTTCGACACGGTGACGCGCGAGCTTGTCGCAGCAAACGCTTCAGTGTACGAAGGCAAGGTTTTAAAAGCAAAATGCGTCACTCCGTGCTCTATGCGCGTGCGTGCGGGCCGCGAGTTGAAGCTTAAAGCAAGCGCGCTTGATTACTTAAACTTTGAATCGATTTTTTTAGTTGAAGTCGGGGAAAAACATTTCTTGAACGCGAGCTTGACTAAAATAAGAGACGCAAACAAGCCGTGGGTTTCGCTTGACTCAGTCGAGAATTTCGAAGAGAATTCAGGGAACGCTTTAGAAACAAACGCCGCGTTCGCTGAAGGAAGCAGTTACAAAATCAAGTTGAGTTTCGGGGGGCCGAACGAGAGCTCCGCGCTAGGCGTTTTCTTTCGAGCAGGCAATTTAGAGAACGTCGACCTCGAGCCGGTAGGCGTTACAGAAATTCCGACCGCAAACCTGGTTTACAAGAGCACCGTTTTTCTTCCGGACGACGCGAACGAGGCAGGCGAGTGCGTTGACTTGCTTGACGACAATACGCTTCCAAGCGCGGACGGTTTGTACAAGTGGTTTGGGTTAGAGTTTTCAGGAAACTCGAACAGGCGAATAGAATTCGTTTTGAAAGTAAAACCAAACGCTGCTCGCTTCAACGTTTCGCAAACGAGTTTGCATTACAGTTCTTACGCTGTTGTTGAAAGTGGTGGCGGCAAGGTTTTCTTGCGTTCGCCTGAAGACGCGATTTTAGGAAACAGTTTCTCAAATCCAGCCAAGCAATGGTGTCACCCGACTGCATTCTCGCGCGCGTTCAACGTTTCTTTCAACGCTTCAAACGTCACGAACGTAACCGCAAACGCGAGCGCGACTCCCAACGCGACCGCGTTGCCTTCAATCTCGCCGCCGGCAAACTTGACTGAAAGCGCTAGCGTTTGGGTTGATCCCGCGACCGGGGAAGTAAAGTCTAACGTTCAAGAAATAATAATGCAAGCAGACTCTATTGTCCCCGCAGACGCGCTTCCATTAGACTTACAGCAACAAGAAGGCTGCACTCTACTCTACCAATTCTCAGGCGAGTTCGCGAATTGTTTTGGTTACGATGAAGCAAACAAAAAACTATGGTTTAAAGCGCAAGACTTTAACAACCCGTCATGCGCAGCGGGAGTAAAAGGAAACTCGCTCGACTCAGCTGAAGTCACGCTCACGTTAACTACAACATGCACGCAGAAAACGCTTGAACTACCAGTCCGCGTCGAGCCGGCAGGCTTTCAATCTCTTTACGGCGCGCCTGACTCGCTCTCGCCAGGCCCAGGCAGCGCGAAACTCGTTTACGTGATAAACGAACTGCAAGCGCCGAGAATCATTGAAGTGAAAAACGGGGTTGCACGCAACGTGAGCGTAAACGCGGGCAGCGTGGCAAGCATAGCGTGGAGTGGCCCAGGCACGCTTTCACTCTCGCACCAAGGCGAGAACGTCAAGCAGTGGACTTACACTCGAAACGAGCCAGTGTTCGGCGCGCGCGGAGACCTCGGTTCACGCACTAAGTCCTGCAGCGACTTTTTGTGTTGCGCTAGCGCGTGGTGCAACCCGACCGCGTTCCAGCAAGCTTTCACAGCGTTTAAAGTTAAAGCCGGCGAAGTAGCTAGCGCAACCGCGTTCAGGCGCGGCGAAGGCGAGCCTTGGAATTACTTGACAGGCGGAAAAAACTTTGAGTTCGCTTCAATCGCGCAAGTCGTCGAGCCAGCGAAAGACATTCTGCAGCAGGCTGGCGCACCACAACCGAGCGTTGTACCAGAAGAATGCAAGCCCGGCAATCCGGCTGTTTACGAACTCCACGCTTCAACCCGCGACTTGAAGTCTTGGAGTTACTCGACGAAAATACTTCGGCTTGAACACAACCTGCAATCCATTCAAAACACGAGCTTGTGCAACTTCCTGCAGGGCGAAGGCGACAACGTCACGCAATCGCTGAATTCAACGCTCGCTTCAAACGAGCAAGCGAGCGACGAGCACTCCACTCCGAAAATAATCCCAAGTTTCTTCACGCCCTTATTCCCGCCGACTTTCCAGTCGCAATGCAAGTCCGCAAACGCGAAATACGTTAAAGCTCAAACGCGGACGAAAGACGCCTTCGTGCTCTGCGCGCAGACTTGTGGACATCCTTCCAATCCTTTTCTTTCAACCGCGAAAGCCGCTTACACTAAATACTTGGCTTGCTTGAACACTGAATCAGTTACCGCCGAATGCTATAAAGAACTTGAAGCTTCCCTCGCCGCCGCGGGTGGCTGTGGATGTGTTATTGAACCCCTGCAAGCTGAAGCGGCTGCAGGCGTTGCTTGCGACTCGCTTCACGGAAAATACGTTGACGTTCCAGGAGTTCTCCCGCTTCGCGTTGCACGCTCTGCTTGCTTTGCTTACTCGAATTCTTGTGTTCAGTACTGTGAGCCGCAGCCAGGATTCGTGCAAATAGTTCCCAACCCGTTCACCAACCAGTTGTACTGCATTATTCACTTTGGTTTAACGGAATCATGCACGCCGAAAATCCCGAGCGGAAAAGAAGCGCTGCAAGCAGCGTTATGCATCGCGCCTTCAATCATGCAAAAGCTTGCAAGCGAGAAAGCGCGCATTCTCTCGTACTGGATTCAATTAATGGCCGTATACCAAGCATTGAAAAAACCGTTAGAAGAAGCTTCAAAAATCAAGCAAGTGACCAAGCAACCGTTAACGAAAGCTGAAGCCTCTTCAAAAACAGTCAAGCCCGAAGCGCAACAAATGGCGAAAATAGCGCGAGACGCAAGTCAAGACGCTACACTCAATTCTTTGAGTGACGTGTTTCCAGTTTCGAACTGTCCTCCAAACACTTCCTGCAAGCAGTAGGCCTCGGGAGAAAAGGCTTTTTAAACAAGGTTTCCGTAATGAATTTTGGTTTTTCGTAATAAAATTTCGGCGCTTGAATTACAGCGTTTTAACCCGCTTTAGTTTTTTTTGTTTCAAGCGCTTGAAGCAAACACAAAACAAAATACAAAAAGCTTGCACAAAACTGGAAAAGCGAAAAAAAAGCGTGAAAATTAGTTTGAAAAATAGCTTGAATTAAAGGGTTTGAGGTGATTTCAAGAAATGGCTTGGGAGGTAGTGAAAGCGAAACTACTTCAAGCATTGACTAACGCTTGGGCTAGCTTCGTCAACGCGTTCGCAGATTTAGTTATCCTCGTTGGTTTTCTAATAATCGGTTACATTGTCGGGCGCTTCATAAGCTACCTAGCAAAAAACTTTTTGAAGCGCGTCAAGTTCGAGGAATGGCTTGAAGAACGCGGGATTGCTGACGCGTTGCCTGGCTTCACGCTCACAAGCGTTTTCGATAAAGTAATCAAACTCGTTACAATCGCCGTGTTCCTTGGAATCGCGGTTGAGGCCGTCCAACTAGTGTTCGTACGCGACTTAGTAACGTGGTTTATCTGGTACGTGCCGCTGCTCTTGCAGGGACTCGCAATCTTGATTCTCGCCCTAATAGGCGGGGACTACGTGACAGACCGCATTAAAGCAAGCCACATTCCGTTCGCGCGCTTCATAGGAGTGGCTTTCGAAGTACTAGTCGTGTACACCGCGCTCGTGATTGCCCTCCCACTGATTCTACCGAATGCTGACGTGGAAATACTCAAAAACGCGTTCACGCTAATAATCACTGGCGTGGTTGTAGCGTTTTCGCTGGGATTCGCGATCGCGTTCGGACTCGGCGCGAAAGACGTCGTGCGAGACGTAGCGAAAAAGAAAGAGAAAGACTTGGAGAAACTCTTTTAAGCCCGCTTCCCCCCAACTTTTCCTTTTTTCTTTCTTTTTTCCAAGTTTTTTCAATGTTTTCTTTTTTCCAAGGTTTTCTTTCTTTTCCAAGAAAGAAAAGCTTTTTTCCAAGGTTTTCTTTCTTTTCCAAGAAAGAAAAGCTTTTTTCCAAGGTTTTTTCTTTTCCTAAAAGAAAAAAGCTTAAGCGGCAGCGCCAGTGCTTTCAATGAAAGCTGCTGCTGCAAGGAAGAGAATCGCCCAACCAGTGAGCTTAGCAGCATCGTAAACCACGTGAAAGAATTCGAGTTTGTTTATCTTGCGCGTTACAATCGCGTGACTCAAAATGCCGCCCGCCAGCGCGCCAGTGCTGTACGCGAGCAATTCGAACACTCCATGCGGAAAAATGCCAAGCGCGCTTGCGCCCGCCAACGCGCTTCCACTTTTTTTCGCGATGCTGCCGAGAAAAACGCCTATGATGGATGCATTCCAAGTCAACACGAAAACCGCGCCAGCGCCGTACAACAACGAAAAACCTATCGCGAGCAAGAGGACTTGCAGGTTGTGCAGGAAGACGAGTTCGAACGCGTTTAAAAACTTTTCACTCAAAAAAGCGCCGGCCAAGCGTGACGAAACCGCGCGCACGTTCTCGAGCTCAGCGGTTTGAATCGCGAACAATTTCTTGCTTTCTTCGCTTGGCAACGCGTAGTACCACGCGGTGAATGCGAGCGTCAACCCGAAGAAGAATGCTGTGAAAGAGATTATGGCGGGCGCGTGCCGCGCGAGCGTTGTAGAGCCGAGAAAGCGTTTCGCTTCGCGCGCTTCACGCTCGTCGTAATTCACTAGGTTTAGGAAGAAGGGAATTGAAGGAATTATAGTGAAAACGAGCAGCAGCAAGTCGCTTGACTCGCTCAAGTTGATGAATCGAGTTACTAGCACGGCGATTGAAGCGAACGCGGCGCTTACCGCGATTATAGTAAACGGGTTTTTCCGCGCTGCTTCAGCGCCGACGATAGCCTCGAGAACCAAAACCGCCACTCCCACGATTCCCTAAAATTTTTTCAAGCCTTAAACAAGATTGTGGGAAAATGTTTTTTTAAAACCCAGCGAACAAACCGCGAGCAACACGATGGTTTTAAAAACGCGTTTTTCTTAAACATTTCTAAGTTTTTTCAAGTTATTTCAATTCAATTAAAGCAATAAAGCAATCAAAGCGGGGTAGTGTTCGAATGGCTGGAGTTAAAGCGCATGAAGCGTATCTTGAAGGCAGGTTGAAGGGATTAAACGAATTGATAGTGATTTTGAAAGACGCGGTCGAGTCGCCAGAGCCAGCTTCAGCTGAAATCGTGCGTTCGATAATAACGCATATTTCAAACGAAATGAATGAAATCATTGCAGAGTTAAGCAAACAACACGGAGAAGAACACCCAATAGTGAAGGAAGCGGCGAAGACGATAAAAATCGTGGAAAAACAAGCGGCGAAAGCAGAGGGAACACCTTCTCAAGCGCCTGCGGCGCTAAAAAAGAGCGTAGAGACTACAGACGATTTAATGAAAAGCCTGCTTGCACTCCGCGAGAAAACCATGGCTGAAGAGGAAAAGTAAGCGTCGAAGAAGAAAAATAGAAAAATAAAAATAGAAAAAAAGTGATTGAAGAGGAAAAGTTAAAGGAAGAGTTAAAGCCTTGAAGCGGGCTTTCTTTCCACCTTTTTTAAAGCAACGCGCTTTTTAAAGCAACGCGCTAGTTTTTATTCTTGTTCCGCCAAAAAAATTTTCGAGTAATCGCTGATTACTTTATGATTACTTTAGACGGTTAACTGACAGTTTAAGGAGGGTTGAATGTTGAACGAGAACGCGAATGAAAACGCGTCAGAGTTAAAGAAAAACGAAACAGAGTTATTAGAGAAATTATTAGAGAAAAATGAAATAGTGTATCCAGGAAGCTTTCTATGTTATTCTGAAGAATTCGAGCCTGCAGAAAACGCTTTCGAAGACGTTGACAGTCGAGTTTTCGCAACCGTAGTCGGCGTAAAACGCGAATCGAAGCCCGACAGGAGCGTTAGCGTAACGCCCGCCGCGCCTGCAAAGCGCTTGATTCGAGTAGGCGACTTGGCGTATGCGCGCGTTGAAGACTTGTACGAGAAAGTCGCATTGCTTTCAATGCAGCCTGCGAGCAAACATGTTGCCGCATTCGACAACTTTGCATACTTACGCATTTCCGAAGTCAAACGCGGTTTTGTTGAAAGCTTTCGCGGTTACTTGGGAATAGGCGATTTCATTAAAGCCCGCGTAGTGGAAGTTAATCCTTTAGGAGTTTACTTAAGCATTGCGGACCCGTCGCTTGGCGTAATCAAAGCGTTTTGCAGCAACTGCAGGCGCGAGTTGAAGAAAACGTTGAAAGGATTGAAGGGACTCGTTCACTGCGAGAATTGCGGCAGCGAGGAATCGCGGAAGCTGGCTCTCAAACTCGCGCCCCGCGCGCTCGGCGCGCTGCGGGAACGCGAAACGCGGGAAATACCGCGCGGGCTGCATGAACGCAGTGAGCGGTTACGCGGCGAACTCCGCGGGCGCAGAGAACAGTTGAGGCAACGCGGCGGACGCTTGTAATCCGACCGTCAAAAACCTTTAAATTCGTTCGCTTGAAGAAAATTATTGAATCGAATTGTTTTTTTGAGGTGGTTGCGTTTTGAAGATTTTGGAGAGCGGGAAGAACGAGCTCGTATTGTCGCTCGAGGGAGTGGACTTGAGCATCGCGAATCTAGTTGCAGCCAAGCTTTTGGAAAACAAGGACGTTGACTTTGCTGCCAGCGATTATAGACACCCGCTTGAAGGCATTCCAGTACTACGCGTTCAAGGCAGCGAGTTGAAGAAAAACGTTTTGAAGGCGTTGAGTGAAGCGAGAGAGGAAATAGAGGCTGCGGAAAAAGCGTTCAAGAAAACTGGTTGAAGGCGTTGGAGTGCGAAGGGGTGGTATCTAATGTTGTTGTGGATTCTGCTTTTCTTGTTCGTCCTGCTGATTCCAGAAGTGCGTTACGCGATTTACTACTTGCTTTACTCTATGGACGTGTGGGTTTTATTCGCGTTGCTGCTCATCGCCTTATGGTGGCACTCGCAAAAATAGGATTATTTAGAAAACTATTAACTTAAACCTAAAAAATGTTTTAATGCGCGCTACAACGCTTTCCACACCAACAAGTTTTACAGAAATTTTTACAGGAATTTTTTGGATTACAGAAGTTTTGCGGAATTCGCGACGGAATTCATTCGCGACGGAATTCGTTACGGACTCGTTACGGAATTCGCGGTGGAATTAGCGGCGGAATTCAACTGATTTCATTAATCATTGATTTTACTGGATTTACTGAATTCATGGAATTTCGTGGAGTTGTTTGATTGAAGCAACAAGAACGAGATGCTAAAAAATACTCTAAATTAACGACGCTCTTCCTCGCGTTGCTCGCCCTCTCGCTCGCTGGCTACGCGCTCACGCAAAACGCTTTTTTTGCAGTCGGGGTTTTCGTGTTTCTAATCGCATTGTTCGCCGCAGACTTCACGCAAGCAAAAGTCGAGCGTAAGGGTTGGAGGCAAACAGTTTATGAAATAATTACCGCATTTGGGCTTGCGGTCGCGGCTTGGCTCGCGTTGTCGTTCGTCTTGCAGACGAGCACGCCGTTGAACGTAGTCACTTCTTGCAGTATGCTTCCGGCGCTCGAACGCGGGGATTTAATTATCCTGCAAGGCGGCGGGGTGCGCGCGCCCGAGGCGAGCGTGCCTCTCGCGCTTTCGAACGCGCGGATAGTGGAAAAGCGTCTCGACTCGCCGTTTTTAGGGAAAAGCTACCGCTTGTTTTACTCAACCGTCGTCGACTCGAGCGACGCAGTGAATTATTCTTTCACAGAGTGCATCGTGCGCGCATTGGACGGCCGCGTTGTCGCGCGCGACGCGTGCGTGGACTCTGCTTTCGTTGGTGGAACCATATTCCGACAAAATGCAAGTAACGACATCGTGGTTTACGACGCTGTTCCCGCGAAATATGGTTTGATTATTCACCGCGTTTTCGCGCGCTTGAACGCGACGGACGGCGTTTTTTATTTGACGAAGGGCGACAACAACGCGTTGGCAGACCAACAAGTAGGGATTTCGCTCGTGCCTGAAGACCGCGTGCGCGGCAAAGTATTGTTCCGCGTTCCCCTAATCGGCTACCTCAAGCTTTTTCTTTTCCTGCAGTTCGACGAGCCGCCTGGCTGTCGGCAGATTCTGGAAAAAGCGAGTTGAAACTGTTTTGAAAAAGCTTGAAAAACACGAAAAGGTTTAAGTATTCGTCTATTCCTTGAATTAACAGAAAACAAGCCTTGTTTTTAAAGTCGTGAACTTTTTATTTGAAGAGAGGGTGGAAAAATCAAATGGAGTTAGTAGTCGAAGACGCAAAGTTTTTTAAATCCTGTATCGACGCGATCGTGAATCTAGTCGACGAAGGAACTTTCGAAATCTCTGGCGACGGAATGAAGCTGCGTACCATGGACCCCAGTCAAATCGCGATGATTGACTTCGTTCTTCCTAAAGACGCTTTCGCGAAGCTTGAGACGGACGGCAAGACGAGTTTGTGCGTCAACCTCGTTGATTTGAGCAAGATACTCGCGCGCACGCGCGGCGAGGAAAGCCTTTCAATCAAGCTCGACGAACGAGAGTCTCGCCTGCTCCTCGAATTCGAAGGCGAAAGCAAGCGCCACTTTAAACTCCCACTACTAGAAACTAGTGCGTCGCTGCCGCGAGAACCGAAAATCTCTTTCGACGCGATCGCCAAGCTCAAGGGCGGAGCGTTCAAGGCAATGCTGCACGACGCTGGACTCTTAAGCAGCCACGTTATCCTGCAGGCTGACGACGAGGAATTCGTTGTTGAAGCACACGGCGATTCAGGCGATTTACGGATTGAAACACCGAAAGGCTCGAACTCGCTTGCGGACTTAAAGGTTTCCGCGAAAGCCCGCGCGATGTTCCCATTCGAGTACCTTGACGACATCACGCGCGCGTGCCCTGAAGACGCGACGGTCGAAGTATACCTCAAAAGCGAAGCGCCTGTGAAAGCGGTTTACGAAATCGGGAAGGCTAAGCTCGCTTACTACCTCGCGCCCCGCATTGAAACACTGTAAAGCAACGTAAAGCTAAAGCAATGTTAAAGTCGACGTTTAGCAAACTTTTTCGCTTATATTATGCAGCATGTAGCAAACGCATAGCAACTATTATAAACTACTATAATTATTTCTAAACGATTCTAAGACTCTAATGTTTTTCTTTTGTTTTTTCTTTTTTTATTTCTTTTAAATTCTTTTTTTATTTCTTTTTTTGTTTTTTCTTTTTCTTCTTTAATTTTTTTTTCTTTTTTATTTTCTTTTTTGGTGTTTTTTTGTTTTTTCTTTTTCTTCTTTAATTTTTTTTTCTTTTTTATTTTCTTTTTTGGTGTTTTTTTGTTTTTTCTTTTTCTTCTTTATTTTTTCTTCTTAAATTCTTTTTTTATTTCCAACGCCTGTTTTTGTTCCCCTTTATTTATTTTTTAGTGTTTCTCTTTTTTACTGCGCGGTCATTCCACCGTCGACAACCAACGCGTGGCCGGTCACGTAAGAAGCTTTTTGTGAACACAACCACAAGACTGCGCCAGCGATTTCCTCGGGCTTGCCAACCCGCGCCATTGGAATTGTTGCAGTGATTTGTTTTTCGACTTCAAGGTTTCCTCCAATAAAACGCTCAAGCATAGGCGTTCGAATCGCGCCTGGACATACGGCGTTGACGCGAACGTTCGCCTTCGCGTACTCGAGTGCTGTCGTCTTCGTTAAACCCAAGATTCCGTGCTTGCTGGCGACGTAAGCCGGCATTCCAGGAAAGCCGACTAGTCCAGCAATTGAAGACATGTTCACGATTACGCCCCCGCCTTGCTTGACCATGACAGGAATCTCGAATTTCACGCACAGCCAAACACCCTTCAAGTTGACGTCAAGCGTCTTGTCCCAATTCTCTTCACTGCAGTCCACCGTAGAAGCGGGTTTTCCTTCGATGCCCGCATTGTTGAACGCGAAATCCAGGCGCCCGAATTTATTCACGACAGCGTCAACCATCGCCTTGACGTCTGAAGCCTTAGAAACATCGCATTTGACGAAGAAGGCAGTTCCACCTTCCTTCTCTATCAACTTCACCGTTTGACTCCCTCCCTCCTCGTTGACGTCAGCCACGCACACTCTCGCACCCTCGCGCGCGAACGCGAGCGCTGTCGCGCGCCCGATTCCCGAAGCCGCGCCAGTCACTAAAACAACCTTGCCGTCAAACTCTCTCGCCATCACAAAAACACCTCACTGAAATCGTTTAACTAATTACTCGCAATAATTACTCGCAAACAATTGTTAAACCTTTCACTCGCCGAAAATAAATTCTTAAATCCTAACGCGCGTAGCGTTAACCCAAGCGGCGAGAACAACGCCCGCGTCGACAAACCATAACGCCGCGTGAGCGGCATTCAACGCCCCCTCGCCGTACGCCGCGCCAATCGACAGCGTAACAAACAAGCGAAGCAAGTTGAAGATGAACAACCCGACCGCGTAAGCTGCGATTGCAGTTGTTCCGCGCTTTCGCACGAAACTCGCGCGCGGGGTTGCGTAGAAGAGCGCGAGAAAAAGAAAGATCATTACTAGGCCGCTGCAGTCTGGAATTATTTGGAAAACCGCGTTGTTTGCGAAGAGAGTCGAGCCCGCCGCGGTGGCGTTGAAGCCCGCCGCGTTCAACAGAAGCGCTTCAAGCGAGGCGATCGCGTTCGTCAAGAACGCCGGCTTGACCAAAAGCAGCAGCGCGTACGGGACGAGGAAGTAGAACGGAAAGCGGGTTAGGAAAAACTTTTGCTCGCGCGACAATTCAAACAACTTTTTTCTCCTCGCAAAAACAATTAAATAACGTTCTTGACTATTAAAGTTTAGTGACTAGCTTGATGAAAACGCGGATTATGGTTGTGTTTGTCTTTCTCTTGCTAATTGCTTTCCCACCCGCAGTAAAGACTCTTGATTACTATACCGTTTCCTGCCCGAATTACGTGGTTCTGTCTAGTCCAATTAATGTAACGGTTCAAAAAACGGTCGACGGCGTTCCAACGTGCGATAATTCGCTGCAAGTTCAAGTGGTTCCGCCTTCGGCAACGCCGACTGTTTACGCTGCTTCAGCATGCAGCGGTTCCGGGCCCAACATTTTTTTAGTAGACTCCAGCCAAAACGGGCGTTACCGTTTAATTGTTTTAAGTGCCGGCGTCCAACGCGCTTCATGCGAGTTTTCCGCTGTTTACAAGCCCGGCTCTCAAGTACCTGAATTCAATTTTTTGCTTCTGTTTTTGAGCGTGTTGCTCGCAGTTCTCGTACTCGGACGCTTGCACGGAAGACGCAGAAAAAGCCAGCTTACTATAGAATTTTTCTTCGCGCTTACGCTCTTCGCCCTCTTGCTGCCTTGGCTTTCGTACTACGCGGGTTCGACGAAGTCGAGTGCTGTTGCAGCGAACGCGTTGCTGCAGCAAGAGTTGCTTGCGCGCGATCTAGTGAAGGGAATAAATCAAGCTTGCGTAACGAACACTTCAATTACGCTGCAACTGCCGTGCGTGCGCGTGGGCGAGACGAACTTGAATTACTCGGTTTTCTCGGCCGGCAGCTTGGTTTTCGTGCGCGGCGAGTCTCCCTTCCAGCAGACTGCTTCGAAAAACGCTTCCTGTGAACCCCAATACTTTCTATTCACGCCTGAATGCAATTCCGCGAGCGGCAACGCCGGCAGCGTCTGCATCAATGTGAGCGGCGGAAAACCCTTCGTCGCACTCAACGCGTGCCAGACTTGAAGCCTGATTATCTCACCAGGGCACTCTCTTCAAGTTGAATGCATGCGCGAGAACGTTAAAGACCCAGTGCAAGATTACGGTCAAAAGCGTCAGAAACACGAGTCCTATTACCCCCACCGCCTGAGGCAAACCACTCCAAGCGAGCCAAGCGAATAATAACGCCGCGTAAAGAAAAGGAAGTTGATCGAGCAACAGCGACTGCGTTCCCGGCTGCATGCCCAACCTCCGTTTTACGAAGCTGCCGAACAAATCGCCTGCGATAGTGCCGAATGACAGCGCTGTTGCAATCCAGATTTTCTGCATCGCGTCGAGCTCGGGCAAGTAGAACGGCGATAACACGAAGGCGATCGCGATTCCGCTCGCGACTCCGAACGCGAAGCCCGAAAGCGCGCCGCGGATCGTCTTGCTGTTGCCGAAAACTCTTTTTCCCCAGAGGCTCTTGCCGAAGTCTATTGGCTTGCTTCCGCCGAGCACCACGGGAATCGCGTTCGCGACGTAAGCCGGGAAAATTAATATGATTAATTCGATGAAACTCGCTTCACTCACTTGAAAAATCACTTGATTTTGTTTTTTTGTTTCACTCACCGTTTCTTGAATTATCTTTCGCCGCGTTCCAGTTTTCGTCCCTTCCGCCCGCGCTGTTGTTGGGGTTGCCTTTGTTTTTGTTTTTCAGGCATTCCTCGAATCCGCGCTAAACGCTTTTCGAGGTCTTGCTTGAGTTTCAACGCAATAAAATTGCCGGTGTAGAAATCGGCTTTCGCGGCAATCGCGAGCTTCGCCGCGAGCGCGCGCGCGATTTTTCCGCGGTGCGCGGCTGGCGCGGCGTTAATCAGCGTGCTTTGAAAAATGATTCCGTGCTTGGGCGGCAGGGAACCCGAACGCAAGTGCTTGAATAAAGCGCGTTCAGCACCAATCACTTGAATAGTGCTTGCAGGCATTCCCGCGAGTTTTTCGAGCCCGCCGGCGGTCGAAACCAAGCGAGCCGCGAGAAGCGGTTCTACGAGAAGCGAAATGTTAGGCATCGCTTGCTTTGCTTTAACTTGAATGAATTCAACGAGTTCCCTCCGCGTTTTAAACAAGTCTTTTACGAGTCCAGCGATTCCGCGCACCGCGTTGGCGTCTGTTTCTTCGAAAACCGCTCCATAACTCGCATGCGCTTTTTCCATGACTTCCCTCGCTTTTTGTTCGCCTACGAGTTCGGCAAGCTTTCGTTCTTGAAAGAATTCTTTAGCACCGAACTCTGCGAAAACGTCTGCAGTGCGTTCCTCAGATAGTGCGAGTTCAGGAAAATTGATTTTCACCCACTCGCTCAAACGCTGCGACAAGAGGGACTTGATTTCGTCTAAATCGTCTATCGCGCGCACTGCGTGAATCAAACTCGCGTCTTTCCGTGCGAAAGCCTTCTGCACGCCCGCCTTCGCTTTTTCAAGCAACCGTTTTCTTTGGTGGATTGCTTCGTGCTCTCTCTTCAATTAGATTCACTCTCCAAGATTCACTTTCCAAGATTCACTCTCTAAAATAGTTTTACTCTCTAAAATAGCAGCAATTTTTTAAGCTTCCTAAACTAAACAATTTAAGTTTGTTTATCGTCTTTATTAGCGGTTTTTAGTTAAAAAACTGTTTGCTTGAAAGAGTAATAGTAATTCTAAAGAGAGTAATAGTGATTCTAAAATGGTTGCGGAAAGCATTCAGGAAATAATAAACTTGTGCGCGAGACGCGGGCTTATTTTTCAAAACAGTGAGGCGTACGGTGTTTTCGCTGGTTTTTTCGATTACGGGCACTACGGCGCGTTGTTGAAGCGCCGCTTGGAAAACGCTTTTTGGAAGCGTTTCGTTGAAAAACGCGAGGACGTAATCGCGCTCGAAAGCGCTGTCATCAATCCCGCCAGCGTTTGGAAGGCAAGCGGCCATCTCGATTCGTTCAACGACCCGCTGGTCGAATGCGTCAAGTGCAAAAACCGTTTTCGAGCGGACCACTTGATTGAGCAGGAATTAAAGTTAAGCGTTGACGGAGTGTCGCACGCTCGCCTACAAGAATTAATTAAAATACACAAACTAGCGTGTCCAAAGTGCAAAGGCGCTTTAAGCGAAATAAAGTCTTTCAACCTCATGTTTGAAACCCACGTGGGTGCGATTAAGGACGAGGCGAATGCGGTTTACCTCCGCCCAGAAACAGCGCAAGCAATGTTCGTAGACTTCAAAACCCTTCAACTTGCAACGCGCAAGCAACTGCCTTTCGGAATCGCGCAAGTCGGACGCGGTTTCAGGAACGAAATCTCGCCAAGAAACTTCGTCTTCCGCGCGCGTGAATTCACGATGATGGAGATCGAGTTTTTCGTGCATCCAGAAAAGCTCGACGAGTGCCCATTGTTCGGAAAACACTCGAATTTGAAGGCGAGTGTTTTGACAGCTGAAGCACAGGAAAAGCACGCTAAAGAAAAAGAGAAGAAACCTCTTGCCGCAGTAAAAAAAACCTTCGAGGAACTCGTTAAAGAAAAAACTATTGGCACGAAATGGCATGCTTACTGGCTCGCCGAATTCCTTTCATGGTTTTACGAACTCGGCTTGAATCCAGAACGCTTGCGCTTACGCCAGCACGTGCACGACGAGCTTTCCCACTATTCTCGCGAAACTTGGGACGTCGAGTACAACTACCCGCAATGGGGTTGGAAAGAATTAATGGGCGTGGCGAACCGCGGCGATTACGACTTGAACGCGCACGCCAAGCACAGCGGCAAAAACTTTTCCATTTTTGAGGAAGAAACCAAGAAACGCATAACGCCACACGTGATAGAACCCTCACTTGGTTCAGACCGCCTCGTCTTCACGCTCCTCGTCGACGCGTTCGAAAAGAAAACAGAAAACGGGGAAGTAAAAAACATCCTCAAACTCTCACCCGCAGTCGCGCCAGTTCAAGCCGCAGTGTTCCCGCTCGTGAAGAAAGACGGCTTGGCCGAGAAAGCCCGCGGGGTTTTTGAAGCGTTGCGTGCTGCTGGCTTCGCGTGCGAATACGACGAGAATGGAAGCATTGGCAAGCGCTACGCGCGGAGTGACGAAGTGGGAATACCGTTTTGTGTGACAATCGATTACGACTCGCTTGAAAAAAATGATGTTACGGTGCGTTACCGTGATTCAAGCGCGCAGGAACGCGTTAAAATCGCCGCGCTGGCCGCGTTTCTAGAAAAAAATTTTTGTTGACTGCCTTAGTTTTTTAGTTTTCTATTTTTTTACGCGCGTTCAAGCATCGCTTAAAAACATTGTGTAAAAATATTTTCTTGTTTTGCAAGCCCTTATTCTTGCGAATGTTTTCAGCGTTTGATTTTAGGCGTGATTTTTTTCAGCGAGTTCTAGAAACACGAATTCTAAAAACGCTTTCAGAGTTTCAACTGGTGGTTTGAGTTTGAGTTCGAGTTTTTTGTAGTGCTGCCTCGAATTTTTTCAAACTATCTCCGCGTTCCCCAAAGCCTTTCAAGAATTCCGCGAATTCTTTCGCTGACCGGTTTTCCATGCACTCGCTCAAGAATGCTTCAGCTTCTTCGAAGCGTTCAACATCTAGTCTAATCAAGTGTTTCACTAGCCATGTATTAAACTTGCTTGATTCTTCAATGTCGTCAAACTTGTCAAGATGTTTTTCAACGAGCTTGTTGACAAACTTATTCCATTCGACGTCTTTACGCGTAAGCCTTCCTGTTACAAAATCTTCTGCAGGCAATTTCAAAAAACCTCCAAGCAGCCGAAAACAATCAAACCTCTAAACAACCCCTAAAATTTTAAAATTGTTACCACCACATAGTTTATAAAGCCTTTTCTGCATATTTTCTGTAGCCAATCAAAAGTATCAACCTAAACTTAAACAAATAAAAAAACTTAAACCAATAAAAAATTATTGATGATTAAAACAAATGGTTAAAATTAAAACAAATGGTTAAAATCAATTCATTAAAATCAATTAAAACTGGCAATCAAAATTAAAACTGGCAATCAAAATTAATAATTGTTTGTGAATTAATTGTTTGTGAATCGTTTGTGTTCATGAATTGTTTGCGTTTTGTTGCCTTTTGAAAAAAAGGGAAAAAAAATGAGCGAGTATACTGTTGGACTCGCATTGGGAAGCGTTCTCGTCGTGCTCTTCGACGTTTACGCTTACTACCGTTACCGTTACAGCGAAGAGGTTCTCTCCAACGCGTTGCGCGCGCGCAAACGCGCGGAAACCGCGCGGCGTTTCGAAGAGGAACGCATTCAACGCGAGCCTGAAGCAGCGCCGGGAGTTTCCTCAATCGAATTCCAACGCGGCTTCGGGGAAGCCAGCGGCTTCACGCAACTCGAAACCATTCCTGTTTCTTTCGACGAACTCAAGCGCGCGAGCGGCATTTCCAGCGCCGAGCAAGAAAAGGAATTGTTGAAACTGCGCGACGAACTAGCATTACTGAGCGAACAACTAGCTTCCTTCAAGAAACAAGCACGCGAGAAACCCAGCGAAGAGGAAGACACATCAAAAGCGGAAGAAGATAAACAAGTTGAACAGTTGGATGACGGATTTAACAAAAGCGAGGATTACGGCGTTGACGATGTTTCCTTCGCGGAGCGAATGGAACAAACAAGTCAAAATCAAGCAAGTCAAGCAAATCAAGACGAACTCGCTGAAAAACGCGCGAAAGAACGGGAAGCGTTCGAAGCAGAGTTAAACGAGCGCGTACTCGCGTCAGAACCCGAAACCGAATCCGCGTCCGATGCCAGCGAACTCGGCAAACGCGAACACGATACTGCAGGCGGCTTGAGTGAAAGCGATTTCGTGAAAGAAGACGCTGAAGTCGTCGAACGCGTTGAAGGAGTTGAAGGTGAACGCGCCGGCTCTCAAAATTTAAGGGAAATTAAATCAGAAAACGAATCACAAGAATCAAAACCAGCTTTAAGCAGCCTAATGCAGGATTTAACCGCAGAGGAAGAACCAGAAGAGGAATTCGCGGAACCAACACTCAAACGCGTAGCGCGTGCGGCCCGCACGGGTCGCGCTGCGCGTGCTGTGAAGAGAAAAACCGTGAAGAAAACCGCGCGAAAGAAACGCTGAAATCAAGAAGTCAAGAAATTAAAGGATTGCCTAATACTTCACGATTTTTTCTTTTTTCTTTTTTCTTCAAAACTTCTTTAAAAAATGCTTTCGTGTTTAAAACTACGGGCAGCGCTTCCCTCGCCCGATTGCTTTTTTTTCGAGAACCTTATTGAAACCAGCAGCCTTTTCTTTCTTAACCTGCAGGACAAAAGAAAAACAGATGCAAATCGACAAATCGACTTGAAAAAATTTTTTTCGCTTCCTCCGAAAACTTTTCAATCAACGCTTTTCAATCAACGTCTTTATTTCCGCGTGTCGCGATTCATTTTTTAATTCTTCCAAAAATTGTTTAATTGTTTTGAGAAAATGTTGAGGAAACGCCGAAAAAAATGTTGAGAAAATGTTGAGAAAATGTCGAGAAAATGAATTGATTTTTTGTCAAGATTTCTCGTTAAACTCCTTTAACCGCCTTCCTGTAACTAACGCAACTAATCAAGCCCTTCTTAAGCAAGTCTTTTTTCCGCTTCAACCAGAGTAATGCGCTCTATTTTCTTCAGGGCGCAAACAACACCAGTTCAACACGCCTTGCTTAACACCTCTTTCAACTAGTTTTTAAAAGCAGTTTTTTTCTTTCAAAGTTTTTTCAAGCGACGTCTTGAACGTACTTTCTGCCTTCGCGCAGGCAGTCGAACGCGTTCTGAATCTCTTTACCCAAATACGCCCAGTGTTCCGCGCGTGAAACAAGGTTTTCTAAAACGAGTTTGTCTAAAACCTCTTTAACGCTTTTTCCTTCAATGCGTTTGCCCGTCTTGCCTGCGAGCGTCGCGTGCTCTACCACCACTTTCCCGCCTTCAAGCGAAATCAAGAAGTTTCCCCGCGGGTCTTCCTCGAACGCAACGCGTTTTGGATAATGCTTTTCAAGAATCTCTAGCGCGGAATTCCAAGAGTTTTCGTAAATGTGCGCGGAATGCGAGATAGTCGTCAACGCGCCGAGCGCGAGGCCAGCCGCGTCCGCGAGTTCCTTCTGTAGTTTGCGTAACGCGAACGCGTTACGCGGCCAAGCGTCAAACATGTCATTCGACCTAATGTTTGCGGTCAGGAAAAGCTTGTCGCCGCGGACGCCCGCTGTTACTTGCGTGATGCACGGCGCTTGTTTTGTTGCAAGCGCGTTGTCTTCAAGCGGGTCGTACAAAACAGCGAGCACGTTTCTCAAGTCCTCCCGTTGTTTCAAGAGTTTTTTCATGCACTCTATTTGGTTGAAGCCTTTAAAGTCGCGCATGCGTTGCCCGTAAGTGTAACTCAAGCCCTCAGGCTTTTCAGGCGATAAAACCAGCGGATAATACTCTTCCAACTCGCGTTTCGAGAAATTCAGCCAAGGCGCGAAGAACACGTTTTCCGGGTCCTCGTCCGTCACAACTGCAATCAAGTTGAATACTTCCTTTTGTCTTCCGTACTTGCTTTCGTTCACGCTGCCGAAGTCCATGACAGTCTTCAAAATCTTGAGCCACGCTTCCGCGACCGTCTTACCATCCACGCGGAAACCAGTTTCTTCCGAAGGCAATGTTTGTCCAGCTGAAGGAACGCTTTCCGGAAACAACGTTGGAACGCCGAAAGCCCGCTTTTTATTCAAGCCTTCAAGCGTTTCACTGATTTTCGTCACGTCCGCATTCGGCCGCAAGTCTATTAACTCAACGTTTTCGCGAACAGTTGAAATTGCGTTTGCTGGAATTTCCAAGTCAATCCGCGCGCCGAAGCTTTCAAAACCTTTAATAAAATTGTTTTCGTCCACGCCGAGTTCAAAAAAGTTTTTGAGTGCTGAGCCGCTCTTCGAATTGTCGAGCCCGCACAACACGATGTAGCGAATGTTTGGATTGGCGAGAATATTCCGTAGAATGTGGTTGATTCCGTAAAACGAGTAGAGGTTGCCGACAACAGCGTATTTTGAAGCGTCGAGTCCGCGCGCAACGTAATCACGGTTAGTCCAAAGCGTGCACACTCCCGCGTTCGCTTGCTTGTTGCCTACCACAAGCTGGTTTTTCTGGTAAACTGGCCAGTCACTCAAAGCATTCGAATCGCCGCTTGAAGCGTTCAAACCACTAGAAGAAAACAAAACGACTTTCAATCACCAAACGTTTTTTACCGCCTCAAGTCAAGCATTAACCCTAAAATTGATTTCAATCCAACACCTTTAACTCGAGTGAAAATGTTCCCTCGCGCCTTCATACTTGTGCTCGCGCAGCGTTACGCCGGCTTCACGCAGCATTCTCGCAGCATTTTCTGCAAGCGAGTACTCGGCGTTGTAAACGACTTCAGTAATGCCGGCGTTGATTATCATTTTCGCGCAAATCAAGCAAGGCGAGAACGTAGTGTAGAGGATAGAGTCTTTGAGTGAAACGCCGTGGTAGGCGGCTTGCACTATAGCGTTTTCTTCGCCGTGAGAACAAAGGCACTCGTCGAGTTTTTCGCCGGAATTCGAGAAATTGTTGCAGCGTGGGCAGCCGCCTTCGCCGCAGTTTTTCACTCCCCGCGGCGTGCCATTGTAACCAGTTGAAATAACGCGTTTGTCGCGCACTATTACTGAAGCCACGTGCCGCTTGATGCAGTTGCTTCTCGTCGCAACAGTCCTGGCGATGTTCATAAAGTAATCGTCCCACGACGGGCGTTCGAGTTTGAACTCGCTTGAAAGCTCGGCGAGGAGGACGTCGATGCGGTCGTAGAGAGCAGTCAAGTCGCCGTCGTTCACGAGCACTTTGTCCGCCATGCTTTCACACACGATGATGTTTTGTTTTGCTTCGTCGTTGTTCTTCAACTCGCGTTCCTCTATTTCTATGAATGCTTCAAGTGTTTTCGGGTCCGACTCGCGTTTGCGCGCTTTCATGCGCGCGAAACGCAGTTCGCGCGGCGCTTCCACGCGCACTAGAAAAAAGTTTGGGAGCTTGCGCAGTTCGTTGACTTCAGCTGGAACGCGGATAGAGTCGACCACGTAATTCCTGTCTTTAAGCATTTTAGGAATCGTTTTCGTTGCTAGGATGCCGGGCCCGAATTCGGCGCGCAGCGCGTTGCCTTTCTCTATCATTGCTTCGCGCGTGACTTCCCTTCCTTCGCCTGCAAGCTCTTCGCGAATAACGTCTGAAAGCGATTGGTAGTAAAAACCTTTTTTCTCTAAGTATTCAGCAACAGTGCCTTTGCCCGCACAGTTCCTGCCCGTCAACCCTATTATCAACTAGCGTTCACCTTAATACTCACTCGAAGCAACCCTTCACTTAAAACCACAATAATTTTTTTAATTCGATCTAATTCAATCTTGGCTTAACCTAATTTGATTTAACTTATTTTGTCTTAACCTAATTTTGTCTTTAATTCAATTGCTTCACAACTTTTAAATAATTTGCTTTTATTAAATATAGAGTTCTCGTTCTCGGAAAAATCTTGGTAATCTTGGAAAACTTTGAAATCAGTGTGGGAGGTAGTAGTTCGTGAACACGATAGAAAAAACTTTCGTAATGATAAAACCTGATGGAGTGCAACGCGGGCTCGTTGGAGAGATAATCGCGCGCTTTGAACGCGCTGGCTTGAAGCTTGCCGCGCTCAAAATGGTTCGCTTGACGAAAGCAGAAGCGGAAAAGTTTTACCCAACAGAAAGAGAATGGTTCAAGACAGTCGGCGAGAAAACGCTGAAGAACTACGCGAAGTACGGGATAGACGCAAACAAAGCGTTAGGTACAAGCGACCCAGAGAAAATCGGACTGACAGTAAAAGAATGGCTCGTCAAGTTCGTTACCAGCGCGCCAGTGGTTTGCATGGCGCTCGAAGGCAATCACGCGGTCGAGAACGCACGCAAGCTAGTTGGCGACACGCTGCCGCTCAACGCCGCGCCCGGCACGATTCGCGGCGATTACTCGCTCGAATCAGCTGACTTCGCGAACGCGCGCAAGCAAGCTGTAGTAAACTTGATTCACGCGTCAAGCGACGCGAGCGAAGCAAAGCGCGAGCTCGCGCTCATGTTCAAGGAAAACGATTTTTGTGTTTACGCGCGCGTTGAAGACAAGCTCTTCGAGTAAAACAGCAATCAAACGAGTTTTCGAGTAACAGCGAGTAAAACGGCGAACAAAACCGCGCCTACGCGTACTCCAATACAGCAAACAGTTTTTAAACCCGCTTCAAGTTAATTGTTTACGATGAAAATAAAGTGTTTCGCTGCAGTACTCGCGGTGTTTTTGGCATTCTTTTTCTCGGCGAGTGCGAGCGTCGACGCCTACGTCGCGCCAAACTTGCTTTTCTGTAAAAACCCGTTGACGCTGCGCGCTGGAAGCGTTTACGTTAATGGAGTTGCGAGCGCTGAAACTGGAATAGTGGAAGCGCAGGCGGGCGACGAGCTCGCGTTTGAATTCAGCGTGACGAACGGAAACAGCGTCGCTTGCCAAAAGCCAGTAACTACTGTGCTCGCGTTTTACGGTTCAAGCAAAGACTATCTGAAAAACTGGTTTTCCTACTCGTTCGAAATAAAAACAAGCAAGCAGTTGAAGAGCTTGCCTGACGGCTTCATGAAAATTAAAAACCAACTGCCGCTACAATACTCTCTCCAAATCGCTCAAGGCGAAACAGTCCGCGCGAAACTCGTAGTGAAAACTCCTGCAGACGCGAAAACAACGCTCCTCGCCTTCGGCGTTGCAACCGCTTACCTCGTACCAGAAACAAGCAACGAAACAATTTTAAACACTACTTCGACGCTTGACTTCAAGCCAATCGTTTTTTCAACAAAACCAACCACAACACCCGCGCTCGCGCCTACAGCGATGATTGCAACTCCAACGCCGGCGCTCGAGCAAGCCATCAATCAAGTAAAACCAAGTCAACTGAATGATTGGACTCTAACCGCGTTCATCGCGTTCGCGCTTGCCGTGACAGTGTTTCTTTTTTTTGCAGCGCGCTTCCTCACGCGACCCCCTGCTTCCAACGATTCCCGCACTCTTCGCGAGCGCCACGGGGAACGCGAACGCAAGCGCGTTCAACGCGCGAAACGCTGAACGCCGGCAGCTCTTCACAACAAACCTTCTAAACACGGTTTAAAGCAGTAACCGGAAAACTAACCGGAAACAAACCAAAAACCTTAATAAGGTTAGTAGCATTATGCTACTAGTTATGAAATAAATTAAAAACCTTAATAAGGTTAGTAGCATTATGCTACTAGTTATGAAATAAATTAAAAACCTTAATAAGGTTAGTAGCATTATGCTACTAGTTATGAAATAAATTAAAAACCTTAATAAGGTTAGTAGCA
>JBBIMI010000006.1:0-42124 GCA_037444485.1 Microcaldota archaeon
AGGCGGTAAAACTGGTTGCAGAGTCTTTGACGACCAGTAAATTTATTAAGTTGTTTTCTTCCAGTATTGAGAGGTGATGCGTTTTTGGCGTGGCGGCGCGATTCCGGAAGGGCAACGAAACCAACGAAATTGCATGACGAGTTTGCAAATACTGTAGTCAACGAATTGTCCACCCCTAAATTGCGAGAGAGAAGGTTTAACGACGTGCATCTTTTTCTCGAGAACCTCGATTTTTCGAAAGGCGAGCTATCCGAAGGCGTTAAAGCGTTGAAGGATTTGAAAAAGTTTTCGGAGTTTCTGGAAAAACCGATTTCCAAGGAAAGCAGGAAAGAGTACTGCGACTACGCGCAGAAAAAAACAAACATCTTCAATCTTTACAAGACGCTGTTTGCGCACTCGCTGCAGTTGGCGCAAGGGCTGGCAGGCGCTAATGCAGAGATTAAAGATCCTAAAGTTGTAGGAAAAGCGAGGGAAATGACTGGGGGGTTCATTGAGAAGCTGCAGCCAGTAGTCAAAGAATTTGATAATCCCCCAAAGACTTTAAAAGAAAAGATGGAGCGGATTCGCAGCATTATAGAAAAATTTACTAAGGCGGCCGGCAGCATTTACGGAACTGCTGAAACTGCTGAATTTACTCGAGAAGCCAACGTGGCGCTTCAAGCAACTTTATACGAGCTTGATACGGACAAGCTCGAAAGGTTTTTCGTGCTCAAGAATTATCTTAAACAATTAGAAGAAAAACTCAGTTCAGAAACCGAGGAAGACGAGCGTAGGATAGAACAATTAAAGGAGTCTTACGAGCAGCAACTTAAAGATGCGAGTGGCCACGTCGTAAAGGTGGCGGGCGTTGCTGGAGTGAGCGGCGTTAAGCCTTTTGAGGAAAGAAAAATCACGCCTGTCGACTTCAATTCTAAGGGCACGCTAGCATTGTTCACGCGTTTAATCCTATTGAAAAACCCTAAATTTAAGGAAAACCCTAAGTTAAAGCAACTCGCCAGCTTGGCGGAAAACTACGAGAAAATAGCTCCCACTCACAATGCCGACGAGAATACTCTCAAAGGCTATAAGAATTACGTCGAATGGTTAAGCGAAAAAACTGCGAGGTTCGTGAAGGGAAACGCTAACTCCATCCACGCTAAGGACTATAGTCACGTTTACTTTGTTCCAATGCATCCAAGTCAACACCCAGTTCCAGAAGAAATCGCTGAAAGCATTCCAGAAGAAGAGCTAGCAATGAGCAAAGCGTATTACCTGATTCACGACAACAGAGACAAGCCTTATATTCTCGGGATTTACGCGGCTCAAATTACTAAAAAGCTGGTAACATACCCCGGGTTCAAGCATTTCCTCTTGACGAGAATGCTGGCGAGCATGGTGCGCGGAGCGCTCGCGTGAAAGAAAAAAAGAAAACTTTTTTTAATCAACTTTTTAGCAACGCGCGCATTCGCAGAACGCCAAGCTTGAGAACGCCAAGCTTAAATTGAATGCCAAGCATTAATCCTTGAAAGCAGTTTCAAAGCCAGGGTGGCAGAACCAGGTAATGCGCCAGCCTCGAGAGCTGGTTCTCTCTCCGAGAGAATGCGAGTTCGAATCTCGCCCCTGGCGCTCTCTTTTTCGCTCCAATTTTTGCGCGTTTTCCGCGCGTTCGGCGAATGGTATTTAAACTTATTTAGTCAAAATAATAGTGTCGAAATTGAGGCGTTTTTCGGTTGTTTTTACTCGTAAAAACCCACGCTTCGCGCGATTCGCTGGATTCGCTGAACCACAGGGTTTAGCAAAGAAACTGGGCAGGAAAGGTCGAGGAAAGTTGAGGGTTTTAGCGGTTCCCCGCAACAGGATTGCCGCCTTCAAGAGCGAGGTTTTAAAGCAGGCGGGCGAACGCGGAGGCGTTTCGCTTTCTCTGGACAAGGAAGCGGGAAGCGTTACCATAGAGTCAAAGAACGAGGATGGAGGAAGCGAGTGGATTGCCGAGCAAGTGCTGCGCGCGGTCGCGCTTGGCTTCGAGCCGAAGCACGCGTTCAAGCTCTTCAACGACGATTATTTTCTCGAGGAAGTAGACTTGAAGCAAGCGTTGGGAAAGGAAAAGGCGATAGAACGCCAGAAGGCGCGCATCATCGGAAGCGAAGGCAAGGTGAAGAAAACGATTGAATCGCTGTCAGGCGCTTTTCTCGCGATAGGCGGCGGTTCGATAGCGATTCTCGGAAGGTACGAGGATTTGAAGCTCGCGAAAGACGCGGTTTACCAGCTCCTGGAAGGCAAGCAAGTGTCGACGGTGTACGATTTTCTGGAGAAGTACGCGAAACTCGAGAAACAAAAACTATGGAAGTAAGCTTTTCTTTCTTGAAAGAAAGAAAACCTTGGAAAGAGAAAGAACCGTAAAAGAAAGAACCGCAAGAGAAAGAACCAATAGGAAAACCTTGGAAAAGAAAAATTTGATGGCGTTCATAATGGCCGACTCAAAGGAAGACCCGAAGAAGCAAGCAAAAGAAGCCACGCACGCGCCTGCAGCTGCAGCCGCAGGCAAGAGCAAGGCCGTCGAGGAAAAAGCGTTGACCAGCGCGGACCTCGAGAAGGCGTTCAAAGAGTATTCGGTTGCCGAGTTCTTCAAACGCAACCGCCAAATGCTTGGGTATACGGGCAAAATCCGCAGCATGACTACAATCGTTCACGAGGCTGTCACGAACAGTGTTGCGTGGGACACGCCAACCATAATTCGACACGCCGGGATGATAAGATTAATGCCAATCGGCGAGGTAATCGACAGGTTAATGGGCACGAGCGAGGTTGAAGAATCTTTCGATGGGGAGATAGAATCCGTACGCGACTTCGAAAAGTTCGACGTTTTATGTTTCGACAAAAACTCGCTTTCACTAAAGTTTAAACAAGTAAAATCGGTGCATAGGCATCCAGTCAAAAAAAGCGAAAAAATTTTGCGAATTAGCTTGGTCGGCGGGAGGAGCGTTGAAACCACGGTCCACCACAGCTTGTTTGTCTTGCGCGATGGCGTTGTGACTCCAATAAAAGTGGGCGAGTTGCGTGTAGGCGATTACGTGCTCGTGCCGCGAAAGCCTTGGATTGGCGGAAACCCGGTTTTTGAAATAAACTTGATTGAAGAAGCTTTGAAATTGCCCGATGAAGAATTGGGCGAGTTTAGCGTCTTCGGCGTCAAAAAGATATTGTATGGCGACGAGAAACTAAAGCAAAAAATAAAATTGTCTTTGGATTACCGCCAGAGGCACCACGATTTTTACGCGCAGTACATGAAGTGCGACCGGCTTCCTGTCCGCTTGCTGAAAGCGCTTTCGCCTGAGGAGCGAAAGATTTTTTATTCTTGCAATGTTGGCGTCAGATTCTGCAGGCACAAGCTTCCAGCGGTATTGCCGGTTACGAGTGACTTGATGTATTTTCTAGGTTTGTACGCTGCTGGAGGTAATACGAGAAAGTCTCTGCACAGCGTTTCTTTGTCGTTTGGAACTCACGAAAAGAACGTAATAGAGTTTGCGGCGGATGTTGCCGAACGGGTTTTCGGTTTCAAGCCGCAGGTAGCGCCAGCTCACGAAAGCGCAATAAATGTAACGCTAGCAAGCGCGTCTACGGCATTTTTCTTGACTAGAATACTCGGTTGCGGGAGCAAAGCGTTGGAAAAAAGAGTGCCTCCGATTGTTTTCAACGTTTTGCGGGAACACGCTTTTTGTTTCTTGCTGGGCTACTTGATTGGCGACGGATACCCTTCGCAGAAGCTGTTCGAAAGCGTGAAAACCGCTAAGTCGGTTAAAGGAAAGATTACCGCGTGCACTTCAAGCAACGAACTCGCTTTAGGTCTCGAGTACTTGCTGAGCGGGTTGGGGTATTCTTACAGTTTCCAGAAAGTAGAGAATGAAAAAAGAGTCGTCGCAGGCAAGCAAGCATCCTTCAAAGAAGCCAGCCGAATAGAATTTTATTTAGAACAAAAACAATCCCCCTTAAACCAGTATCCGCTGTCGATAGGTGTCGGGGACATCAACGACTCCAGATTAAACTGGGCTGTTGAAAAACGCGGGCAAACAATGATTCAAATCCAGAAGCTCGCTGAACTCGCGGCAAGCAAAAGCCTGCGCGTGTCGGAAAACGCGGCGAAGTTTATCCAAGGCGGCCTCGGCTGTCTCCAAGTGACGGAAATCACGGAACGAACGCCGCGCAAAAACGAATTCGTTTATGACTACTCCGTCGAAGGGGACGAAAATTTTGTTGGAGGCTACGGCGCAATATGCCTGCATAACAGTTTGGATGCCTGCGAAGACGCGAAAATCCTTCCCGAAATCACGGTGGAAATCCAGGAACTGCCTGACGGGCACTTCAAGATCGCGGTTGAAGACAACGGAACCGGCGTGCCGAAGTCGAAAATCGGTCAAGCGTTCGGCAAGCTGCTTGCGGGAACGAAGTTTTCGCAGCGCATGCAGAAGCGCGGACAGCAGGGAATCGGCGTTTCCTACGCGACTCTCTTCGCTCAAATCACTACAGGCAAGCCCGCTCGCGTGAAGAGCAGCACGGGCGACGGGAACGTCGTCGAGTGCGACGTTAGCGTCGACGTCAAGAAGAACGAACCCGTCGTCGCAAACGCGAGGGAAACGCGCGGCAAGTTCCGCGGAACCCGCTTTGAAGCTGAATTCGCCGAAATAGATTACAACAGAAGCGAGTACAGCGCTTACGAGTACCTGCGCAGGACCGCCCTCGCGAATCCGCACGCGCAAATCACGCTCATCGAACCCAGCAAGGAAATCGTTGTTTTTCCGCGCGCGTCGAAAGACATTCCCAAGCGCGCGAAGCAAGTGTTGCCGCACCCGCTTGGAATCACGACCAGCGACTTGATGGACATGGCGAGCGTCACGCAAGCCCGCAAACTCTCGAGTTTCTTCACTACGGAATTCGCGCGCTTCAGCAGCGACAAAGTCAACGAAATCAAGGCGCTGTGCCCCGGAATCGATTTCGAAAAGCATCCGAAGAACTTCCAGTGGCACGAGGCTGAAGCGTGCGTAAAGGCGTTTCAGAAGGTAAAGTGGATTGCGCCAGACACGAGCACTCTCGTGCCCATCGGCGCCGACCAGATTACCAAGTCCCTCAAAAACCTGCTGCAGCCCGAACAATTGAAAGTCGTAGAACGCAGGCCGAAGGTGTTCCGCGGCGGAATTCCGTTCAGCGTTGAAGCCGCAATCGCGTTCGGCGGCAAAGCAGGAGTGCACGGCGAGAACGGCTCAATAAAAGGCGAAGTCATGCGCTTCGCGAACCGCGTTCCCCTGTTGTTCGACGCAGGCAACTGCGCAATTACTGAAGCGATCAAGTCAATCGATTGGGCGCGTTACGACTTGAAGGACTGGGAAAACATGCCGGTCTCGATTTTCGTCAACTTCGTGTCAGTCTACGTGCCTTACACTGGCGCGGGCAAGCTCGCAATCAGCGCTGAAGACGAAATCGTTGAAGAAATCCGTTTCGCGTTGATGGAGTGCGCGCGGGACATCGCGCACTACATTCACGGACTCCAGCGCGCTGCAGAGCAAGAGGAACGCCGCCAGATTTTCGTGAGATACATTAAGGAAGTGGCGGAAGCAATTCACGACATTACAGGAAAAGAAAAAACGGTTCTCGTGAAAAAGCTTGAGGAAATCGCGAAAGAAAAGACTGCTCTCTTGGAGGCTGGCGAGAAGACTGAAGAAGAGGAAGAAGCTGAAAAGATTCTTGAAAAGCTCGAGGAAAGCGAAGAGAAAGGCTTTCGCGAAGAAAGATGAAAGCAAAAAAGATTATGAAAGCAAAAAAGATTAAACGCTGAAGGCGGTTGAGAATGAGCGAGAAAAAAGAAAAAGAAGAAAAGAAAGAGTCTTTTGAAGAGAAAAGCAGGGCGGGACGCGAGGAAGTAATCAAGCGCATAGAACGCTTGGGTGAAAAGCTCGTGAAGGAAATCGAGAACAAGGAAAACCCGCACATCGATATCCCGATTCGCGGTTCGAGCAACGTGTTTTACGACGAGAAAGGAAAGAAAATCGTTTTAGGCGACAAAGTCGCAAAACGCTTTCTTTTCAACGTCGCGCACGCGCGGCGTTTCATGCAAACCCTCCTGGTCGCGAGTTACGTAAAGAAAGACTTGCTTGAAAACAACTTGACGGCGACGCTCCGCGATCTTTACTACGCGAAAAAGCACACTATCGCTGGCACGAAGGAGAACACGATTGACGAGCAAAAGGAAAGCGATTCCGCAATCGTTGATTTCGAAGTCGCGCTCGACACTTTCCGCGAGCGCTTGCACTTGCGCGCCGAACCGAAAGGCCGCATGGCCGGCGACATCGTGGTCCGCGACCGCGTGCGCGACAAGGTTGACACGATTGACTTGAGTAAAATGGGTAGCGGCGGTTGGGCTGTGCCGAGCATCGTCGAACAAATCGAGTTCAAGGACGTTAGCGTAGAGTACGTGCTCGTCGCGGAAAAAAACGCGATTTTCGACCGCTTGAATGAAGACGGGTATTGGAAGAAAAACAAGTGCTTGCTGATGACTACGGCGGGCCAAGCCGCGCGTGGAGCGCGGCGCTTGCTGCAGCGTTTAAGCGAGGAACTCAAGCTTCCAATATATTGCTTGACGGACAGCGACCCGTACGGGTGGTACATTTACTCGACTATGAAGTACGGTTCCATGGCTCTCGCGCACGAGAGCGACCGCTTAGGTTGCCCTGCACTAAAGTTTTTGGGAATGAGCACTAGCGACATCGAGCACTACGACTTGCGGAACGTCACGATTAAAGCGAAGGAAGTCGACGTCAAGCGCGCGATGGAGTTAAAGGAATACGACTGGTTTAAGTCGAAGGAATGGCAGCGGGAAATCAACTTGTTTCTCGAAAAACGAGTTAAAGCCGAAATTCAAGCGTTAAGCAGCAAGAGCCTGCAATACATTTCCAACGTTTACCTTCCCGAAAAAATCAAGAATCAAGACTTCCTGCCATGATTTTTGATTGGAGGAAAAAGTGTTTCCAGAAATAAAAAAGTTTTTTTCCAACAAGCCCGGACACAAGGTTCGAATGATTACTGTTGAGGAATTCATGGCGTTCAAGACTCCGCCAGGCCACGCGTGATTACATACTCTACACAAGCATGATTACACACTCTACACAAAAAAACTTACACAAAAAACGCACTCTACACAAAAAAACGCACTCTACACAAAAAAAACACTTACACAAAAAAACACTTACACAAAAAGTTTTTGTTTGTGTAAAGGTTTTTATTGAGTTCCTTTATTCTAAAACAGTATGGCGCTCGCGCAAATGAGTTTGTGGTTGTTTCTACTCGTTGCAGCCGCAGGCATTCTCGCGTCAATGATCGCGTTTCCGCGAAGAAAAAAGCGTGTCGACGTCAAGCAGTTCGCCGCGCTCGGCTTGTTTCTAGCGTTGTTCGACTTCGTAGTTGAAACAGCCGGCGGCCTCCTAGGGTTTTGGAGTTCGAGCGGCAGCATTCTCGCGCTGGGCTTCGTGCCAATAGAAGTTTTCTTTATTGCTTTCGCGGCTGGCGTGGCTTACAGAATCGTGTTTTCGCCCAGGTTTTCGCTCGCGTTCGGCATCGCTTCAAGTTTGCTCATCGCAGTGGTTGGGGTTGGAATAGAAAGCGTGCTGCTTGGCGAGGGCTTGCTGCATTACGCGAATGGTTGGACTAGTTGGCACGCGCTTGCTGCTTACTTCGCCACTTTCCTGGTAATGCACGCGGTTAATTCGCAAGTTCAATAAAATCATAATCTGGCGGAAGCAACTCGATTAATATTTCTTGGCTGTCTTAATCGACTGTCTTAATCGCATTATTTCGGGGCTCGACAACGCAACCATGCAAGTACACCGAAAAATTTATAAAGCTTTTTAAACCAAAATTATGGGTTGAAAAAAAGCGTTGAAGGGAAAGCGTTGAAGGCGAGCGTACGCTAACCGAATTCTTGATTGTTCCAGCGCTGGGATTGGTTTTCCATGGAAGAGGGTTTCAGCCACTTTCTTGTCCCGAAAGCGAGTATCGTCACAGAGAAAGAGTTAAAAGAATTGCTTGAAAAGCATTCGATTACTGTCGACTCGCTTCCCCTAATTAAAGCGAGTGATCCGCAAGCGATTTCTTTGAATGCGACTGCAGGCGCTGTAATCAAGTTCGAGCGAAAGATCCACGTTGCTGGCAGCGAAAAAATCGAGATTTATCACCGCCGCGTTGTCGACTGAATCAATTGAAAAAAAATTTTTAGGTTCCAGCATGCGATGCGCGCGCCCTTTCAACACCTTCAAGTTTTTTTCTTTTCACAGGGGAGAGTGTTTCAAGAACCTTGGCTTTCGAAGAATTGACTGCAGAGTACTTGCACGCAAACAACCCAGTCAAACAGTTGATCGAGTCTTACGACAAGTTCGTCGACTCGCAAATGCAGGGAATCGTCGACGCGCAGGCCACCATCGAGCCTCAAATTGAAGGCGTTTCAATAAAGCTCGGTAAAGTGCGCGTTGAAAAACCCATGGTAACCGAAGCCGACGGAACGCGGCGCGTGCTTTACCCCATGGAAGCGCGAATGCGTGACTTGACTTACTCTGCACCAGTTTTTCTTGAAATGACTCAAGTCGTGAATGGGGTGGAGAAAAAGACGGAAGACGTTTTCATAGGCGACCTTCCCGTCATGCTGAAGTCAAAGCTTTGCTACTTGCGCGGCAAAAACAAGCAAGAGCTTGTCGCGTTAGGCGAAGACCCGCTCGACTTCGGCGGTTACTTCATAATCAACGGAATTGAAAAAAGCTTGATGACGCTTGAAGACCTCGCACCCAACCGCGTTTTCGTCTCGCGCGAGAAAGACAAAGACTTGATTCAAGCGAAAGTCTTCTCAACTCGCGGCGGCTTCCGCGGGCGTTGCACTGTCGACCGCAACAAGGAAGGACGGCTGAGCGTCACCCTGCCTTCATACAACAAGTCGCTGGAATTGATTCTCGTGCTTCACGCGCTTGGCTTGGACAAAGAGGAAAAGATTTTCGAGTCTTTTTCAGACGCGCCTGAAATCAAGAACGACTTGCTGTTAAACTTTGAACTCACTGTTTCTCGCAACCGGAAGGAAGCGCTGCAGATTATAGGCAAGCGTGCTGCCCCAGGGCAACCAGAAGAATATCAAGTTAAACGCGCGGAGTTATTGCTTGACCGCTACTTGCTGCCACACATTGGAGTTGATGAGTCCAGCCGCTTGCCGAAAGCGTTTTTCTTGTGCCGAATGGCCGAACACGCGATTCTAGTTGCAAACAAAAAACGCGTTGTCGAAGACAAAGACCATTACTCAAACAAGCGCGTGAAAATCGCGGGCAAACTCATGGAAGAACTCTTTCGCTACGCGTTCCAATTCCTCGTGAAAGACGTTGCTTACCAAATGGAGCGCGCGAACGTGCGCGGCCGCCGCATGAGCTTGTTTGCAATCGTGCGTCCGGACGCGCTTACAGAACGCATTAAGTACGCGATGGCAACCGGCAACTGGGTTGGCGGACACACCGGCGTTTGCCAACCGATTGACAGGTACAACTATATTTCTGCGGTTTCCTACCTCAAGCGCGTCGTGTCGCCGCTCGCGAAAAAACACCCGCATTACAAAGCGCGCGACTTGAGTGGCACCCACTGGGGTCGGCTTGACCCAAACGAAACCCCAGAAGGCCCGAATTGCGGCTTGATTAAAAACTTTGCGTTATTCTGCGAAGTGACTACTGGAGTTGAAGAAAAAAAAATCGAGAACGTCATGCGCAAGCTCGGCGTTTCAATGAAATTATGAAACTTTGGAAAAGAAAGAACCGAATAGGAAAAAGAGAAAACCTTTTGAAAAAAAGATTGAAGGCAGGTTGATTGTTTTTGAAGTCAAGCGTTTACTTGAATGGCCGCTTTGTTGGCTTTCACGAGAATGGAGAGAAGCTTGCGCGCGAGTTGCGTGAACTGCGCAGGAACAACGGGCTTCCGCTGCAGACGAACGTTGCGTTCAACAGCCGCACGAACGAAGTTTTCGTGAACACGGACGAAGGCCGCGCGCGCAGGCCGCTTATTATAGTAAAACACGGGAAAAGCGCGTTTACTGGAGAACTGCAGGAGCAATTACGCGAAAAAAAAATAGGTTGGAACGACTTGCTAGAACGCGGGGTAATAGAGTACCTCGACGCTGAAGAAGAGGAAAACGCCTTAGTCGCGCTCGACGAAGAGAAACTCACTCCAGAACACACGCACTTGGAAATCGACCCTGCCGGCATTCTCGGATTCGCTTCAAGCCAAATTCCGTTTCCCGAGTACAACATGGCACCCCGCGTGCTGATGGCAGCCCAACACGCGAAGCAAAGCCTAGGGCTTTACGCGTCCAACTTTAACCTCCGCAGCGACACGCGCAGCCACGTGCTGTTTTACCCTCAACGGCCGCTGGTTCAAACGCGCGTTTACGACGCTTTCGAAATCGCGAAACGGGCAAGCGGACAAAATTTCGTAGTCGCAGTACTCAGTTACTACGGCTACAACATGAATGATGCTGTAGTGCTCAACAAAGACGCTGTTGAACGCGCGCTCGCGAGAAGCGTTTTCATGCGCACTTACTCCGTAGAAGAAAGACGTTACCCGGGCGGGCAGAAAGACAAGTTCGGGATTCCAGAACCATTCGTGCAAGACTACCTCGGCGAAGAAGCGTACGCGCATTTGGATGAAGACGGCGTGATAACGCCTGAAACACCTGTTGGTCCAAACACTCCCCTCGTTGGGAAAACCTCGCCCCCGCGTTTTCTGAAGGAAATCACTGCTCTCGACATTCAAACAGAGAAACGCCGGGAAAGCAGTTTAATGACGCGCGGCAACGAAAGCGGCGTGGTGGACGCGGTAATGCTTTCCGAAACAACTGCAGGCAACAAGTTTATTAAAGTCCGCGTGCGCAGGACAGCGATTCCCGAGTTAGGCGACAAGTTCGCCTCGCGCTTCGGCCAAAAAGGCGTTGTCTCACTACTCGTCCCACAAGAAGACTTGCCGTTCACTAAAGACGGCGTCGTGCCTGACTTAATCATTAACCCGCACGCAATTCCAGGCAGGATGACCGCAGGCCACTTGCTGGAAATGCTGGGTGGAAAGGCAGCTTGCCTCGACGGAGCGTTGAAGGACGGGACAGCGTTCAGCGGAGATTCTCAAAGCGATTTCGAAGACGTTCTAGCAACGTACGGTTTTCAAAAACAAGGAGAGGAAGTGCTTTACAACGGCCGCACTGGAAGAAAAATTTTCGCGAAAATCTTTGTCGGCGTGATTTACTATCAACGCTTACACCACCTCGTCTCGCTGAAAATGCACGCGCGCTCGCGCGGACCAGTTCAAATGCTCACACACCAGCCGACAGAGGGACGCGCGAGGGAAGGCGGGCTGCGTCTCGGCGAAATGGAACGCGATTGCTTCATCGGCTTCGGGGCCGCTTCACTGTTGAAGGAACGCATGCTGGACTCTAGCGACAAAACTATAGAACTCGTCTGCACGCAGTGCGGCAACCTCGCTGTTTTCGACAAAATCAAAAACAGGCGTTACTGTCCGTTGTGTGAAGGAACGCAGGTAAGCGAAATCGAAATGAGTTACGCTTTCAAGCTCTTGCTCGACGAAATGAAGTCCATAGGAATATTTCCGAAACTCAAACTCAAAGACAAAGGCTGAAGCCTTCAAGCTTTTCTTTCTTGAAAAGAAAGAAAACCTTGGAAAAGAAAAGAAGCTTTGAAAAAAAAGAAGGAAGCTTTTGAGAAAAAAAGCTTTTGAGAAGAGAAAGAACAAAAATAAAAAAACTTTTGGAGAAAGAAAGTGGTTTTGGGGAAGGAAAGGGTTAAGGAAAAGAGTTGAGTAAAAAATGAAGGTAATCGGTTTAATTCAATTTAGTTTGTTTTCTCCAGACCAGATTCGCAAGATGAGCGCAGCCAAGATTACTGTTCCAGACACTTACGATGAAGACGGTTACCCAATTAACGGCGGCTTGGCGGACCAGCACTTGGGCGTGATAGACCCAGGCTTAAAGTGCAAGACTTGCGGGGGCCGCATGCGTGATTGCTCTGGCCACTTCGGCCACATAGAACTCGTTCGCCCCGTCGTGCACGTGAGTTTCGGAAAAATAATATACCAATTATTGCGCGCTTGCTGCCGCAAGTGCGGCCGCGTGATGAACGCTGCGACCCGCTTGGACGCGATAGTAAAGTCAAGCGAATGCCCGCATTGTGGTGAAGCGCAGAAAGCAATCAAGTTCATCAAACCAACGAGTTTTTACGAGGAAGACCGCAGGCTGCTGCAGAACGAGATTCGCGAGCGCCTCGAACGCATTCCAGACGAGGACGTGCGACAGTTAGGCTTATCGATTCGGCCAGAGTGGATGGTGCTCACAGTACTGCCAGTCCCGCCAGTAAGCGTACGCCCTTCTATAACGCTTGAAACAGGCGAACGCAGCGAAGATGACTTGACTCACAAGCTCGTAGACATTTTACGCATCAACCAGCGTTTAGAAGAAAACATTGACGCTGGAGCGCCGCAACTCATTATTGAAGACTTGTGGGAACTCTTGCAGTACCACGTTTCAACGTTTTTCGACAACGAGACAGCCGGCATTCCGCCAGCCCGCCACCGTTCAGGACGCCAACTCAAGACGTTGTTCCAGCGTTTGAAAGGCAAGGAAGGCCGTTTTCGCTACAACTTGAGTGGCAAGCGCGTTAACTTCAGCGCTCGCACGGTAATCTCACCCGACCCAACGCTGGGAATAAACGAGCTCGGCGTTCCTGAAGCAATCGCGCAAGAATTAACTATTCCAGTCAGCGTCACCGAGTGGAACATCGAAAACTTGAAGAAAATGATTCGCGAAAACCCTGAGAAAATCAGTTACGTGGTGCGTCCAGACGGCCGACGCAAGAAACTCACTCCTGCAAACATCGATGAAGTGCTCGGCGAACTAACTTCCGGTTACTTGATTGAACGCCAATTGATGGACGGCGACATTGTCGTCTTCAACCGCCAGCCGTCGTTGCACCGCATCAGCATGTTATGCCACAATGTGCGCGTCCTCCCCGGAAAAACCTTTAGGTTCAACGTCGCCGACTGCAGACCGTACAACGCGGACTTCGACGGAGACGAGATGAACATCCACGTTCCACAAAACGAGGAAGCGCAAAGCGAAGCTGAATTGTTGATGAAAGTAAGCGGGCAAATCATTTCGCCGCGCAACGGCGAGCCCATAATCGTTCCAGAACTCGATCAAGTCAGCGGCTTGTATATTCTAACTTCAAACGAAGAGTGGATGCTTTCACGCGAGCAAGCGAGCTGGTTGTTGAACGCGGGCGGCTTGACTGCCCGCATTCCCAAAAATGGTTTGCGCGCGAGAGAAGTTTACTCGTTGTTGTTGCCTGAAGGGTTTGATTTCGAGTGCGTGAACAAGGCAGGCGAGGAAGTCAAAATCAAGAACGGCAAACTCGTTGCTGGAAGCGTGGACTACCGCGTCAGCGAAGCGATAGTCAAAAAAATTTTCTTAAAGCACGGCAGTGAAGCTGCGAGAAAGTATCTCGACGCTGCGACGAGGTTAAGCGTTTACGTTACTACACTCTTTGGGCTATCGTTGAGTTTGAAGGACTACCAACTGCCTATAGAAGCAAAGAAAGAAATTCATGAGATTTACAAGCAAGGCAAAAGCGCGTTGCGTGAACTCGTGCGAAAGTATCATACGAAGCGGCTCGAGCGCCAACCTGGCAAGACGTTGAAGGAAACGCTTGAAGAACACGTTATGGATGTAGTAGAAAAAATCCGGTTCAAGTGCTGGAAGACAGTAAAACAAAACCTCAGTAAAGAAAAAATCTTGACTGACTATGGTTCCCAATTCGAACACAACAACGCGTTATTGATGACGTCCGCAGGAGTGAAAAGCAAACCAATCAACGTAGTGCAAATGTGCGCGCTCGTCGGACAACAAGCAGTGCGCGGCAAGCGCCCGCGCGCCGGATTCAAGAAACGCATCACTTCACACTTCAAGCGCGGCGATTTAGGTGACGAAGCGCGCGGCTTCGTCCGCAGTAGTTACATTCATGGACTCACGCCGACAGAATACTTTTTTCACGCTGCAGGAGGACGCGACAGCGTCGTCGATAAAGGCGTTAACCCAGCGAAAACTGGTTACATGCAGCGCAGGCTCGTCAACGCACTTCAAGACTTGATTGTGGAAAACGACTTGAGCGTGCGCGACTCAAGCAACAGAATAGTGCAATTCGTTTACGGCGGCGACGGCATCGACGCGAGTACAGGCAAGCAAATAGCGTACGGCGAGTCCGTCGGCATTCTGGCAGCGCAAAGCATTGGCGAGCCTGGAACGCAGATGACGCTCCGCACGTTCCACTACGCTGGCGTCGCGAGCCTCGCGCAATTCGGTTTCACGCGGCTCGTCGAGATAGTTGACGCGCGGAAGACGCCCAAAAAACCAGTCATGGAAATTTACTTGAAAGGCGAAGCGCGCGAGAACGAGGATAAAGCGAAGGCAGTCGCAGCAAGCATAGAACAAATCACGCTCGAGAAAGTCGCGAGAATCGAAGAGAACTTCAACAAGAAACTAGTGGTCGTAACGCTCGACCGCAACGCGTTACGCGAAAAAGATATAAGCGAAAAAAACGCGGTTGAGGAAATAAGGAAAATCGCGCCCGACCTCGTGCAGGACGGGACGGAAATCAAGATTCGCGCGAAAAACGATTCGCTGCGGAACATTCGTCGCTTGACCAACCGCTTGCGGGAAATAGTTTTGAAGGGCATTCCAGGCGTAAACAAAGTCATCATCGTCGAAAAAGAGGTTTTCGAAAAAGAAAAAAGCGGGAAAAGCGAAAAAGGCGAGAAAAGAAGGGAATTAACGCTGGCGACTGACGGCAGCAACTTACGTGAAGTCCTCAAAAACCCGTGGGTCGACGCGGAACGCACTACTACGAACGACATCATGGAAATCGCTGAAGTGCTTGGAATCGAAGCCGCTAGAAACGCGATTGTTCAAGAAATTTTTAAGGTTCTTGAAGCGCAAGACTTGAAAGTTGATTACAGGCACGTTTCGTTGATTGCGGACGCGATTACGAGCAAAGGCGAAGTTAAGAGTGTTGGCCGCCACGGGCTAGCAGGCGAGAAGGCGAGCGTGCTTGCGCGCGCTGCTTTCGAGGAAACCGCTAAACACTTAGTGAACGCGTGTGTTTACGGCGAGGAAGACCACTTGCGGGGAGTCGCGGAAAACATTATTATTGGGCAAACGATTCCGTGCGGCACAGGCAGAGTTAAACTCGTAATGCAAACCGATTAAAGCGGTTTAAAGCAATTAGATTAAAGCAATTAAAGTACTTGTAAAGCAAAGTAAAGCAATTAAAGTATTTGAAAGTTGAATAGGTTGAAAGTTGAATAGGTTAAAGGCTACCAGGATTAAAACAAGAATTAGAGGCTGCCCCGCACTCCCAAAAACCCTTAAAACTAAAAACCCTGAAATTCGTTTTTCAATGCAGGGAATCGAAGTAGTGGCTTGAAAAGTAGTTTGAAATACTGCTAGCCTGCCTTCGCTTCTTTCGGCGGCGTTGCTGCTGGAGTGATTTTCGCGCGCGGAATGTTTAAGGGCGCGGTAATGCCTAACCCGAACGCGAGCAGCGTTCCGACAGCGCTGCAAGTGTAAGTGATTGCGGTCAGCGCTTCTTCAGCGAAGTCTGGCGGCAGTTGCTTCTTTTTTTTCCAGTCGTCTTCTACTTCCTTGCGTTTCTTTTCGTTTTCTTCAACAAGCAACTCGCCTTTCACGAGCATTTCAGCGACTTTAGGCAAATATTTTATTGTATAGTCGTACTTGACGATGAGCCTGCCTTCCGCTGTTTTCACGTCTTCAATGTTTATGTTAACGTTCATTCCTTCGAGCGGCGAATCTTCGATTTTTTTTCCGCTTACTTCAATGATTCTTCCTCCTACTATCACTTTCCAACACACCTCTCTAGTTGATTACTGAATATTACGAAATTAAAGCGTTTTAAAGCGCGGCCTTTATTTTCGCGTATGTTTTTCGCGTATGTTTTTCGCGTATGTTTTTATTTTCGCGTATGTTTTTCGCGTAATTTTCGCATTTTTTTCGCGTAATTATTCCACGCAATATTCCACGCGCTTTTATTTTACGCAATTATTTTACGCGAATCGCTTTAATAAAGCCTTTGCGGGAAACTGTTTTTTCGGGTTTTTTCTTACAAGTCGAATTTCTCGCCCGCGCGCAGCACTACGGGCGTGGTTTTCGTGCTCGCGCGAACGCGTTTCTCGAAGTCGCGCACGTCTACACGTATTTCGGGAAACGTGTTGTAATGCATTGGAATGACGAATTTTGCGCGCATGATTTTCAGTGCTTTCACCGCGTTCAAAACATCCATTGTGTAAGTTCCGCCGATTGGAAGCAACGCGAGGTCTACTGAAACGCGGTTCATGCCGTAAAAATCGTAAGTGTCTCCAGCATGGTAAACGCTTTGACCATCTGCTTTAACGATGTATCCGACTGGATTATCACTCTGCGGGTGCTTGGCTGGCGTGACAGTAACATCGATTCCGGCTAGCGTGAACGAATCGCCTGTGCTCGCGGAAACCTTGTTTTTCTCTGCGATTGCGAGCAATGCAAGCGTTTCAGGCGGCGCTATGACGAGCGCGTTCGTGCGCGTGGCTATCGCGTTCACGTCGTTAACGTCGCAATGGTCGAAGTGTTCGTGAGTCAAGAAAATAAAGTCGCAGCGGCGGACCGCGTCTTGCGTGACTGCCGGTGGAATTAGTCGTTCGACGCCGCGTGGCCGCGGGTCAAGCCAAGGGTCGAACAAGACTATCTTCGAGTTGCTGGAGCCTCCGAAAACGATTTCGAAGCCAGCGTGACCTAAAAAACGCACTAAAGCCATTCCTTTAAACCCACCTTACTTTAAACCCACCCTTAATCCTTTAAATCCACCTTGCTTTAAATCCACCTTACTTTAAACCCACCCTTAATGCATTACGCGAGCGTAATTTAAAACCGCTTGCCTTAGTTTAAAAATCTTTTAAAAAAGCCAGGCGTTATTCTTCGTCGTAAGTCACGAGAACGTGCACCGCGCAGTCGCCGAGTTTCTTTCTTCCCTCGAGCGAGCTTAACTCGATTAGGAAAGCGAACGCAACGATTTCACCCCCGAGTTTTTCGACGAGTTCCTTCGCCGCAGCAGCTGTTCCGCCAGTCGCAAGCAAATCGTCAACTAAAAGCACTCTCTGCCCACTGAAAATCGCGTCTTCGTGTACTTCAAGCGCGTCGAAACCGTACTCGAGCGCGTACTCGGCGCGTATAGTGTGCCAAGGCAGTTTGCCTTGCTTGCGGAGCGGCACGAATCCCACGCCTAATTCGTGGGCGACAGCGCCGCCGATTATGAAGCCGCGTGATTCGATGCCTGCGACAACGTCGACTTTGCCGTGGAAGGGTTCAGCTAGTTTTGTTACTACGGTGTTGAAGGCCTGCGGGTCCTTGATTAGAGTGGTAATATCGCGAAAGTTGACGCCTGCCTTCGGAAAGTCGTGCACCGACCGTATTTTTTCTTTCAAATCCGCGTTCAATTCAAGCTTTTCCGGCATGTTAACCCCCTATCGAAAAACATTGAAAAACAAGCTCTTTATTTCTTGTGGCGTAATCTTTTTTTAAATGTCTAACAAAATGCGTACGACCCACTCGCCGCCGCGTTGTTCCACGCGCGCCTCGTGAAACGTCACTGCCTTGACGTCCGTGCGGCCTGCTTCGCGCGTGGCCGGCGAGCCGAAAGCCACGCCCCGCACGAAAAACGTTTTCTTCCCGCTTCCGCGCTTGCCTTGACTCTCAGTCTCTTCACCTTTGGCTTCAGTCCCTCCAGTTTTTTCAGTGAACTCAATTACTTTAAAGCGTTTCAGAAACAATTCGTTGACACTGCTTTCACTTAACAGTTTGCCTAAAGTGAAGACTGCGAGTTCCTCGAGGCTGTCCCCGGTTTCTTCAACCACGAATTTTTTCGACTCGTCGAGCTTGTTCGGGTCTGCGATCGTTTCAAACATCGCGAAAGCGGCGTTCTCAAGCGCTTCCGCGAAAGTCGCGCCGCGCGCTTCAAAAAGCACGTCACTCACGTGCTCGAGAAAAACTATTTTTTTTTCCTTGTCTTCTTTCGTTTCACGCGTTTCCCGCATCATTTTCGTAAACCTGAGACAGTATTATCAACCCAGTATTATCAACCTGGAGCGGTATTAATAATAAGTTGAAGTATTAATAAGTTGGAAAACTGATTAATAACGTTTTGCGGAAGCCAAGTTTTAAGTAACTTGTTTTGGTTTAAGTACTTTGTTTTTGAAGAGTAGCGTGTAAAGGTTTTGCGCTCGTCCAGCCACTCAACGCGCAAAACCCTCCAGAAAATAAAACAAAAAAAACAAAAAGTTAAAAATTAAAAATTCGGGGAATGCGAGGCGACGAAAAAAAGTGTTTCCAGGGGTTAACCCTAAAAACATGCAGAAGATGCTTAAGCAGTTGGGCGTAAAGAGCGAGGAAATCCAGGCCGAGCGCGTGATAATCGAGAAGACTGACGGGTCCAAGCTCGTGGTCGAAAACCCGAGCGTTACCGCAATCGAAATGCAGGGACTGAAGACACTTCAAGTCGCAGGCGACTTCCGCGAGGCAGCCGAAAAAGAATTAAAAAAAGAAAACCAACCAGAAAAAGAAAAACTAGAAGAAAAAGAAAAACTAGAAGAAGGAAAACCAGTAGTTAGAGTAGCAAGCAAAGTAGTAGCAAGCAAGGTTGGTGGCGAGCAGACGACTGAAATCAATGACGTGGAAATAGTAATGCGTGAAACCAATGCGTCGCGCGAGGAAGCAGAACAAGCGTTGAGCGAGGCGGGCGGTAATTTGGCTGACGCTATCCTGCGACTGCAGGAACGCGGAAAGCGAGAGTGAGGAAAAGAAAAAAAAATGGTTTTAGTGTTCGTAATAGGCGCTGCAGTCATAGTCAGCTTGATTTCCTTCGTCGGAGTGTTGTTGTTGTGGCTTAACGCGAAAGCGTTGAACCGCGTTTTGCTTTTTTTCATTAGTTTCGCGATTGGCGCGATGCTTGGCGCTGTTTTCCTAGACTTGCTGCCTGAAGCCGCTGAAACCGTCGGCGTTAAAACCGCTTTCACTTACGCGCTTGCTGGCATGATTGTTTTCTACGTTGTTGAAAAGTTTCTGCACTGGCACCATCACCATGAAGGACGCCGCGAAGGATACCGTGAAGGGCATCATGAGGGATACCACGTTGAAGGCGAGAAAGAGTATCGGCACGTGCATCCCGTCGGTTACTTGAACTTGGTTGGAGACGCAATCCATAATTTTATTGATGGAGCGTTGATTGCAGCCAGTTTTCTCGCTGGTTTTCCGCTCGGCTTTATTTCCACCGCCGCCATAATCGCGCACGAGATTCCGCAAGAGTTGGGTGACTTCAGCGTTCTGCTGTATAGTGGTTTCGAAAAAAGCAAGGCGTTGGCATTCAATTTTTTGAGCGCGTTGACGGCTGTTGCAGGCGCGTTGGTGACGTTCTTCGCTGGCTTTTCAGCGCAAGCTAATGCTTTACTTATTTCTTTCGCTGCAGGGAGCTTGCTTTACATTGCTGCGACTGACTTGATTCCTGAACTGCACAAGCATGAAGAATGGGAGGCGTTAAAGTCAATCGCGCAAGTGGTAGTGTTATTGTTCGGTATTGCAGTGATTTGGTTCGTGGGAAACGTTTTCGAGCACTAAACCAAAACACTAAAACCGCGATAAGTTTAAGGTAGGTTTAAATACGCGTTTCCACAGAAACGGTTAACGTGGTTGGAATGGCAGGCGGTTTACTTCACGCAAGCAAAAACTAATCCGAGTTTTTTTGGCGGCAGCCGCTTTGTCGAAACAAACGCTTTAATTAATTTGGTTTCTTTTTCTAATAGTTTCTCTAGTAATGGCGCAGGTGGTGTAGCCTGGTCTAGCATCGAGGCCTGTGGAAAGTTGAAATCTTGCAGAAAGCCTTTGACCCGAGTTCAAATCTCGGCCTGCGCCCTAACGATTCAAGTGGTTTGAAATGAGCGAGAAAAGCGAGCTACAGGCAGTGCGCGGAACGCGCGACTTGCCACCAGCAGAGAAGCTCGCGCGCGACGAGCTAGTCACGCTTTTAAAGAAAACCTTCGAGCGTTACGGGTTTAATCCTCTCGAGACGCCAGCGTTAGAGAATTGGAGCGTGTTGTCTGCGAAAAACGCTGGCGGCGAGGAAATCCTCAAGGAAGCTTACAAGCTTGTCGACCAAGGAGGACGCGAGCTCGGCTTGCGTTACGACTTGACTGTTCCACTCTGCAGGTTCATGGCATGCAACCCGCGGCTTGCGCTGCCGTTCAAGCGTTACCAGATTGCGAGCGTGTGGCGTGACGGGCCGGTTTCTTCCCAGCGTTGGCGAGAGTTTCTTCAATGCGACGTTGACGTGGTAGGCAGTGCAAGCATGCTGGCTGACGCGGAATGCGTCGCGCTTGCAAACGATTTTTTTGTTGCGCTCGAAATGCCGTTCGTCATCAAGATAAACAACCGCAAGTTTTTGAATGGAGTTCTTGAAACCGTTGGAGTGCCGCAGGAAAAACGCGTCGGTGCCTTATTAAGCGTGGACAAGCTCGAAAAAATCGGGCGCGACAAGGTTCTCGAAGAACTAGAGAAAGAACGCGGTTTGCAAGAGACTGCAGCGCGCGAATTGCTTGGCGTTCTCGATTCGCTTTCAAGATTGAATGCTAAAGAATTTTTCGAAAAAGCGGGCAAGATTCTGGCGAGCAAGGCCGACAACAAGAGCGAGAAAAGCGAGGGGAGCGAGGGACTACGCGAATTGCGTGAACTCGTTGGCTTTCTTAAAGAGTTTGGCGTAAGCGACAAAAACTTTGTTCTAGACGCGAGCCTCGCGCGCGGCTTGGCTTACTATACAAGCAGTGTTTTTGAAGTCGTGTTACTGGGCTCGAGAGTCACGGCAAGCGTTGCTGGCGGCGGGCGTTACGACGACTTGATTCGCGCGTTTCTTGGAGGCAAGCGAAGCATTCCAGCAGTAGGAATCAGTTTCGGGGTAGACAGGATTCTTGAAGCGCTTGAAGCTGCCGGCAAGCTAGCGCAACGCAAGACGGTCGCGACAGTTTTCGTGATTCCAATTGGAGAAAAAGCACTGCAAGCCGCTTTGAAGGCTGCGCGCACGCTGCGCGAAGAAGGCGTGAACTGCGATTTTGACTTGATGCAGCGCGGGGTTTCTAGAAACCTTGAGTACGCCGCGAAGCAGGGTGTGCGTTTCGCCGCGCTCGTTGGCGAGCGGGAAGCAGCTGAAGGCGCGTTGACGTTACGCGATTTGGATAGCGGGAGAGAAGAAAAGCTTTCAGTAAGAGAAGCTGCAGCGCGCTTGAAACAAATCGAAAAAAGAAGTTGATTAAATAACGTACGCTTAAAAGCGCGAGATTTCTAAACCAAACGCATTAAAACTAGAATGGTTTATTAACCTTGTTTTTCATAAATGGTTTGCATAGAGCGTCGACTGGTTTAATTCCCATAATTCCGACATTATTTTCGATTAAATTTTTCGATTAAATTTTTCGGGGGTGTTTAAAGCGAAGTGACTAGAGTAAGTGATGTTGAGGAAGCGAGCGCTAGGGTTTACAGTGCTGCAAAGCCAGAGCACGAATTAAAAAAAGAAGACATTAATTGTTTTAAAAAATTTCTTGAAGAAAAAGAATTAGTTGCTGAATTACAAAAAAATTTTAATAAAATAGAAATAAATAACGCGCTTAAAGCGTTCAAGAAAGCGTTATACAACGAGAAACTTGACGACAAGGAAGTTGACTTGCTTGTTACAGCACTCAAGCACTTGAAAGAAAACAAAGAAAAGTACGAGGAAAAGTATTCGCGTGTTACAATCATTTCACAACACAAGCAACTTGAACAACATTTTGAAGAGTGAAAAAAGTGCGTGAAAAAATAATTAAGTGAATGTAAAAAAACAATTAGGTGAATAAGGTGGTTGAACGAGTTAAGAAACCTGCGTTGGACTGGGATTATCTTCACGACATCCGTAAGAACATGGAAGCGAATAAAGTGTTGAATGAGTCTGAAGCTGGAAAGTTGAGGTTTTACTTCGACGCGCTTCGACGTGGAGAAAAGCTGGAGCTGAAGCAAAAGAGCGAGTTTGAAGAGATTCTCGTTAGAATATCGTCGATGCAATCTAGTGCTTACAGGGATTTCGCTAAAAAACTGTTGAAAAAATTGGGTTCGCAAGCGGGCAAAAAAATATTTGTTTAATAAGAATTAAGAATTTAGAAGTTTTATTTAGTAAGAATTTTTTAGTAAGAAGTTTTGTGAGGGTTTTCATTCATTTTTTTCTTCGTTAAGTTGTTTGAAGTGGTGGTTATGACCGAGATAATAAAAGCTCGCAAGGTCAAGGGAATGGTCGCTAGCGAAGAAACCACTAGAGAACGTGTTGCGGATCCACGCTCGATCTTTAAGGAAATGATTGTCAATGAAAAACTAGAAAAGCATTTTCCAAAAAATTTCGAGGACTTACGCAAAGGTTTTAACAAGATATTTCCTCCTCCTACTGCTAAAATGAAACCTAAAGAGTTGAAAGAAAAGGAAAAGAAAACGTTGCACGATTTTTGCAACTTGTATAAAGAAAGCAGTGAAGAAAAATACGTGAAATTGGTTGAAAACATAATCAATAACGAAAAAATGAAGTCTTACTTGAAAGAAAAGGGTTTCTTTTCGTCTGTAGTGGAAAACCTGAAAAAAGTTGTTGGAGGCAAAAGCAAGAGCTGACGAAGCGTTTTCAATGATAGAGCGTCCTGATAAGCGCTCGGTGAACGAATTTGGTTGAACTAGTGCCAGCGTCTGAACACGCAAAACAATTTCTTTCGCCTGACGTTTTAAAGCCTTACGACTCGAAGCGCGTCGAACAGCAAGTGCTTGAATTCTGGCGCGCTGCTGAAATTCCGAAGAAACTCTCGCTGCACCGCAAGAGCGCGAAAAAGTTTTTCGTTCTCGACGGCCCGCCTTACGTGAACGCGTTGCCGCACGTTGGCCACGCGAAGACGACTACTTACAAAGACGTTTGGACTAGGTTCGCGTTCATGCAGGGCTTTGACTGCTTGGTCCAGCCGGGCTTCGACTGCCACGGCTTGCCTGTTGAAGTCATCGTTGAGCGCGAACTCGGCGTGAAGAGCAAGCGCGAGATCGAAGAACGCATCGGAATCAAGAAGTTTGATGAAGCGTGCTTGAACAAGATTTTGAATAATGAACGCGTTTGGATGAGGATGTACGAGCGTTTAGGCGCGTGGCGCGCTTTTTTCGAGCCCTACTTTACTTACAAGAATTACTATATTGAAAGCGCGTGGTGGACTCTTAAACGCTTGCATGAAAAAGGTTTTTTGACGCGGGGCGTCAAGCCTATTCACTGGTGTCCGCATTGCGAGACCGCGCTTTCAGGGTACGAAGTAAGCGATTCTTACAAGAACGTTACTGACCCCAGCGTTTTCGTGAAATTCCGGGTTTACGGGAAAAAAAACGAGTTTCTCTTAGTGTGGACTACCACGCCTTGGACTCTCGCCGCGAACGTCGCCATCGTTGCGCACCCGACTGAAGATTACGTGTTTGCGCGCGTCGGGAGCGCTGGCATGGAGGGTGAGACGCTTGTTCTCGCGAAAAAGCTTGTCGAACGCGTGTTGAAGGAAAAGACTGGAGTAGAGTACGAAGTTCTGAAGACAGTCAAGGGCGTTGAACTTGACGGACTGCGTTACGAGCCTGTTCTCGATGTTCCGCAACAACGCGAGTTGGACGAGAATCCGAAAGCGCACCGGGTTTACTTGAGTATTCCGATTTTCAAGTCTAAAAAGTATAAGAAGCACGCGATGCGTGAAGAAGCGATTCGAAGCGTTGGCGAGGGTCCGAGTGGTGAGGAAATGTCTCGTGGCGCTGAAGAGGAATTCGAGGAATTCGTTACTATGGATGAGGGCACGGGGTTAGTGCACTGCGCGCCTGGACACGGGCAAAGCGATTATTTTTTGGGCGGGCATTACGGTTTGCCTGCTGTTTCGCCAGTGGATGAGCGGGGTTGTTTCACTAATAAAGCTGGAGGCGAGCTTGCCGGAAAATTCGTGAAGGACGCGGACAACCTCGTCGTTGAAAGACTGGATTCCGAGGGTAAGCTCTTGCACGCTGAAAAGATTACACACTCTTACCCGTTGTGTTGGCGGTGCAAGGCGCCCCTAGTTTTTCGGTTAAGCGAGCAATGGTATTTGAAAATAGATTCAATAAAAGACGCGTTGTTGGAAGCTAACTCGAGGATAAAGTGGATGCCTTCAAGCGCGCGAGAGGCGGAACACAATTGGCTTGCCGACGCTGTTGACTGGTGTATTTCGAAACAACGTTTTTGGGGGATTCCAATGCCTGTCTGGGTTTGCGGGGATTGCGGGGGCATCACCGTAATCGGCAGCGTTGCAGAATTGAAGGAAAAAGCGGTTGATCGCGTCAATGATTTGAAGGACTTGCACAGGCATTCGGTTGACGGGATTGAAGTTAAATGTGTTTGCGGCGGCCGCGCGAAGCGCGTGAAAGACGTTTTCGACGTTTGGTTTGATTCAAGCATCGCGCCTTGGGCTTCACTCAAGTACCCGTACGAAAACAAGGAGTTGTTTGAACAAGTGTTTCCAGTTCACTTGATTGACGAGAGTCAAGACCAGATTCGCGGCTGGTTTTACTACTTGCTTTTTTCAGGAATGGCTGTCTTCGGAAAGCCTGCCTTCGAAAAGTGTTGCTTGAATGGTTGGGTTGTCGACGAGAAAGGCGAAAAGATGAGCAAGAGTTTAGGTAACGTCATCAGCGCTGAAGACGCGATTACCGCGCTCGGCGCGGACGCGCTGCGCTTGTATTATTGCCTTGACATCGCGCCTTGGGAAGTTCAAAAGTTTAGCTTGCGTTCGGCGATGGAAGTCAAGAAGGCGCTAAACATTTTGTGGAATTCTTACGTATTCTATAAAACTTACGCTCCAGAGGGCTTCAAGCCAATCACTGAATTCGATTTTGTAGAGCCTGAAGACGCTTGGCTGCTCTCGCGGACTGCAAGCACGATAAAGAAAGTCACTGCTTGCATTAACGAATTCGAGTTCCATCAAGCGGGCCGCGCGCTTACGGACTTCGTTGTTGAAGACTTGAGTCGTTGGTACGTAAAACTCGTTCGAGACCGCATGAATCCGGGCGCCGCCAGCGCGGCAAACAAAAAAACGCGCGTCGAAGCAGCAAACGCGTTACACTACGCGCTTAAGGTCGCGCTCAAGCTTCTCGCGCCGTTCACGCCTTTTCTGGCAGAGTACTTGTACGCGGACCTCAAGCGAAACGATTTAGACGAAGTCGAGAACGAAAGCATTCACTTTACTTACTGGCCCCAGCCAGCTGAAGGACTCGTCGACGAAGAACTCGAACAACGCATGGCGCTAGCGAAAAAGATTACTGAAGCAGTGAATTCCATGCGGCGCGAGGTAAAAATAAAAGCAAGGTGGCCAGTACGCGAAGTCGTGGTTGCGGGCACCGCAGAGGTTCGAGCGACAGTCAAACAATTGAGCAAGATTCTCGCGCAATCGTGCAACGCGCTCGAAATCCGTTTTTCTGAAACCACGCCGAGCGCGCCGCATTACGTCGCACGCGAGCTTGCGGGCGCAAAGGCAAGCGTTTTTCTCGACACGCGGCGGGACGAAGCACTCGCGCACCGCGCGTTGTTCCGCGAGCTCGTGCGCGCTGTGCAGGCAACGCGGAAAGAAAACGGGTTCAACGTATTAGACAAAATCGTGTTAAGTGTTTGGGTTAACGACTTGCATGCGCGCCAATTTCTTGAAGAAAACGTGCATTGGTTGGCAAGCGAGACAAACGCTGTAAACGCGTTCGTAACGCGTGAAGAAAGCGAGTTGAAAGGCGATTGTAAAGTCGAGTTAGAGTTCGAGGAAATAATCGTTAAAGCCATGTTCTCAAAATTTTCTTGAACCAATTTTTTTAAACAACCTGCGCTTAAAAGCGCGGGATTTCAGTGCGCCGTCCAGCTTGCGCTGGCGGGCGCCACCATCAGCGCGCGTAACGCTCGCGAAACGCGGCACCCACAAAAACCGGCAAGCAAGCGAAGCGAAACAATTACTAGCATCAACGAACATTAGGGTTGATTCGTCCCGCGACTGAACTCGCGGATTTCTCAGCCAAACGCATTAATTTTTATTTTTTTTGTTTTTAAAGCCGCGCGAGAGCCGCGCGCGAGACGGCGCGAAGAAAAACAACGCGAAGAAAGACGGCGTTAAAAGACGGCGTTAAAAGCTTAAAGAAAGCCGCGTGAACTGCTTGATGAACTGCTTGAAACAGTTTCCCGTTTTTTTTGAAAAAAAAGTTTTTCAAAGTTTCCAGTTTTCAAACAACTTTTTTCCCAGACTTTTTCCAGGTTTTCCAAGTTTTTAAAGGCTTTTTTTCAAGGCGCGCGGAGAGTGCGACAACCAGTGCGACAATCGCTTTTAAATTGTTTAAAGTCTTTGTTTTTCTTATGGGATTACTTGATTTTCTTAAACTGAAAAAAAAAACGAGACACGAGTTAAAATGGCCTTTGCCTGAAATGCGGTTAACGGTGCCGCTCGAAGATTGCGAAAAAACGGTGGGTGAACTCAAGCGCGCGCACGCGCGGTTCGTCAGCGGCGGGGAATTCGTTGACGTAGTGCACGCGAAGCAATACGCTGAAGGCGTTTTCGCTTACTTCATAATCCGCACCGACAAAAAAACGGAAAAAGAAACGCTTTTCGCTGACGCTTACATGCTTCAAGAAGAAGAACGGCTCGGCGTCGAAGTAAGCGCGAGTTACTCAGTAATCGAAGACCTTGAAAAGCTCGGCTTCAAGAAAGCATTCGAGCGAGACGTTACTGAATGGCGGTTTTTTTACGCGACCATACGCGCGGCAGTATTCGAAATCGCGGGCTTCGGCTCATTCCTCGAAATCGCGTTGCCGCAGACAAAGTTCGAAAAAGCGCGAGAGGCAAGCGAGAAAACCGCATTCGCGTTACTCGCGAAACTCGGCTTCAAGAAAGAGGAAGCCATCCCAACCGACGTGATTACGCTGCAGTTGCTGACGCAAAAGCAAGCCGAAGAAGAAAAAGCGAAAAGCCAAGCGCGGAACACGAGCGAGAAGAGAGCGGGCTTCAGCGGCGAATTCAAGCTTGGAGATTAACGGGATTAACGGATTAATGGTTGAAAAAAAGTTTTTTAAACAACGCAAGCGTTCTAGTTTACAGCGAAAAAAAAGAAAAAAGAAAAAAAGATTACTGAAAGAAAAAAAAGAAACAAAAAAAAAGAAAAGAAAGAAAAGAAAGAAAAGATTACTGAAAGAAAAAAAAAGAAGAAAAGAAGAAGAAAAGAAGAAGAAAAGAGGAAAGAAGGGGTCGCTTGAAGAAAAGAGGAGGGTTTAGAGTAGGAGGCTTGAAGTTGAAATGAGTTTATATTATTACTTAGGAGTCGTATTGTTCGCGATTGGCGTGTTCGGCTTTGCTTTTTACTTCTATAATTACTACTCGATGTTGAAGGAAAAGCTTTCGGAACGCTTGGCGGACAAAAAGAAAAAGTTTTTGAAAAAAGCGTTTGCTTACCTCGCGCTCGCTTTAATAGGCTTGTTGTTGACTGCGTTCGCGCCGCCCGCAGCGTTCGGCGCGGGCGCTCCTGCCGCGAGCGCGCCAATTGTTTCAGGCGTCGAGTTGAAAGCGTTGCTCGCGCGGGCGAAGGTTGTGGGAGAAAAAACTGAAACGTACGCCAACCGCTTGACTCCAATCACGTGCGTCGGCGAGAAAGACGTCGTGTACTGGCGTGAATTGAAGGTGTACAACACGAGCACTACTGACGCGAGCGGCAGGACGAAAACCACTTATTATTCGACAATCACGCTTAACCTCCAGAACGTTGGTCCAAACAAGTTGAGGGGCGTTACCGTCATCGAAAAAATTCCTGATGTTGTAGCGCGAGTGCCTGAAGAGATTACGCAGTTCAGCGTGTCACCCAAGCGCGTGTCGAAAGGCAGCGTCGTCGTGGAATGGCTTTTCTCTTACGTAGAGCCGGGAGAAAAGAAACAAGTTTCTTACACGGTGCAGAAGAAGCTCGATGCAAGCGTTTTGAACGAGTTCGACGCGCCTGAAGTCGTCGCGCAAGCGATTGAAGGCCCGACTGCGCCGAGCGTTGCACCTGAAGCGCGAGAAGCTGGAATAGATTATTCCGTAGTCGGACTCGTTGTAGTAATCGTGGCGATACTCGCGTTACTGTACGCGTTCGTGTTGAGAAAAACCCGGAAAACCTGGGCTTGAGCTTAACTAGAGAATTAACTAGAGAAGACTACGCGTTCCAGCATTCAACCGCGCAACCGCGTTTACCACTTGTAAATCGCTTCAATAGCGCGGGAGAACAACACGCGAAGCGTGACCGCCTCGTCCTCGCTTATCGGAATGCTTACGCTGCGCACGCTTGAGTCCGCGTACTGTTGTGAGAGTTTCGCGAAAAAACCGTAGTTGCTTCGCGTGAGGTTGAACGAAGCATTCTTCACGCTTTTCACGCTTTTCGCGCTTTCCGCGACTGCTGCCTCGCTTGCAGGCGTTACAGCAAGCGCGCTTATTGTTTTCTCGTGCGCAAACTGGCTTTTGCTTGGCTCGTGAAACAAGTCGACTGTCTTGCTCTTGCCTTCGAGGACTAAAAGAAGTTTAGGAATGTCGTTCGCGCCAAGTTTTAAGACGAGTTTGTTGTCCCAATCAAATTCTTGTTCGCTTTTCTGTACTGCAGCTTCAACGAAAACGCTTTCGCGGTTTGGGTTGAAGTCAAACTGCATTGCAGCGCCAGACCCGCGTTTGTTGGCTTTGTAAATGCTGTACTTGCGTTGCGGCCGCATTGCACGCCCGCCGCCTTCGATTGACGCTAATTCCTCCATTCCAAACCCACCTCTTTCTAATTACCCACTCTTTCTATCTTTCTAGGCAGAGTTTTTTTCTTCGTGGAAGTTTTTTCTACACAAAAGTTTTTCTACACAGAGTTTTTTTTCTACGCGGAGTTTTAGATGCTTATCTTCAACTGTAGGGCTTTCTTTAATTCGCGGTAGCGGTTGCGAATCGTAACTTCAGTCACTCCAGCAACGTCAGCGACTTCTTTTTGCGTGCGGCGTTCGCCAGTGTAAACACTAGCGATGTACACTGCAGCTGCAGCCACGCCCATCGGCCCCCTGCCTGAAACCAAGCCTTTCGCCATCGCTTCGTCGAGAATTTCTTGCGCTTTTTTCTGCGTTTCGCCGCTTAGTTTGAGTGAAGAAATGAAGCGGGTGACGTAAAACTGTGGACTCGTCAACGGCACTTTCAAATTTAGTTCCTGCGTCACGAGGCGGTAAGTGCGGCCGATTTCTTTCTTCGGGATTTCGGCGACTGAAGCGATTTCATCAAGCGTGCGCGGAATTCCGTACTGCCTGCAAATAGCGTACACGACTGCGCTGACGACGCTCTCGATTTGTCGACCGCGAATCAAGCCTTTCTCGACGCATTTTCTGTAAAGCAACGCGCTTGCTTCCCGAATGCTTTCTTGGAGTCCCAAGTGTGAAGCGACTCTATTCAATTCGGTGAGTGCGATGGCGAGGTTGCGTTCTATACTGTTGGAAATGCTTGCGCGCTTGTGCCACTTGCGCATGCGGTAGAGTTGTGCTTGCTGGGATGGCGCTATTTTGCCGCCGCGCACGTCGCGGTTGTATTGATCTATTTCAGTTACCAAGCCTTTATTCGGCGACATGTATTTTAACGGCGCGCCTGCGCGGGCGCGGCTCGCGCGTTGTTCTGCGTCGAAAGCTCTCCACTCTGGTCCTTCTTGAACTAGGTTTTCTTCGATGACGAGCCCACAATTCTGGCAAATGATTTCGCCTTGCTTTGAATCGCGCTTCAAGTTAGTGCTTCCGCAGTCGCTGCATTTTCCGTACATTAACATCAACTCCTGTTTTCGCTTAAAAGTTTTAGAGAATCATTTTTAGTTACTGTTTTTTTGATTGGTTTTCTTAGTTATTGAAATTGGTTTTCTTAGTTATCGATTTTTTGAATGATTATTTTTTGATTGGTTTTGATTGATTGTTATTGGTTTTTGGCTGTCGTTATTTGATTACTCTCTTTTTATTGACGTTTTTGATTGTTTTTTTGTTTCTTGACTTCATTATTTTTTTTCTTGGCTTCATTTTTTCTTGGTTTCAAGCGTTTTGTTTAAAAGCGTTTTCGCATCGATGCCTTGCGCGGGACGCATTAAGTAAAACGGTTTTTCGACGCTCGCGATAGAGTCAGTTATTTTTCCTGCAAGTTGTTTCTTGAAAAAAACGTTTTCGCCTGACACTGCGCGTGGTTTTTCGCCGGCTGCTGGCGCGAGGAGAAGGTTGCCTCTTGCGGTTTGCTTTAACGCGACAAACTTCAAGCTCTACACCTTCTCTGAATAGTATATGAATAGTAGAGTGAGGGAGAGGAACCCGTTCAAAAAAATCATTCAAAAAAACGCGGTTTTTCTGATTTTACTAGTGCAACAGCATAAACAACAGCATAATAACTTGAAGGAAAGGTTTTTAAACTTTTCGGTCGCTTTTGGAGGGCTTTTGGAGGGCTTTGGAGGGGGAAACGTTGAATACGGTGAGATGTATTGTGTGGTAAAACGTTGGGGGTGACATAAAGTGGTTTTTTTCGAAAAAAACTTGGGGGCGCTTACTTTTTGAGGAGGACGGCGTTGACTACGCCGTGTTGTCCGGGCCTGCTCGTGATTCGCGCTTTGCCGAGTTCTGTTTCCACTACCGCGCCTTTGACTAGAATGTTTTCGCGGGCGAAGTGCCTGTCAGCAGAACTCTCGAGTACCGTGATTATTTTTGCTTTTTTTACGCCTTCAGGAGTCGCCACGTTCGCGTACGAAGCGCGTTCTACAGCGATTTTGTGTTTTCCGCCGCGAACGCGGAATTTTTTGGCTGCTTGTTTTTCGTTTTCTTTCGCGAGGCGTGCGCGGGCGAAGAAACCACCGTAGTGCGCTAAGCGCTTGTCGCGGAAAGCGCGGGTTTTTCCGCCTGTGCCGCTCGACTTTTTTTTCGTTGTTTGATGGTATTGAACCATTACTGTAAAACCTCCGTGTAAAACCTTTGTTTCTGTGAGTGAATTTCGATGAGTGAATTTCTGTGAGTGAATATAGGGTAAGGGATTTAGCGTGGTTAGTTAATGTGTTTACTCGCTATGCTTGCTCGTTAATTGTTTTGCTTGCGGGAGTTAAAAAACGTTTTATTTCGCGATTTTTCGTATTTTTTTTTGAAGAGGTATTCGGTTATGACGCGGACGCCGGCGCCGGTTGCGCCAAGCGATAAGTAAGGCTTTTGTTTTGTTGTCCAAGCTGTGCCAGCAATGTCTAAGTGCGCCCACTTTACTTTGTTTTCGCTTTCTTTTGTTTTTCCGACTTTCTTTTTCTTCGCTTTTTCGAGTTCGATGAAGTTTTTCAAAAACAACGCGCCTGTAATCGTGCCTGCGGTGCCGTCGCCAGTGTTCTTCACGTCCGCCACGTCGCTCTTGATTTTCTCCGCGTACTCGTCCCACAACGGCAAGCGCCAGACTCTGTCGCCGCTCGCTTGTCCAGCTGCGTAAAGCGCTTGCGCGAGTTCATCGTCGTTGGAAAGCATTCCGCTGGCTCCGTCGCCTAAAGCGATGATGCAAGAACCTGTAAGCGTCGCAACGTCAATGAGTGTTTTCGGCTTGAACTTCTTGACTGCGTACGAAAGCACGTCGCTTAAGACTATTCTGCCTTCAGCGTCGGTATTCAAGACTTCAATCGATTTGCCTGAAATTCCTGAAACCACGTCGCCCGGCTTGTACGACGAGCCACTCGGCACGTTTTCCACGAGGGGCGCGAGCGCGATTACGTTGACTGGCAGCTTGAGTTCTTTCGCAGCGCGCGCAACTCCGATTACTGCACAAGCGCCACTCTTATCGAACTTCATCTTGTCCATGTCCTGCGCGGGCTTGAGTGAAATGCCGCCAGCGTCGAACGTAACGCCTTTACCGACTAGCGCGATTGTTTCTCCACGTTTGCCGCCCCCACGGTATTCAGCGATTACTAAGCGCGGCGGTTGCGCGCTTCCCCGCGCGACGCTTAACAACGCGTTGAAGCCTTGCTTGCGCAATTGTTTTTCATCGAGAATCTTGCAGCGTAGCCGCGCGCGAGAAGCGAGTTCCTCGAGTTTTCGCGCTACGAAGTCGGGAGTCGCGACGTTCGCAGGCTCGTTCGCGATGCTTCGCGCCGCGTTAGTCGCTTCAGCGATGATTCTGCCGAGCGCGATTCCCTTGCGCGCTGCTACAGCGTCGCGAGTGAACACAATTATTTTTTTTATCTTGTGTTTTTTCTTTTGTTCTTCGCCGTGCTTGTACTTGTCGAACTCGTAATCAGCGAGCAAAACGCCTTCTGAAAGCGCGCGGGCTGTTTCAAACACGCTTGCTTTCTTTGATTCTGGGAGCACTACAGCGAATTCGGTGCACGCGCTTGTTTTGAACGCGTTTGCCGCGCTGCCGGAAAACTTGCGTGCGTCATCAAGCTCGAATTCTTTTTCTTTGCCTAAACCAGCGATGAAGAGCTTGCGTGCAGGCAGCCTGCCGAGCGTCGAGAGAAGCAACGCTTGCCCTTTCTTTGCTTCGAATTCCTTGTCTTTAAGTGCTTTCTTGAGTTCTCCGCCTAGTTTCGCGTCAAGCTTCTTGAAAACCGCGTTTTTCTTTAACTCGCGTTCGAAGAACGCGATTGCTAACCCACTTGTTTTTTTTGCGAGCGCTGCCACCGCATTCTTTGATTCTACTGTAAACTCCATCGGAAACCACCTGCAAGTCTTTTTCCAGAAGCTTGTTTTCCAGAAGCTTGTTTTTTCTAGAAGCTTATTTTTTTTCTCTTGCCTGTCTTTGCTGACTCGTGGCCTGCTTCTATTGCAGCAACCGCGCGCAGGCCGTCTTCGCCTGTTGCGAACGGCTTCGCTTTGCCTTGCGCTGCCGAGAGGAAATTTTCTATTTCCACGCGTAAAGGCTCTTCTTTGAGGAAGTAGGGACGGAATTCCGCTCCCCTGCCGACGCGCATGACGATTTCGTCGAAAGTATTATACTTAGTGAATTCGTGTTCTGCCTTGATTATGGTGAGCTCTTGAGTGATGTACTCGAGGCGCGCTGTTCCCTTCGTGCCTGCAACTACGAGTTCGCGCATCTTGATTGGGGTAACGCGGTTCGCCTCGACGCAGGCAGTAAAACCGTCGAACTCGAATATTGCAGCGCAAGAATCGTCGTACTTTTTGTCGATAAACTTTTTCTCGACCGCGCTGACGGTGTGCGGGTAGAGTCCTGAAATAAAGGAAATCACGTCGATGTCGTGCACTGCCTGGTCAACAAAGCTTGAGCCAAGGTCGCGGTCCGTCGGCACTCCGAAGCGGTGGGCTGAAGCGTGAACTAGTTCGCCGAGCATTGAAACGTGTTTCTTTAATGCTTGCACTACTGGATTGCAGCGTTCAATGTGCCCGACTGCAAGCGTGACGCCCTTTTTTTCGGCTTTCGCGACGAGTTTTTCGCCGTCGTCAAGCGAGTCAGTAATCGGCTTTTCTACTAGCAACGGGATTTTTTTTTTGAGTAGTTCGCTCGCGACTTCGTAATGCAAGCGCGTTGGAACAGCTACTATAGCAGCGTCGAACCTTTCGTCCTCGAGCGCTTGCTTCAAGGAATTAAACAAAACGGTTTTCTCGAAGTTTTTCGCGCGCACGCGAGCGAGTGCTTCCGCGTTCGGGTCTGCAATAGCGATTTGTGAAACGCTTTTCAACTCATTCAAAATGCGCACGTGATTGAAGCCCATCACGCCCGCGCCGACAACGAGAACCTTCACGAAAAACAACTCCTTATTGCTGCAAGCTTACTACCAAAAAATTCAAGAAACAACTTCACCGCAAGCAATCCAAACTCGCTGCAAACAATTCCTGCTTGCTGCAAACAATTCCTGCCTTCGTTTTGTTTTTTATCGTTTTTTAATTTTTTTAATTCTTTGAATTAACTTTGAATTAATAATAATTTTTTATAATTAATTTATAATTAATTTTTTTATAATTAATTATAGTTAATTATTTAAGCTCTAAGTGTTCTCGCCGTAAAGCGGACAAGCAATTAACTTAATAATCAAGCAATTAACTTAACAAATAACTGCGTAAAAGAATTTTAACTTACTTCTTTCCAGTCAAACCGGCCTTAACCAGTTCTTCCTTAAAACCCGTGAAACAATTACGTTTAATGCCTTTAAATAACTTTAACGCGGTTAAAAAAACGTTTTCAAACAAAAAATTTTCAAACAAAAAAAAATTTTCAACGAATTTTTTTAATGGTTTTCACGCGCGTTTTCGCCCGCCTTTTTCGCCCGCTTTTTTTTAGCGCTTCGCTTGACGCTTGCTTTAAACAATTTCGGGCGGGTTTTTCTTGAAGTAGCCCAGCAGTGCGGTCTTGACGCTGCTTCGTTCAACTTCCTTCTCAGCAGCCCGCTCAATCCCGCGTTGTTTCAAGAGCTCGGAAAGCGTTTTTTGTTCGCGTTTCTTGAATTCGGCGAGGGCTCGCCGCGCGCCGGCAACGTCGCCTTCCTCGAGCGCTTGCTCTATTTCTTGTTGCACGCGCAAGCGTTCGCTGTGTAGTTCGCGGAATGCTTGCGAACGCTCGTCGAACTCGAGCGCGAGTTGTTTCACACGTGTTGCAGATGGTCTGCCGGCAGTGCCGCCGGCGGCGCCGAGAAACGCTTGCAGGCTCTCGAATTGTTCGAAGAGCGAGTAGAGGTTTTTGCCGAGTAGCATCAGCGCGAGTAGCGTGTAAACAGCTGGAATCACCAAGAAAATTGGGTCGAAGCGCGTGAGAGTGAAGAGGAATACGATTGCGCCGACTGCGGTTAAGATTATTGAAGTAAACAAGTCAGCTACTGTCTTGCTTGTTTCCAAACGCTTTTTTTCGCGTTCAAGCGCGGGAAACGCTGTTGCGAGAATGCTTGAAACAATGGCGCGCACCAGGAAAGAGAATTCGCGCAGCACCTTGTACAAGGGCCAAATCAGGAAGGGTAACAACATCAAGCCAATCGAGATCGAGCCGACCCAAGGAGCGAATGGAATCTCGATTTGCAATTTCGTCAAGTAACTAATGTAAACAACAGAGAAAATCACGAGGAGATTAGTTATCAAGCGCTTGAGGGAATTCCAGTAAGCGTTTTGAAAACTCGAGTTCAATAAAACGCTTTCAAGCGTTTCCGCCTCGAGCGCAAGCGTTGAAAGCATTTTGCTTACCGGCTTGGGCTCCAACCGCGCAAACCACTCTGCAATCTTTTCCTTGCGGTTGAATAAAGCCGGGCTGATTATCGCAGTACAAATGACTAGCAGGAAAGCGAGGCCGAGAACGTCGCTCGCGTGCGGAATCAACGGCGCAGCCGCAGCTGCAATGATGATGCTGAACTCGCCTACGCTCATCATCATCAAGCCGGTCGTGACAGCGCTCAACGCATTCACTCCAAGCGCGGTGCCGAGAGTACCATAAACAAAGATTTTGGATGCAACGTAAGCGGCCAACATTACTGCGAGGACGACGAGAATTAAAGGCGTTGATGGCAGGGTGACTTTAGCGCCGAAACTCACGAAGAAGAACAAGATAAAGAAGTCGCGGAAAAAGCCGAGCTCGCGCTTTATGCGTGTCGCGTAAGCGGTTTCAGCAAGCGCGAAGCCAGCGAAGTAAGCGCCAAGAATAGGCGACAAACCCAACAAGTTGCTTGAGTACGAAACTAGAATGCCGATTCCAATCGCGTATAAAGCCATTTTGTCGCTTTGACCGATCGCGTTAAGCATCTTTAAAACGATTTTCGAGAGTTTGCTGACCACGAAGAACGCTGCGATTATGAAGACAAGCGCGTTGAACACCAAGAGGTTTACTGACTTCTGCGTCGAAAAGGTGGACAGGAATACGAGGAGGATGATTGCGAGAAAGTCTTCAATTATGAGCGAGGAAACCGCGATGCGCGCTTCTAGAGTCTGCATCAAGCCTTTCTCGAGAATAAATTTGACGGCGATTACGGTGCTTGCCATGGGCATCAGTAAGCCTATCACGAGCGCTTCCAAGCCAGTATAACCAAAAGCGCGCGCGATTCCGTAGCCGACAGCAAACAAAACAAGTATTTCGACTCCGACAAGCACGAAGGCGACAGCGCCGTTTTGCTTGAATTTTTCGATGCTTAACTCGAGGCCCAAGTAAAACAACAACATCATTAAACCGATTTCTTCGAAAAGCGTGAGCACGCCTTGACCAGGCTGCAAGTAGTTAAGGACAAGCGGTCCGAGAACGATGCCGGCGAAGATGAAACCAATCGAACTCGAGAGCCGCAAGCGAGAGAAAATCATTCCGAAGAATAAGGCGACTAACACTACTACTCCAATCATTATCACGGGAATTTCCGCCATTGCCTCGAGCATCGCAAGAAACACCGTTAAAATGCTAGAAACCGCTTTAAAAAACTCTTGAATAGAGAAACGCAACCAGTTTAAAAAAATGTTTTGACTAAGCGCGGCGGGCGTCAGAATTTCTACTGCGGCAGGCCCAACTTTTTCCTGAAAAATTTCAGCATATCGGGTTCGGTAAAAGTCAGCTTCAACTTTCGTGCTTGACTCAAACGGAGTCGCTCACTAGTTCCAAAACCCTCGCGTGAAACGTAAGGACTCTTTCGATATACAGAAATATATGTTTTAAGCAAAAGTTGTCGGTCTTCCAGCGTTACCGGCCGTTTTTCACTTAATTCGCGCAATGCTTCCCGAGCAACATCCAAAGCCGCAATATCGCGCTGGGTTGAAAAACCAGCTAATTGCGGTTTTTCGAGAATCAAGTCAACAACTTCGCGCTCGCTTAAACCAACAACCTTCCCCAACCTGCTTTTCTGCCTCAAAACACGCTCATGATCATAACCAGCAAACGGCGGATACGACAAAATGGCTTTCCTGATTTTCTCGGGCTTGACTGCGTAAACTCCCGCAATTTTTTCAACCAAGCCCTTCAACTGCTCCGCATTCTTGGCCTTATAGTTGGATGAAAAATACTCGTCGCTACTTAACTTGACAGCTTCGCTCTCGCTAAAGCCAGCCTTAATCAGTTCTTCCTTGAAACCCACGAGTAGAAAAATACGTTAGCGTATTAAAAAGCTTGTTGTTGCAAAGTCAATTAACAATTTTCCGCATAAGCCTTCAAGTTTTTTCTTGAAGAAAAAAACGCGTTTATAAACAACGCTTTTCTAGAAAGTAATCGAATTTGCTTTGATTGGTTTACAAAAAAAATTGAAAAATTGCAGGAGAGTAGTTTCGAGTGGATAAATCTTTTGCTTTCGCCGCGTCTTTCGTAGTGTTTGTTTCGCTTTTGCTGTTCGGGTGCGTGAACGTTCCAAATCCGCAGGAGAACGCGGAGAAAATCACTGAAGGCATTTTCGGCGCGAAGGCGACGCCTGCCGCCGGCGGCTGGGAAACGTCTGCGTTGAAGAGCTTCAAGTCTTGGAACGAGTTGTATTACTTTCTTCAAGCAGGCCAGTCGAGCAGTTACGGTTATTACGGCGGAATCAGGGGGATGTCGATGCCCATGGCCGCAGTCTCGGAATCGGCTGCTGGAGTCGGCGAGGATTTCAAGGCGCGCGAGTACTCCACGACCAACGTGCAGGTCGAGGGCGTGGATGAGGCTGACGTCGTGAAGAACGACGGAGAGTTTCTCTACGTGGTCGTGAAAAACAAGAAGATAGTTATTTTGAAGGCTTTCCCGCCGAGTGGGATGAAGATTGTTTCGGAAATACCTTTCGCTTCAGAGGCCGGGAGAACGCGCGTGAACGCGAACGTGAACGAGGTTTTCGTGAACGGCGACAAGCTGGTTGCGTTCGGAAGCGAGTATTACGAAGTTCCCATCCCGATTCCTTACGAAATCCACTCGATTTCTGAAAATGCTGGCGTAAGCCCGACGCCGAGTCCAACGAGCGAATTGTTTGTCGAGAAATCAATTCATCCCGCAACCGGAGAAGCGGCTGTAGCGTGCATCGGTTGCGTTAGGCCGCCTCACCAGATTTACCAGACTGTGTTCCTCAAGGTTTACGACGTTTCCGACAAGCAGAATCCGAAGCTATTGAAGACGCTGAGCGTTCCGAGCGGCAACTACGTCGATTCGAGGATGATTGGAAGCAAGGTGTACGCGATTTTTTCGCAACCCGCTTATCCGGACGGCCCAGCGCCGTTGTTCGCTGAAGACGGCGTTGTTAAGAGCGTTAATGCGAGCGAAGTGGCTTACTTCGACGACGTGCTGCAGCCTCCCTTCCAATTCACTTCAATCCTGTCGGTTGACTTGAACGACTTGAACAACGCGGATTGGAAGACTGTCTTGATGGGCGGGGCGCAAAATGTTTTCGCGTCAAGCGAAAACCTTTACGTTACTTACACGAAGCATCCTTACTACAACCCTTGGTTTGAAGCGACTTGGCGCGTTGTTAGCCCTTACGCTTCAAGTGATTTGAAGCAGAAGACCGCGGCAGTAGACAAAATGAGTTTGCCTACTTGGGTTAAGGACGGCTTGAAGAACAACTTGGCTTCAAGCTTTTTAAGCGAATTGATGCAGAAGAATGCAGACTCCGCGCGTGCGCTGCAGGAAAAGCTGAACAACGAAATGCAGCGCGTTTCCGAGGAAGAGGCGTCGCGCGAAAGGACTGAACGCACGGTCATACAAAAGTTTTCGCTCAAGAACAACGTGAAGTATGAGGGCGGCGCGAGCGTGAAGGGAAGCGTTTTAAACCAGTTTTCGATGGACGAGTACAACGGTTTTTTCAGAATCGCCACCACCACCGAAGCGGTTTGGGGAAGGCAACCCGTAATGCCGGTGTTCGGAGGCCAAGAGCAGAAGCCGGTCAAGCCGCAGTTGAACCACGTTTACGTGCTTGACTCGAAGCTCAAGCAAGTAGGCAAGCTCGAAGACATCGCGCCGAACGAGAGGATTTACTCGGCGCGCTTCATCGGCGACCGCGCTTACCTCGTGACTTTCAAAAAGACGGACCCGCTTTTCGTAATCAACCTCGCGGACCCGACGAATCCGGAGATTCTCGGCAAACTCAAGATTCCAGGTTACTCGGACTACTTGCATCCTTACGATGCGACGCACTTGATTGGAATCGGCAAGTCCGCAGTAGAAGCGAAAGAGTTTGGCGGCGAGTTCGCTTGGTACCAAGGCGTGAAACTGAGTTTGTTCGACGTTAGTGATGTGGAACACCCGAAGGAAGTTGCAAAGTACGAAATCGGCGACCGCGGCAGTGATTCGAACGCGTTGCACGACCACAAGGCGTTTCTGTTCGACAAAAACAAGAACTTGCTCGTCATTCCCGTTCTGCTTGCAAAAATCGATGAAAGCAAGTATCCGGAAGGCGTTCCAGACAACGCGTACGGCGATTTCGTGTTTCAAGGCGCTTACGTTTTTACGGTAACGCCTGAAAACGGCTTCGTCTTGCGCGGAACGGTGACGCACGCCACCGACCAAGATGTTTTGAAGAGCGGGTACTACTGGTTCAGTGACTCTAGCGTCAAACGCGCTGCATTCATTGAAAACGCGTTGTACACTATTTCATACAACTTCGTGAAGGCGAACGACTTGAACACGCTGCAGTTGTTGAATTACGTGCAACTCGACACTGAAGAACCACTGTTCCCGCCAGTCCTAGAGACGGCGGCAACCATCCAACCGCCCATGGCGCCTGCAGGTTGACTGCCGGCGGCTAAAGACCACTGGACGCGGTTGCGGTGGTTGACGGTTACGCGCGATTTTTAAAAGCTTGAACGCGCATAATTCTTTTTATGGCACTCGAACTTACTCCAATAGATAAAGATTTGATTTTCAACCACTTGCCAGTGCAGCTCGAGCCGAACCTCTGCAGCGGCTTGGAAAGCTCGAGAACGCCTGGAGAAAAAACCGTTTTTGAAGAACTTGAAGAAAAACAGGCGGGAGAAGAAAATCCTGAAAAAAAAGTTCGACTGGAAAAACTGCTTGAAGAATGCAGAAAGTGGGCTGAAAAGGTTGAAAAAGAAGATAGCCACGGCCAACGCGTTGAAGTCGCGCGCATGCTTCACGGCGTTCTTGAAAAAAACCTCGGCGGGAGCTTGTGGGGAGTAGCAGAAAAGCGCGATGCTTTCAAGCGCTTGGAAACGCTTTACACGATTGCGAGCTTGCCTAAAGAAATTCAGTTTAATGAATCCAAAGTAAAGAAAATAATGGCTTCTGACGAGCACGAGAAGCTTCTGCGCGATAGCCTCTCAGAGATTTTAAAGAGCATAATTCCTTTAGAGAAAGAGATTAAAGAAGAAAAAGCGTTGAAAAACATGGAGTACTTGAGCAACTTGTTCAAGTACCACGCGGGCTACAAGAACAACCGCAACCACCTGGAATTGTTTCAAGCGATTCACAAGGCGTTTCTTGAAGATGGAGTGGAGGGAGTCAAGAAACTCAAGTACCACAACGAAGAGTTTAAAGACGTGCTAGACGAGGAAACTAAAAAATTCGCTGAAGAACTCGACGAACGCTTGGGTGAAGTGACTGCAGGCGGCGCGAGCAGCGGAAAGTTTGACTTGTACGAAGTGTTCAAAGGAAAACTGGGAGACTTCCAGCAACACGCGGAGCAGGAAAAGCTAGACGAAGCGCTTAAAGACGCGCTTAAAAAAGCGGAAAGCGACGTGCAGACGATTGCCAACAATTTAAAGGGAGCACTTAATGAGTCCGGCGACGCCACGTTGAGCGAGTTGAGCGGGCTGGTTGAAAACCTCGTCGAAAAACGCGATTTCAACGGCTTGCGCAACGAAGCCGAGAAGCTGATGGGGAAAAAATTTGAGAAGGAAAAACTAGAGAAAACCAGGAATTTTGCAATCGGCAACTTGAACAGATTGGCGGACAAAATAGGGATTTTAGTAAACCAAGAGGAATTGAGCAAGGCGATCGCCGTAGGCAAGGAAATCGCTGCGGGATTCGCGAATCTGAAAGACATGCCGCTGGAAGATCAGTACAAAACGCTTTCAAACCTAGAACGCAAATTCGGGCGCGAGAATCTGGAAAAGCACGAGAAGAGGCTCGCGAGTCTTGGCAAAGCGAATTTCATGGACTTGCGTTACTTCGTCAAGCAAGTGCTTGAACCACCGCAGAAGCCAAGCGGCGAGACGGTTAAAGCCAGAATAGTTCACGACGCGAGCTTGCTTTTCACTTTGGGGAAATTCGAGAACAACTGCCAGTCTCCAGGCGTGCAGCAATCACAATCGCTCTTGGGCTTTACCGCCCACCCGAGCGAGTTGACGATAGGCTTTTTCGACGAGGACGGCGAGTTCATCGGCTTTTCGTTCGCCCACTTTCTCAAGCACGGCGAGGGGCACGCGCTCGCGATAGAAAGACCTTACTCGAACCACGGCAACCTAAAGCCGGTGATGAATAAGCTGCTGGAGGAAATCGCAAAAAAAATCGATGTTTTGGCGAGCGAAAAGCGTTTGGAGTTGAAGGCGTTTCTAAGCAAAAATAAACCAAGCGGCTTGGATTTGAAGGTGCTTGCGTCGCCGTTCGTGAGCAAGTGGTACGATGTCAAAGGCGGCGAGGTCCACGGCGGGGAAAAAATCTAATGCCGTTAACGCAAGAAGCGCTTGAAGAACTGAACAAAATCAATTCCAGCCTTCACAACGCTATTGTGGAACACGGGTTGGAAGACAACGCGCCGCTAGTCTTGAAAATAATTAAAGAGAACGCTGAACACGGACACAACACCGACAACCTCGCGAATACGCTGCGCGACGGCTTGGAGTCGAAAGCGTTCACGAACGAAAACCTGCCGCAAATACTACCCGTCCTCTTGAAACACGCTGAACACGGACACAACACCTACCTCCTCGCGGAGACGCTGCGCGACGGCTTGAACTCGAAAGCGTTCACGAACGAAAACCTGCCGCAAGTAACGAGTTTGCTTAAAAAATGCATTACAGAACTTGAGAAAAAAGCGGACGTAACGCCCCTCGCAGCAGCG
>JBBIMI010000007.1:0-39460 GCA_037444485.1 Microcaldota archaeon
GCGCACTAGAAACGCGTATTCTTCGAATTTTGCCTTGACGCCGTCAATGCTTTCCATCGCGAGCGGTTCTTTCTCGCGCACTATTTTCTCGAAAGCCGCAAAATTGATTCTCACTGGCTCCTTAGTAACGAAACGTTTAACCTTGAATTGGTCCGCGAATTCTATAACTTCGTTGACGCGGGCTTGCGACAAGAGCGCCGCGTTGAAAGGCCCGTCTGCTTGAAGCATTCTGTTCGCGAAACAATAGTGGCCTGAATACTCCATCGCGTAAACGCCGCCCACGTCCTCCATTTTCTTTGGCACGTTGACGTGGCCGACCGGCGAGTAGTAAACTTGGAAGCCGTAATCAGTCAAGAAATCGAATACTTCCTCGCTTACGTCTATAGTCATTGCTAGCTTGTCGCCCTTCTTGAGGTTCTGTACTGCGAGGAAGGCGCCGGTCACGCCGCCGTCAAGCACGCGCCCGTTTGCAACGAGCGCGAGGCGGTCGCCGTCGCCGTCGAACGCAAAGCCAAGCTTGTTTTCTGAAACCGTTTTCTGTTTTAATGCAGTCAGCGACTCGTCGTTTGGTTCTGGCGAGCGTTGCTTGAAGAATGGGTCGGGCTCGCTGGAAAGCAACTCGCCGCCGTCACGCGCGACAACGTTTTTTATCGCGCAAACCGCGCCGCTTCCAAGGTCGTAAATCGCTGGCTTGAATTCTGGAAGCGAGTCAGTGTACTCCTTCAAAAGCGTTTTGTTTTCTTTCACGAGTTTTTTCTCGAATTTAGTGTTTGAAAGCCTGCCGCTTTTTTCTGCGAGCGCTTCCAATTGCGCGTACCTTATTTTCAAGTCACTCATTTCCTGCGCGTAAAACGGTCTTTTTTTCGTTAACGGTTTTAAGCCGTTGTACTCTGGCGGGTTGTGGCTTGCTGTGATGCTTACTCCGAATTCGGTTGTGTTGAAGGCGGTTGCTGGCGTTGGCGCGATTCCGAGAAAAGCAGTCTCTCCGGCAAAGCCGTTCAAAAACGCGTTCAAGAGCGAGTCGTTGTGTTGGCGGTAATCCATGCCGATTACTAAACGTTTTGCGTACTCGTTGAAGGCTTGACCTAACACGAAAAATTTTTCTTCAGTTACTTCGCTTCCGTAGACTCCACGCACGTCATACCCTTTAAACAAGTTTTCTTTCACCTTTTATTTTCTTTCTTCGTCGGCGATTTCTAGTGGTTTCTAGCAGTCAACAATTTTCTAGTGCTTTACAATTCTCGTTTCGTTATTCCAGTCCAGCGTCTCGCCGTCAAGCAAGTTTTTTTTTACTACAACGCCTGGGTAAATGCGGCAGTTGCTTCCCACTAGAACGCCGCAGTTAATCACGCAGTTCACGCCTATCCTTGTTCCCCTGCCAATTGCGCAACCCAGCTTGCGCCTGCCGGAGTCAACGGTTTTGCCGTTGATGTGCACGGCAATGTTTTTCTCGTCGAAACGCAGGTTGGCTATTATTGTTCCCCCGCCGACGTTAACGTCTTCGCAAAGCACTGAATCACCAACGTAAGAAAAGTGGGGAACGTCCGTATTATTCATGATGACAGAGTTTTTAATTTCACTGTTTCCAACGTGACACTCGTTTTCTATAATCGCGCCTTCGCGTAGAAACGCGTTCGGCCCAATAACGCAATTCTCGCCCACGTAAACCGGCCCGTCCACGCGCGTGCCCGCGCGAATCACGCTGCCTTTGCCGAGATACAGTTTCCCGGAGACGAACGCCCCGTTTTCTATTACTCCAAGCCTCTCGTCGCGCATCAAGTTGTGCAGCGCGTAGAGGTTGATGTCCAAGTGGTTCCAGAAGTAAGTGATTTCACTCCTGAAGCCGTAGAAACGCACCACGCGCAGTTTGCGTTCTCTCGCGAACGCGTTAATCGCGTCCGTCGCCTCTAGCTCGCCGCGCGGCGAAGGCTGCACGCGCGCGAGGAAATCGAAGAACTCCGGCGGCAAGTAGTAATTCCCGAGGTTAATCACTCCAGGAACAGGTTTTTCAGAAACCGGTTTTTCAACGATTTTTTTGAGGAAACCGTTTTCTTCCTCGAGCAACCCGTACTCGCGCGCGTCTTCACGGAATTGCCCGACTGCAAAAAAAGAATCAGGAGACTTTTCTGTTTCGCGGGCTATTAACGCGTAAAGCGAGGGGTCAGCGAAACTATCGCCGTTGATTGTGACGAAATTATTTTCGTTGACTGAATCGCGCGCCTGCAGGAGCGCGTGAGCTGTTCCCTTTTGCTCTGCTTGCTCGACGAAAACTATTTTCTGCGCGTAAGGCTTTCGCGAAAAGTGTTCAATAACGAATTCTTTCTTGTAGCCCACGACCAACACGATTTTCTCCGCGTTCGGCAGAACAGCGTCGACAACCCATTCGGCGAGCGGTTTGCCGAGAACGCGCACCATGCACTTCGGCAACCCTTCACCAACAGGCCACAAGCGCGTGCCGCGCCCGGCAGCGAGAATCACGTAAACTAGTTTTTTATTCAATCGCTTCTTCAACTCTTTGCTTCTTCAACTCTTTTCCTTTCCAGATTTTTTTGCTTCAAGTTAAGTAATGAATGAGTTTTTTATTTTTTCTTGTAGGCTTAAAAATTTAGAATCGGGAAAACCGGAAAACGGGAAAACACTTAGTTTTGCAATGCAGGTTTAATTCGGCTGCCAGCATACTCTCGTTCTCCAAACAATCATTCACGCGGGGTTCGCAGTTTCAATAAATTTTCATTATTTTGGTTTTCGAATAGTTTCCAGCGTCTACTTGACTGTCACGGCCTTCGCGAGGTTTTTCGGCTTGTCCGGATCTCTGCCTAACAAGACGGCAACATGATAAGCCAAAAGCTGTAGTGACACTACTTCAAGCAAGACATAGTATGGTTTTAGTTCGCCGTTCGCTTGACGTTCAATACTAGGTAAAGAAACTAATTCTGCATAACCTTCGTGGTCTTCGTTGCTGACGCCTATCAAAAACGCGCCTCGAGCCTTTGTTTCCAAGGCATTATTAAGAGTATCATGAAAAGTGTAGTCCCTCGGATTTAAAGCTATTACAGGAACGTCTTTTTCTATTAACGCGATGGTGCCGTGCTTCAACTCGCCGGCAGGCATTCCCTCCGCGTGAATGTAAGATATTTCCTTCATCTTTAACGCTCCCTCCAACGCGATCGGGAAATTCACTCCGCGGCCAATGAAGTAAACGTCCTTCTTTGTTTTTATCGTTTCGGCAAGGAAACGCATTTGCGCGTCGTTCTCGTGAAGCGTTTTCTCGAGCAGCGCGCTCGCTTGCTTCAAGTCGCGAATACCTTCCTCGAGCTTGCCAGCAAGCGCGAAAGCAAGCATATAAAAAATGCCGACTTGATTCACGAACGCCTTAGTTGAAGCGACCCCGATTTCCGGACCCGCATTAATGTAAATTGTTTTGTCACTCAAACGCGCAAGAGTGCTTCCAACCACGTTCACTATCGAGTAAACGCGTGCGCCCCGCGCCTTCGCTTTACGCACGCCTTCAAGCACGTCAGCTGTTTCACCGCTCTGCGAAACCGTCAACAGTACAGCGTTTTCCGGAAAACGGTCGGCAAAGTAAGCGAATTCGCTTGCAATCATTACCTCCATAGGTTTGCCTGCAATCTTGTCAAACAAGTGTTTTCCTACGACTGCTGCATGGCGGGCAGTGCCGCAAGCGATTGACACCACACTCGCGTTCTTCAAGTCGTCCGCAAATTCCTGAATATAATCAAAGTTTTGGTTAAGCGCGTTGCGCAGTGCAACTGGCTGCTCCATAATCTCTTTCAACATGTAATGCGGATAACCGCATTTTTCCGCGCTTTCCGCATTCCAAGACACTTCAACAGGTTTTTTTTCAAGGTGTTTTCCACCAAAATCCATGAAGTCAACGCTAATGCCGTTACTGTTCTTCCGCGCGACAACCATTTCCTCATCATTCAAGTAAACCACGCGCTTGGTCGAATTCAGGAATGCGAGCACGTCGCTTGCGATGAAAAAATTTTTTTCGCCGATCCCCACTATCAAGGGACTCTCGTTCCGCACTCCAACGAGCGTGCCAGGCTCGCGCGTGTTCAACAAAGCCAGCGCGAAAGAACCTTTGAGTTTTCTTGCAGCGCGCATCACGGCGTCAGCAAAGCTCGCGCCGGCTGCGATTTCATCTTCAATCAAGTGCGGAACGACTTCGGTGTCGGTCTGCGACTTGAAAACGTGACCCCGTGCCTCGAGCGCGTTGCGCAGCTCGACGTAATTGTCGATAATCCCGTTGTGTACGACTGCTATTTCGCTCGCGCAGTCTGCGTGCGGATGCGCGTTTTCCTTAGTTACATCACCATGCGTAGCCCAACGCGTGTGACCTAAACCAATAACTCCCTTTAATGCGTTCAACTCGCGTTCGCTGACGCCTTCAATCTTGCCGACGCGTTTTTCAATGCGCAGTTTATTGTTTATTGTTGCAATACCCCAGCTGTCATAACCACGGTATTCCAGTTTCTTCAATCCCGAAAGAAGAATCGGCGCAGCCTCACCTTCGCCAAGCACTCCAATTATTCCACACACTTCAAATCAACCTCACGAAACAAACCAACAACACAAAACAAGCCTTCAATTTCAAGCAACAATCAAGCAACAAGCCTTCAATTTCAAACAACTTAACTTTCAATTTTTTTTGACTTTCAATTTTTTTTTTGATTTCAGGCGATCTCGTGAAAACAACTTTTGCTGCGAAAACAATTTTTGTTGCGGGAAATCTGCGGGAACCGAGTAAGAAATTCCCGGTTAAGCGTGAAGTTAAGCGTGAGGGACGTCTGCGCATTGTTGCGCATTGCTGCGCATTGTGCTCCAGTACATTCACGCATTCCGTCGCATTTGCGTATTTCATTGCATTTGATTTGTGCGTATTTCATTGCATTTTTATATTCCAGCGCAGTGAAAAGAGGCGTCCCGTCCATTCCGGACGCAAACTTCTGCCGGATTCTGGGATGTCTGGGACGCCAACCCACTGCGTTCGCGTGCGTTCGGGAGGGGTTTCAGCAAAAAAATTTTGAAAAAAACAGTTTTTAAATACCGCTAAAGACAAAATCAAAAATTGTTAAACAAAAACAATAATTTTATTATTAAAGCGACAATAGTATTATAAATTTATTAAAATTATTAAAAATTTTTTGTAATATGTTTGTAATATGCTTGTTAGTTTATTATTGTTAGTTTGTTATCGTGTGATTTTATAAAACGAAATCGATTTTGGGAAATAGATTTGGGAAATTTGGGGAAATCGATTTTTGAGGTGATAATCGAATGGCGGGAGTAAAACTCGTGAGCGGCACGCAAGCGTTGGACGCGTTGCTAGTGGACGAAAAAACGTTTTCGTTAATATCTGAAGACAGGCTGCGCATTCTGCGCGCGCTGGCGCGCGAGGCGAAGTACCCAGCGCAACTCGCGAAAGAATTAAAGATGCAGGTGCAAACTGTTTATTACCACGTGCGCCTGCTGGCGGACGCGGGACTCGTACGTTTAGAGGAATTTGAAGAGAAAGGCGGAGCTGTTGCGAAGAGGTTCAGCGCAGCAAGCGACGCGCTTGCGCTCGTGGTGCGCGACTCTTGGCGGCCTTTGCACGAGCCGTTGGCGAAGCCGCCTGCATTCCTCAAGCCATTCATTGAAGGAACGCATTTGAATGCGAAAATCGTGCTCGGCTCGCCTGACCCGCACGGCAAGTACCGCGCGCGCGGCAGCGAATTCTGCGTTGCGGAACTAGCTGCGTGGCTTGGCGGATTCGCTTCTTTTTCTTACCCGCTTTTTCTTTTAGACACCGAGCTCCGCGAGAACGCGAAGCGGGAGAACTTGATTCTTCTCGGTGGGCCGAAGGTGAACACTCTAGTCGAGGAAGTCAACCCGCTGCTACCCATTCGCTTTGCGGAAAAAACTTTTTCGATTTACTCTACGCTCTCAAAGAAAACTTATCCTGAAGGCGTGGGTTTTCTCGAGGTAGTTGACAGTCCGTTCGACAAGCGCAGAAAGCTTTTCGTAATCGCCGGCGGACACTATAACGCAACGCGCGTGGGGGTGCTCGCGTTGTTGAAGGAACGCAAAAAAATTGAGGAAGGCAATCTTTTTGATTCCAGCGTGTACGCGAAGGTAGTGCAGGGATTCGATGAAGACGGGGACGGAATCGTGGACGCTGTCGAGATACTGGAGTAAAAAAATTGTAAAATTGTAAAAGAAATCGTAAAAGATAAAGCAAGCAAGAAACTGTAATAAAGCGCGAGCGCACAACAAAACTACGACAAAACAACAAGACTACAACAAAACTAAAACTACAAGAAAAAACAATAAAACTAAAACATAACAAAAAAACAATAAAACTAAAACTACAAGAAAAAACAATAAAACTAAAACATAACAAAAAAACAACAAAACCAAAACCATAACAAAACTACAGCGAAACCACAACAAAAAAGAACAAAACTACAGTGAACTAGACGAAACTAAAACTACAGCGGAATTAATAATAATTAACTTTGAATAACTTGAAGCATGGCTGAAATTATTTTAACCGAATTAGTTTTCGCCGTCTTCTTCGCTTTTCTAGGCAGCGTCTTAGCGCTTAAGTTGAAACAACCGCTGGTTTTAGGACTGTTGCTCGCCGGGGCGTTAATCGGGCCGAACGCGTTGTTCTTCAATAAACGCTGATTTTTTTTGAAGCGCGCTAGTTGTTTAATGCTCGTGCTCGTGTTTGAATAACTCGCCTGCAATCACGCCGAACGCTGGACGCGTGAACAGTACGCCAATCAGCACGCCGAGGATTGACGCGAGCGCGAAGCCCATTACTTCAACGATTCCGCTCAGCAAGAGAGGCAGCATGCTTGCGATTGCCACGCCGGCGGTGATGAAAATAATGTAGAACGCGCGCGCGATGCGTTCCTTGTTCCCGCGTTCCGGTTCGGTCTCGGCGCCTTCCACGCGCTTTCGTTTTTTCAAAAGCTCTTCAGTAATAATGATTTGGTCGTCCACGCCAGTGCCGATGAGCGTGATGATTCCAGCCATTGCAGCCAAGTCGATTGTTCCAAAACCACCGATTATCGCAACTAACAACAAAACTTCAATCGAGTTGACTAAGACTATTGGAATGACTAGCTTGACTTTGCGGTACCGCAAGACGATTACTGTTGAAACCGCTGCAATCGCGAGAAAGATTCCGATGGCGCTGTAGTTAAGGAATTCCTGCCCTAGAGAAGGAGCGATGTCGTAGTAACTTCCAATCGAAGTTGCTACCGGCAGCTTGCCTCCACTCAACACGCTCTTCAATTCCTTGACTTCGTTAACCGCGTTGGCTTTCTTCTCCTTGAGCGTCCCGCCTCGCGCGGTGCCAGTAATCGCGTATTGGGAAATGGTTTTTTGCTTTAATGGCTCGACTCGCAGTGTTGGCGCGGAACGAAGCCCAACTGCTTTCCATGAAACGACGATTGTTTCCGTCACGCCAGCGTTTTGGAACGAGATTATTTCGGGAGCGATTTCATCTTGCGGCTTCAACAAAAGCCGTTTGCTTTTGTTGGCGGCTTCCTCGCCTGGCTTTAATTCGTCGAACCCCATTTCCTTCAGCGCGGCTATGACTTCGGGCCGCGAGCGCGTCAAGTTTTCGCTTGCGATGGCGAGCGTCTTGCCGCTTGCAGCAATTTCTGCTTTTTTCTTATCGAATTCTTCCACGAAGTAAAGCGCGATGTCATCGCCTTCTTTTCGCAGGGCTTCAGTGATAGCAGTTTCGCTAGCTGTAACGCCGGCCTGCAAGTCCGCTTCTGAAACGAGAATCAACGCGTTCTTCGGCCGGTCTAGAAACATGAATACCGGATAACCGATTTTACCTGCAGCCGCTTCTGCAAAGCGTTCTTCGCCTTCGCCAGTAATCGCGAAGACGAGTTGCCAAGAAACCTCTTCGCCCTGCGCATTCACGTTCTCGTTGCCGGGACCGCCGACCGAATTCGCGAGAATGTCTGCGCCGTCGAGCGCTAGTTTGCCGTCAACGATTGCTTCAAAGTGTCCTTGCTCGCGGAGAATGCGTTCCACGCTTTTGATGACGCTTGAATCCGCGCGCGGAATTTCAACAATGATTTCCTTGTTGCCGAGCGGCCGCACAACCGCTTGCGACAAGCCGAACTTGTTGATGCGGAGTTTAATAGTGTCAACCATCGAACTCATCGTCTCGGAATCAACGCTTTGCTCGAGTGAAATGGGTATGCGCACTCCGCCAACAAACTCGATCCCGAAGTTTAAGTCCACCGTACTCGGATTCAAGTCCCGCAGGAAAATCAAGCCAAACGCTAAAAGCGATAAGACAGCGACTAACAGTATCCTGCGGTCTGAAAAAAATTCTTTAGTTGCCTTAAAGTTTAAATTCATTCAAGTTTGTCCTCTTTTCTTTTTTTTCAGCGTACCACAACACTAACGGCGCGTTCGCCAGCCAAGTTGCGATGAAATCCACGATGCCGCCGCCGATTGCTGCAACCAAGCCGAGTTGAAAGTAAACAGGGATCTGAAGCCAATACCCAAGCGCAGCCAGAACGCCGAACGCTGCTATGGTGGTGAGATTCATCATCATGCCGACTTTCATCGCGTCGAACGCGCGTTCACGCGCGTTTTCCTCCCTGCGTTTCAACACGCGCGCGGTAAGCAAAATGTCTGTGTCAAGCGAAAAACCAATGAGCATCAACAACGCGGAAAACGAGGCGAGCGACAACGGAATGCCGAACGCGCCCATGACACCCATCGTTATCGCGATGTCCGCGAAAGCGCCGAATAGCACTGCAAGCGACGGAATCAAGCTTCTAAAGATTATGAAGACGATTAATGCCGATAACAAGAATGAGATTATCAGGATTTCACGCGTTTTAGAAAAAAAGAACTTGCTCAAACTTGAACCGATTTCCTTGAACGAATGCGATTTTACGCGTACCACGGAATTAATTGCCGCGACTAGAGAGTCAGTGTAAGCAGAACGCGCTTTATCTAGAGACGCTTCGGCAGCGGCAGCTGCAGCGTGCGCATCGCTTGGCGCGACGGCGTCGTCGCCAGTCAAGGAAAACACTTTCCGCGTTTCGTCGAGAATCCGTATTCGCAGGGTTTCAACTTGCTTTCGAACCGCAGCCACTTCATCAGCAGTCGCGTTTCCAGGGTTTTGTTCCAAGTAATTCAAGCGCACTTCCTCGTTCACGAGCTGCGCGTCCAGCGATTTTATTAGAGTGACGCCTGCGGCTGCAGCCTCAAGTTTTTCGTTCGTCGGCAATTCGATTTCAACGCCGTGCCCGCTAGGGTTAGAGAACGAGCGCACGTCCGCGTCAGGCGCTACGCTCGCTACGGCGGATTTCACCGCATTCAAGTCGATTGCTTGGTCGCTGTACACTGTAAGCAGCAAGCCGCCTTTCAAGTCAATTCCTTGGGGGACCCGCGGAATAAAGAAAGCGGCTGCTGCCAGTAAAAGCAACGGTATTGCTGCGTAGTACTTATAATTTTTCCAAGCGTAAGGATTCGGCAGACTCAAGTTTAATTATCCCACTCTGCTTATTTTCTACTTATTATTCATTATTCAACTAATTATTTCGCTCTACAAATTATTCCGTTCCGCATCGCCAACAAATATTCGCTCTCAATTATTCCACTCTACTTATTATTCGATTATTCCACTCTGCAAACGAATTGCGGTTGACGCGTTGAAAAACGAAAAAACGGTTTCTTATTAAGCGAAAACGTTAATAAAATACTTGCCTTGCGCGCGAGAGCCTTACGCGCGAAAGCGCGCAAGCGCGCAGGGGTAGCGAAGCTTGGTTAAACGCGCAGGACTCAGAATCCTGTCTCTAAGGAGTTCAGGGGTTCAAATCCCCTCCCCTGCACTTTACATCTCACATACGCCGCCGGAAACGCTTAAAAACAACCCTTTTTCCAATATATAAGTTATAATATACTTTCTATAGAAGATGTATAACAAATGGGATTGCGTAAAAAGTTGGCAAGCGAGAGGCGGTGGAAATGGGCGGCGTGACTACGATACAATTAGACCAGTCGGTCGTGAAAGCTCTCAAGGAAATCAAGGATTTTCCCAGACAGACGTATAACGAGCAAGTCGTGCGTTTGATAGCGGTTTTCAAGAGCGTGAAGAAGAGGAACCAGTATTACGAGTTTCTGCACAAGATCCAGCAGCCTAAAATGAAGGAATTGTGGGATAACGAGAAAGACGGGACACGCGTCAAGTCGCGTTGACGCTTGCGGGCCGCTTTTGTTTTTCTCCCCGCTTTGTTTCGTAATAGTTTTTGAATTGGTAAAACGCTTCCCGAAGCTTGTTGCGTTTTTCGTCTGCTTCGAGTTCTTCAATGAAGTCTTTGAACTTGAAGAGGCCGGGTTTTTGCGGCAGGTTCAAGTCAAGCAGCAAGCCGTGCGGCACTTTCAAGAAGAAAAACAGGCGGTGCAGGTCGCCGTAAAAAAAATTCTTGGGCGGCCTCGCGGTGCTGTTGAAGCAGTTGCCGCGCGGTCTTCGAATGCTTGAGCACGTGATGCGTATAGTCCACGGTGTCGTCAGTCAATTCTCCGGCAATGCTTTCGGACACCCGCTTGTAACTCCTGATTTTTTGCTGCAGCGACGCCACTAGTTTTTCACCGTTCCCCGTCCGCTCACGCTATTACGCGCGCGTCTACGATACACGCTTCGCGTCCACTCGCGATGACGGGGTTGAAGTCGAGTTCCTGCACGCGCTTTTCTTTCAGCATTAAACGCGAGGTCTTCAAGATTATTGACGCAATCGCGTCGAAGTCTACTTTCTTGCCGCGAAAGCCTTTCTCGCTGAAAAAAGCGCTTGCCTTCGTTTCGAAAACCATTTCGCGAACGTCTTGCCGCGTCAACGGCGCGACTCGAACCGCGACGTCTTGAAACAATTCCGTGAGCAAGCCTCCGCTGCCAAACAACACCGTCTCTCCGAAAACCGGGTCTCGCTTGCCGCCGATTATGAACTCGACGCCGCTCTTTTGTTCTTGCAGCAGAAAACCTTCGAGCACGATTCCGTGCTTGCACGCGTTCTCCGAAATTTGTTTGAATGCCGCGAGCACTTCCCGCTCGGAATGCAGCATTGTCTTGACTAGTCCGGCTTCAGTTTTGTGCACTTCGCGCGGCGCGAGTGCCTTGAGAACGAAGGGAAACGATAGTCTTCTCACTGCTTTCACAAGCTCGCTTTCGCGCTTGAAGAATGCTTCGCTGCATGCGGGTAAGTGATACTTGCGCAAAAGCGCTTTTGTTTCAGCGTAAGAAAATTGTGAAGGTTCCATAAAGAGAAAGAATGCTTGCAAGAATTAAAAAACTTTGGAACGCGCGCAAGGGAATGCTTGCGAGGATTAAAAAACTTTGGCGTGCTATCGTTTTTTGGGAATTGGATAGAAATGAAGCTAATTTTTCTCGGCGCTACGCGTCAAGTGGGGAAAAGCTGCGTTCTCGCTGAGTTGAATCAAGTGCGGTTGTTGTTGGACTCGGGTTTAAAGATTCATGACGGGAACGAGCCACCCAACTTACGCCAACACAACTTTGACGCTGCAGTGCTCACGCACGCGCATCTCGACCACAGCGGCAGCGCGCCCACGCTCTCGCATTACGGTGACGCGCCGGTTTTCACCACGTTTCCCACAATTCCGTTGACGAACCTCTTGCTGGAAGACAGCGAGAAAGTAGCATTACGCAACAAAAAAAACTTGCCGTTCTCGAAGCAGGACGCCAAGCGCTTGCAGAAAAAGTTTTTCGGGCTGCCATTCGAGCACGAGTACGAGTTTTACGATGGAACGCGCTTTACGTTGAAAGATGCGGGCCATATTCCGGGCAGCGCGCAGGTTTTTGCAACAAACGGCGAAAAAAACTTGTGGTACACCGGCGACTTTAATTACGCGGAAACGATGCTTCACGCGCCAGCAGTCCTTCCAGACGCTGGAACAGAAATTGATGCGCTAGTGATTGAAAGCACTTACGCGAACCGCGACCACCCGCCGCGCAACGAACTCGAAAAAATTTTTTGCGATGAAGTGCAAGCTGCGTTGAACGCCGGCAAGACCGTGCTCGTGCCAAGCTTTGCAGTCGGCAGAATGCAGGAAATCGCGTTAGTGTTAAACGAAAACAAAAACCGGGTGCGGGGCGAAGTATACTTTGACGGAATGGGCACGAAAGTAAACGAGATAATCCTCGACTTTCCTTCTTACGTGCGTGACGCCGGCGCGTTGAACGCCGCACTTCGCCGCGCTAGAATCGTAGAGTCGAAACGTGAACGCAAGCTAATCACGCAAAAACCATGCATCATAGTTTCAAGCGCGGGAATGCTTGACGGGGGTCCTGCATTGTCGTACCTGCAAGCGTTGAACAAGAATAACAACGGCGTTGTTTTTCTGACCGGTTTTCAAGTTTCAAGCACTAACGGCTGGCGGCTTGTGAACGGGCTTCCGCTGCGCGTGAATGATGGCGCGCGGCTCGAAAAAATTATTCTACCATTCAAGCACTTCGATTTTTCCGCGCACACGGGCAGAACACAGTTGTTCGACTTCGTCAAACGCGTGAATCCAAAAAAAGTTTTTTGCGTTCACGGCGATGCAGAGGTATGCGACGAGTTCGCGCGGGAACTACGCGAAGACCACGGTTTCGACGCAGTCGCGCCCGAAGAAGGGCAAGTTTTCAACGCTTAAAGGGTAGGAATTGGGATTTGTGGGTGTTGGTTGAAATGCTTGAAATTGGGAGGTGTTGGTTGAAATGCTTGAGGTTGGGGGGTGTTGGTTGAAATGCTTGAAAATGTTCACTTGAAAAAACTTGTTTTCGAGTACTCGAAAATAACTGAATTCGTTTTCGTTGGCTCAAACCAGTGCTGCACCTATCACTTTAAAAAAGAATTGTTAGATAAAGGAGTGAAGGCTGACGTTAGTCTCGAGGAAGAGAGGTTAGACCAACCGTTTGGGGTTGATTACTACTTGTGGCTGCCTGTTAAAGAACGTGAATCCCCTAGTTTCAAGCAACTATTGATTGGCGCGAACTTCATCAAACAATTGGTTGACAACAACGTAAAGGTTTACGTTCACTGCGAGCACGGGCATGCTAGAGCACCAACGCTAGTCGCCGCGTACATGGTTTTGAACGGGTTAAGCGTTCGTAAAGCACTCGAATTAATCAAGAAAAAAAGACCAGTCATTCACTTGCACACCAGGCAGTTGAAGGCCCTAGAAAAATTTGCGAAACTAATTTGTGAAACTAAACGCGCCGCAAGCCAGTTCCACGCGAAACCTGAAAAAGGTGTTTGAAAAAATGCGTTTGTTGATGCTCAACCCTTTCTTTCACCCGTACCAAGGCGGGACTGAAAAACACTTGCTTGAAGTCGGGAGACGCCTCGCGAAAAACCACCGCGTCACAGTGCTCACCGCGAAAATAAAGGGCACGACGCAACAAGAAAAAATTAATGGCGTGAACGTATTCCGCACGCGAGCGTGGATAATGCAGAAAGCACCGCACCCGATTCCACCACCCATTCCAATAATGCCTAACTTGTTGAGCGACTTACGCAAACTCGCGCAAGAAAACGACTTGGTGCACTTGCACAACAGGTTCGTGTACGGATTGAATGAAACCTCGCTCGTCAAGAAACTCGAAAAAAAATTATGTTTGACGCTTCACAACGCGCGCCCCAAAGGAATCGACATCGCAACAGACTTTTGGGGGCAAGCGTACGACCGCGCAATAGGACGCGTAATAATGAATAGGTGCGACGGAGTGCTTGCAGTCAGCAAAGCCACCCTCGATTCGACGCTGCCGAAAAACTATGATGGCGTGACGGGAATCGCTTACAACGGTGTCGACTTGAAGCTCTTCAACCCTAAAAACAATGGTGGAGAGTGGCGCGCGCGCTTCGCGCAACACGGACTCGAGGAAGGCGAACGCGTCGTGCTTACCGCTGCACGGCTCGTAAAACAGAAGGGAATCGTCGACTTGATTGACGCGATGCACTTCATCCACAACGAAGCGCGCCTCGTCGTGTTCGGCCGCGGCCCGCTACTCAAGAAACTGCAAAACCACGCGCGAAAAAAAAGGGTGCCGGCGATTTTCGTCACAGAACGCGTCAGCGACGAGTCGCTCGCGCGCTTGTACGCTGCAAGCGACGTTTTCGTCCTGCCAAGCGTGTGGGAACCCTTCGGAATGGTGCTCGTGGAGGCAATGGCAAGCGGCAAGCCCGTAGTCGGAACGCGCGTCGGCGGAATTCCTGAAATCATTAAAGACAACGAAAACGGGTTGCTCGCGCCGCCGCATGACGCGCGCGAACTCGCGCACGCGATAAACCGGATTCTTGAAAACGGCAAGCTCGCGCGGCGTTTGGCGCGCGAAGGAAGAAAAACAGCTGAGAAAAAGTTCACGTGGGACAACTGCGCTAAAGCGTACGAAGAGTTCTACGAGCAACTTCTTTAAGCAACTAGTTTAACGAGGTTCAGTCGACTTAAAGGGTTGCAGCGCTTTTTCCGCGCTTTTTCTGCGCCTTCCTTTTTTCTCGCTTTTTTTTGGATTTCTCGGTTTTCGTTTTTTTTTGGATTTCTCGGTTTTCGTTTTTTTTGGGGGGGCGTGCGTTTGAATTAGGGGAATCAAGCAAGAGTCAAGCGAATTTTAAGTCTTCAACGAATTCGATGCGGTTGCGCACTTCGTTCGGCCAGTTTTTTACTTCGAATCCTTTTTGTGACAAGAAGCTGCAGATGAGTCTCTCAAAGCTGGTGCCGGCGCATCCGCTCCATAACTCGCCTTTCTGGGTTTTAACGCTGAAGCCTTTCGCGTACTTGTCGCCGTTGTTGCTGAGGTTCTGCGTTTCGAGGTATTCGCTTGTTTCGCGTGGTCCGCGCCAGGGAAGCCAGAATTCGTAGTCGATGGTGCCGACTCCTTCGCTTTCTTTTTCGCTGAGGGTTTTCTTGCCTTCTTGGGCGAGGAACCAAGGCGTTACCCAGAATTTCTTGAATTCGAGGTCTAGAACGTTGTCGAAAAACTTGGTGAGCGCTGCGTCGAGTTCGGCGAAAATTTGTCGCACTTGTTCGGGAGTGCCTAGAAAGATTGTTTCAATGCGGTGGAATTCTTCAAGGCGCGAGATGCCTTGCGTTCCTCCTGCTTCGTTTCTGTAAGTTGGGCCGCTCCAATCGAATGTTTTGAATGGAAGTGACTCGTCGCGAATGGTGTGGCCGCTTAAGTAGTTCCAGAATGGAGGGCATTGAGCGTAAGACATTATTCCGACTGGCGCGAGTTTTTGAGGAAACTCTTTGTCGTAAACTTCGCCAGTAATGCGGAAGTAGTCTTTTTCTTTTACCCACGCGCGCGGGTTGCTTTCGCGTGGCACGAAAACAAAGAAAGCGTCAGGGTAAATGGTTTTAGCGTGCCCACTGCGTTTGGGAACATCCCAAGACTCGAATTTCGGGAAAAGCATTTCGCGGAAACCGAGGGGTGTGTAAACGTGTTCTAGAAGCAATGATTTCAGCGCGTTGACGAGAACCGTGAAGTTTGGGCCGTAAACGAATTGCGCTTTCGCGCGCGTTCGTGCAATCCAGTGTCTTGCTTCGAGTTCGATTGCCGGGTCCTTGTCGTAAAAAACTTTTTTTTCACGCGAAGCCCACTTGAATTCCTTGACTTCACTCTTGCCTTCATAATATTGTGCTTCAATTTTTTCGTCTAACAACGCGAGCAAGCGGTCGACGCTCCCGTTTTCTAGAAGCTCTTCGTTTAAGTCCCTAAAAACGATTTCCGCCTTGTCGCCCTTGAAATGCAGTGACTCGACGAAAAAACTTATCACCACGCCTTCCGCATCAAGCGGCTTTCTCTTCAACGCGTAATCGCTCACGCGAAATTCGCGAACGTGCAGCGCCTTGACGCCGACGCGCAGCTTGCGCCCGAGTTCTTGATTCAACAAGTTACGCAGGCGGATTACGGCCGCGTGCGCGCGCACCACGCCTCCACTCTCGATTTGCGTGACGAGTCCATTCTTGTCAAGCCTCCAATCCGTTACTCGCGCGCCTTCCTGCGGTGCGTCGCGCGGCGCGCCGCGCGAGAGCACCGAATCGTTCGCCTGCTTCAAGATTTCGGAAAGCGCTTCTGCGTCCTTCGTCAAGTCGCGCGTGAACTCGAATTCTATTACCGCGTGAAACTTCATGAAAACCACACGAAAACCATAACACACTTTGTTTTTCTTCAGTGTCTTTATTCAGTGTCTCAGCATTTCGCTGCGGGCTTGCTCGACCTGCGAACGCAGCACGTCCTGCTTGCGCTTGAGCGCGCCCACGAGCGAAGAGGAAAACTTGATGACCATTAGTTCGTCGTACAACTCGCTCATTTTCTTGAAGTAGTACTCGGCGTCCTCGCGCTTGCCTTCGCGTAACGCGAGTTGCAGCGCGCGGCGGAGTTCGCCAACGCAGTCTGCGAGGCCGGATAGGTACGGAAGCCACGGGATTCCCAGCTGCTTGTAATCAGGCACGCTTGTTTTTTCGAGTAATGCGAGCAGCGTTTTAACTTCCGCGTACTCTTGGTAAGCAGCGAACGCGATGTTCTCGAAGCCCTCATCGTTTTCGCGGAGTTCCTTCACTTGCGCGTCGAGTTTTTTTATTATTTCCTTGGCTTGCTTGAAGTCGTTCGCGTGCAAAAACTTTATGGCGCGCGCGCAGTCGCGCACGACCAGCCGCGTTTTTTGGAGCGTGAAATCCTGCCGCTTTTCAAGCTCTTCAAGTTCTTTCGTGATTTCATCGATTATTTTCGTTAAATCCATTTTTTTCACTCGTTTCAATGCAACGATATTTTTTAAGTCCTGCGTGATTAAAAATATGTTGTTTCAAGAAAGCATTGCTTGAGGGATGAATCGATTAAAAAATGAGTGACTTAAATGAGTGACTTGATTGGGGTTTTCGGCGCTGTTCTCATCACCATAGGATGGGTTTTCGAAGCAAGGGAAGTGTTTCGCTTGCGGCGCTCGCGCTTGGAGTGGCACTTCAACGCGTTGTACGCGATAGGCTCGCTCGCGCTCGTAGTTTACGCGCTTTCCATAAACTCGTTAATATTCGCTGCATTAAACTCTCTCACATTGTTCATGGCGCTAGTCAGCCTGCATTATAAACTGCGCGAAAAGTTTTATAGAAAGCGTTAGAAAACCTGGTTTTTATGATAACTTGGATTGACGTTGTCTTCTACGCCGCCAACATTTTTTTTCTCTACGTGACGATAGTCTTCCTCTTGACGTTCCTAGAAAACCGCGGCAAGACGCTTGAAAACCCGAAGCCTAAACGCTTTCCCACGCTCAGCGTCATTATTCCCGCGCGCAACGAAGGCGCGAACATCAAGAAAACCATTGAAAGCGTTTTAGCGTTGGAATACCCGAAACCCTTCGAAATCATAGTAGTAAACCATTCAAGCACCGACGACACGCTTTTCAAAGCACGCGAAGCGCTGCGCGGACACAAAAAAGCGCGCGTGATTACAGCTCCACCAGGCGGAGGCAAGGCAGCTGCGTTGAATGCGGGCTTACGCGTTGCAAAAGGAGAGCTCGTCGCGACCGTCGACGCAGACTCTTTTCCTGAACCAGACGCGTTGTTGAAGATGGTCGGGTATTTCAACGACGAGAAAGTCGCCGCAGTAACCGCGTCAGTGAAAGTCAGCGAACCGAAAAGCTTTTTACAATTCATTCAATTCGTGGAATACGTTTCAATGAACTACCTCAGAAAGACAGCTTCCTTCCTGCAGGGAATAAGCTGCACTCCAGGCCCGCTTTCAGCATTCCGCGCGAGTGTGCTGCGCAAAGTCGGCGGCTTCGAGTACGGGAATATTACTGAAGACACGGAAATCGCATTGCGCTTGCAGTCGAAAGGCTACAAAATCGAGAACGCTTTCAACGCAATCGCGCGCAGCGTGGCGCCGTACTCGCTGCGCGGCCTCGTTAGGCAACGCGTGCGTTGGTACCACGGCGCGCTCGTCAACGCGAAAAAATATTTTTTCGTTTTCTTCAACGCGCGTTACGGAAGCTTGGGTTGGTTCATCCTCCCCACGAACTTCATTGCAGTCGTGCTCGCGATTTTCGTGTTGTTCCGCTTGGCGTTGCTTGCATGGCAGAAACTGGTTTTCGTTACAGCCGCGTTGCTGGCCGCGCCTTCAAACAGTGCTGGCAGTGCAAGCGCGTTGCCGAAAGTATTTTTTGAAGAGTTTTTCAACTTGAATCAATTGCTTACGATAGATGTTGTTTTCGTCTTATCTTACCTCGCGCTCGTAATTTTCGCATTGTGGCTTAGCTTCCGGGCTGCAGGCGAGCGCTTCAAAATCAAGATGATTCCAGTGTACGTAATTTATTTATTCCTGTACTCGTTCCTAGTAACCGGAACCTGGATTATCGGCATTTTCCGCGCGTTGACGCGGAGAAAACCAGTTTGGGAAAACGCGAAAGCAGTTTGAGGTTCGACGTTGAGTTCGGCGTGGTGAAACAAATGCGGAGCGTTTACTTGAAAGCAGGAGTGCTGACGGCAGTAATCTTCTTACTGGGTTTAAGCATCGGTTTTTGGCTCGAGTGGAACAGAAGCCAGGAAGTGCGCACGCAGCTCGAAGACCTCAAGATTCAAGCCGACGAAGCTCGCGTCGGCCTCGTGTTCTACCAAGCGTTTCGCGACGACCCTGCCTTCTGTCCCCTATTCGAACTCGGCATTCGAGAACAAGTGAAGCGCGTCGGCGTGCTGGGCGAAAAGCTCGAAACGCTGCGCGAAGCGAACAAGCTTGACGACTCTTACTTCAATTTTCGAAAACAATACGTTTTGTTCAACACTGAACTTTACTTGAACGCGCTGCAATTAAAGAAGAACTGCAACGCCAGCGCAACGATCATCGCCTACTTCTATCCGGACTCGTCGTGCGCGGATTGCGCGAGGCAGGCGAACGAACTGCTCGCTCTCAAGAACGCTTGCCCGCAGAAAGTATGGCTCTTCGCCCTGCCCGTCGACTTGAACGTAAGCGTAGTAAACATGCTCGCGCGCAAGTACGGCGTGACGGTGATGCCAAGCCTGGCGGTAAACGAGAAAACTCTTGCCGGCTTCCAGCCCGCCAGCGCGTTGAAAACCAGTTTTCAGGAACTAAACTACTGCAACTAAAAGCCAAAATCAGTCAAAAGCCAAAATCAACCGCGCCAGGTTTCTTCGCCAGCTGCGCTGCGCTTGTTCTCCAAACGCGCGAGCACGAACAGCAAGGAACTCAAGCGGTTTAGAAAACGCACGACCTCTGGATTGACTTTGCCTTTCTCTCTTTCCGCAAGCGCGACCGCGCTTCTCTCTGCACGGCGGCAGACTGCTCGCGCGACGTGCAGCACTGAAGCGCCGAGCGAGCCGCCTGGAATCACGAAAGCGTGAAGTGCAGGCAGTTTTTCGAATACTGCATCTGTTTCCTTCTCCAGCCATTCAACGTCTCCCGCAGTAGTCAAACGCTTTTTAGCGTTAGGATTAGCTAAATCAGTGCCGACTGCAAAAAGCTTTTTTTGAATCGCGTGCAAGAGTTCGCGAGTCGCAGAGTCCTTAATAATAGCTCGCGCTAAACCAAGAAAGGAATTCAATTCGTCTACGTCGCCGAAAGCGCGTACGCGCGGCGTAGCCTTGCTGCAGCGCGCGCCTCCAAGCAAACTCGTTTCTCCCTTGTCGCCTCCGCGAGTGTAAGCTTTAAGCATTAAAGAAAGTTGAAGGAAAGCGTTGGTTAAAAAAGTTGGTGTTTCAGCTTTTTTGGTTGTTAAAACCGGCTTAATCTTTTTTTTGAAGCTGGTTGATGTTTTTAGGTTGATTTATTTCAGGTTTGGCTCGGTTTTTTAGTTGTTGGTCATTCAATTTTTTTTAATTGTTCAATTTTTTTAAGTGTTTAAGTTGTTTAGTCTTTCACCCCTGCCATGATTAATGGAAAGATTATTGACGCGTCACCTTCAACGAAAACAGTCTTGTTTTTTGCGAACGCTTTTTCACTGATTTTACCCCAGCTGACTGCTTCGCGCGTGCGCGCGCCCGAAAGCGAGCCGTCGTACTCGCTGCCGGTACTAACGTAAACCGCGTAGTCGAAGCCGCCGCGCACGATGTTTACTCCAATCGCGTGGTGCTTGGCAACCCCTCCGCCGAGAATGATGCCGCATGTTTTCTTCGCGTTGAAAACCATTTGCGAAAGCAACTTCATGTCTGCAGTCACGTCGATTCCGAATTTCGGGTGGTCTTGCTTGAAGAAGAATACTTGCAAGCCGAAAGCGCCGTCAGTTGGAGCCGGACAGAATACTGGAATTCCGTTTTTTGTGGCTTGGTGGACGAAACTGTTTTCGTCACTGATTTCCAAGCCAAGGTCGTGAATCAACTCGCTTGGCGCGAGCAATCGCCCAAGCGCTTCTTGTTTTTCTAATTCTTTTTCGAAGAATGGTTTAAGGAAACGCTCGAGCCACTCGTAATGCGCGTTCGGCACGAAAATATTGCCGATGCGGTTCACTCCGCGCTCATGCAACTCGACGTCGTCAGCATCAAAAGAACCAAGCAGGAAATCGTTTTTCGTCTTCATTAAATCCTCTTCAATGCTTCCAACTCCAGTAATGATGCAGTCAACAAATTTTTCGCGAGCGAGTTGCGCGAACAACTCTCGCAAGCCAGACGAAACCATGTTTGATGTAAAAGTTAAAAAAACTGTCGCGCTTTCACGCTTCATTTCCCGAATCAATTCAACTGCTTTCGCGAGTTCGCTTGCCTGCAATCCGCAGTGCCGCATTCGCTTGACTAACTCGCTCGCCTTCACGCCTTGCTCGACAACGATTCCCTTGATTTTCTCAACTTCAAATTCTTTAAACCCTCCAGCCATTATTTTGCTTCACCTTTTTTTCGCTTTAACTTTTTTGCTTCAACTTTTTTTTTCCTCTTTTTCTGTTTGACTGTAATCGAACGGCAACCGCGTAACCAGCGTCGAAAGCCAGCAATGCGGCTAGAAACAAAATCGTTCCAGCGAAAACAGTTAACGTTATTGCAAAAAATTCTAGAAACAAGCGGTTGCGTGCAACAAACTCGAAAACGCTGGGCAAAACTTGTTTAAACAAAACTTGTTTCGGTTGTTTCCGCCAGCGCTTGATTTTTTTCGTCACAAAATCATGCATTTTCTCGTCAAGAAAAACAGTCAAGGCTGTTACACCAATTAGAGGCAATCGTGCTCGCATTACTGGAATGCCGAACGCGAACACTCCGGCAAGCCCGCCTGCGAAAGCAGCGTAATGCGGTGGTGCATCAATTTTTCCCGCGACCAGCACGCCGACTGCAATGCCGTAAAACAAAACCCCGGTTTCAACACTCAAGCCGGCTGCGAAGGCAAGTAAAAAACCGCAAACAAAACCAAACACTATTCTCGCGCGCGAAGGAAAACACTTTAATTCGCTTGCTTTCGCTAGAAAGCCCGCCGCAAGCGCGGCGGCGAGAGCGAGCGCGAAAAGCGTAGAGTCGTAAGCCAAATCATCACGTCATTAAAAGTGAAATTCTTGAAGGTAAAATGAAGGTAAAAGCACTAGCATAAAAAATAAAAAAGAGAAAAAAAGCGCTTGCTAGAGCTTGAGGGATGAGAATTAGTTTGAGTGTTGTCACGGGCAGTCTTTCTTGCGCGAGAGTGAAGAAGGCATAGTTAACCCAACAATTTTTGCATTAATTTTGCATTTAAAATTTTATACATTAATTTTTTGCGTTAAAGGCAATAAAAATTTTATGGAAACTTAGAAAAACTTTAGACTTCGCGGATGATTGCGTAACGCTTTGTTTTCCTGCCGAGGAGAAAATTTATTGTCGTGCGTCCCCAGTCGATTATCAAGCCAAGCAAACCGAACTTTTTGAGGCGCCTGCTTGAAGTTACTGCGACGAGCTCCTGGTGGTATACTACTTTGCCGAGTTTCGAAATGCGGATGCACAAGTCTTGGTCTTCGCTTGCCTGCATTTCCTCGTCAAAACCTTTGACTAGCCAAAATTGTTTCTTGCGGTAAGCAACACAATTGCCTGCGATTGAAGGTCGACCAATCCAAACGCTGAAGCGAACGAGAAGATTCAGGAATTCGAAAAAAGTGCGCGTTAAAATGCCGCGCTCGTCAGGCATTACCTTGCAGCCCACACCAACAACACGCTCGTCGCGGAAGTCTTCGCGCACCGCCTCAAAGAAACGCGGGTCCGGCGTAGTGTCAGCATCGTTAAACAAAAACAAGTCTGCCCGCGCTACTTTCGCGCCTGCATTGCGTCCCGAGCCGATTGAAGGAAAACCCCTGCCTTCGAAAACTACTCGTGCACCGTGCTTTAAAGCGATTTCTACTGTGTGGTCTCTGCTGCGGCCGTCTGCAACGATTACTTCTACGCCGGGCGGCGCGATTGCCTTGATTTTTTCAAGCGTGTCACCAATAATTTTTTCTTCATTGAGCGTTGGAATTATTATTGAAAGCCAAGGTTTTTTCAAAAAAATTGTTTTTTTTCGGCTTGACTGCCGTAATTTAACCATTCGAAAACCCACTTTACTAACTCTTAGTTTTATCTAAACTCTTCATTTTTATTCAAGTTTTTTTTTCGCTTTAAATCGGCTTTAACAAAAAACCAGTTTTTGTTTTTCTTTCTCTTTTTTTCTTTTTTACTGATTGTTTAACCCAATCAAAATATTTTTTGAAGCCGCCGACTGCTGGGTAAAAAACAATGCAGGGAACCTCGTAGGAATGCAGTTCGCGCACGCGTTTTTCAACGCGTTTTGCATCGCGCGCAAGCGTTTTCGCAAGCAAGAGCCACTCGCGCGAGCGTTCAAGCTCGTCTTTCCAGTAAAAAAAAGACTCGACTGGCGTGACGTTCACGCACGCGGCAAGCCGCTCGCGCACGAGCGTTAACGCTATGCGCCGCGCTTCACCCCGTGAACCGCAAGTAACGTAAGCTAAAACAATTTTTTCAAGCATGATTTTATTAGTAGTCCTTAAACATTTTAAAAGATGCGTTGTGCTTAAATGTTTAAGCGTCTTTAAAGTAAGTAGAAAGCAAGTAAATAAAGTTAAGTAACTAGTAAGTAAGTAAATAAAGTAAGTATAAAGTAAGTAAAGTGAAAACTTTGTTTTTAAAAATTAAAAACTTTTGTTCTTAAACAAAAGTCGGCGGGAATCAAAAAATGTCGTTGGAAGAACTCAAGAATGCGGTTCTACGCGGCGAGGAAAACGAAGAAAAATTAAGTGAACTCGTAAGAAAAGCGTTAGGCAACCAGAAAATTAGTTGGAACATGGATAAAGTGGTTTCGCGTTTAAAACCGTATTTGAAGCATGAAAACCCGAAAATTCGGCTTGCAGCAATACGCGCGTTGGAAAAACCAAGTATTATTATTTAGACGACTTGTTAAAACCGCTCGCGAAAGACAAAAACAAGAAGGTTCGCATGAAAGCAAAAGCAGTGTTGAAATGCATAGAGGAAGACACTGAAATAGTTTAAACTAAAACAACGAAAAAAAAACAATTTAAAAATTATAAAAAAAATTTAAAAATTTATAAAAAATTATTTAATGTTTAATGCGTTTTGTTGAGAAATCCCGCGAGTTCAGTCGCGGGATGAATCAACCTTAATGCTCGTAATTGTTTCGCTTCGCTTGGCTTGACTTGCTTGCCGGTTTTTGTAGGTGCAGTGTTTCGCGCGCGTTACTCGCGCTGATAGTGGCGCCCGCCAGCGCAAGCCTGGCAGCGTGCCGGAATTTCCGCCTTTAGGCGTAGGTTATTTAATTTTAATGAAACAACTTCGAGTTTGCTTGGTTTCGAGCGTGAACTGCAAGCTAAGCGGTTCTTGTTTTCTTGCAACTTGTTTTCTCGCAAACTGTTCTCGTTCTCTTGCTTGTTCCTCAGCTCGTTATTCAACTCGTGTTTTAATGCTTTCCCTAACAATTGCGTTTTCATTCGTTTTTTCGTTCAACGCGCTCGCGTCAAAGCCTTTCTTACGCAATTCTCGCGCGAATTCTCCTGCAAACCCATGCAAGCAATAAACTTTTTTTGGGTTGCAGTGCGCCACGAATTCGCTTAACTCGTTAAAGTCAGCGTGGTCGCTTAACGGAAAAGCCGCGTCAAGGTTGCGGAAGCGTTGAAACAAAGCCCAACCGCTGGCTGCAGCAATCGAAACTTTCTTGCCGTACAACGCGCATAACTTGAGGGCGAGGGTTCTCGAAACCAAGTGCATGGGCGTTACTGCGACGAAGTTTCGCTTCAACTCGCGCTCGCCTTCCCAAGAATCCGCTGGAATAAAGTCAAGCTTCACGCCGTGCTTTCTATAAACGCTGCTGACTTCGCCGACTTCTTTAGTTACTATAGGCGTGATTCCAGCGTAATCGTTCAAGCACGCGATTAATTCTTGCGCTTTGCCGAGCGCGTAACCGCCTAGCAAGACGATGCCTTCACGTTGCCTCGCGGCAACCCAATCACTTACTTGCTTGTAAACCTCGTCACGCGGTGGAAAAACGATTCCAGGCAAACCGTAAGTAGACTCCACTAAAAGAGTTTCAGCTTCGCGTGGTTTTGCGCCACGCACAGTAAGCGAGTCTTCAAACTTAAAGTCGCCCGAATACAAGAAAGAGCCAGAGTCCGCGTCACGCGCGTACAACATGCTGCTCCCGAGAACGTGGCCGGAGTCAAGCAGTTGAGCGCGAAAGCCGTTGTTGGAAAACTCTTGCGTGATTAAACAATTGAAATGCAGTCCACGCGCTTCAAGCAAGTCGATTGTTTCGCGCGATGCGAGGAGTTTCTTCACTTTCTTGAGCGAGGGGGCGTGGTCGAAGTGCGCGTGAGAAACGAAAGCCGCGTTTCGCTCGAAATCGCCTTGCGGCGCGCAGTCCACGCTTAACTCTATTCCGCCGGCGTTCAAGCCGACGTGTGGCGGGTTCAACAAAAGCATGAAAAGCGTTACGCTAACGAGCAATAAAAACTTTTACCGCGAAAAGAAGAAAAAAATTTTAGTCGAGGGAAGGGAATAAAAAAAATTGAGTTGAGAGGAGACTTCAAACTAGTTTTAACGCGTTTGCGGCGATGACTGCAGCGAAAACAAGCGAAACCGTGTTTAAGACTTTAATCAACGCGTTCAAGCTCGGACCAGCAGTGTCTTTGAATGGGTCGCCAACTGTGTCGCCAACGACAGCTGCTTTGTGGGCGTCGCTTCCCTTGCCGCCGAAAGCTCCTTCCTCAATGTACTTTTTCGCGTTATCCCAAGCCGCTCCACCCGTGCACATCGTCAACGCTAATAGAAAGCCTGAAGCAATCGCGCCTGCAAGCAAGCCGGCCAACGCGCTCGCGCCGAACAGAAAACCGACTATTAAGGGCGTTAGGACCGCCAGCAAGCCAGGCACAAGGAGTTCACGCAATGCGGCGCTAGTGCTGATGTCAACGCACTTCGCGTAATTCGCACGCGTTTTTCCACTCGCCAAGCCCTTAATTTCACGGAATTGCCTGCGCACTTCCTCCACGATTTCAAACGCAGCGCGTCCCACCGCCTTCATTAGAAAACTCGAAAACAAGAACGGTAAGAGCGCGCCAATAAACAAGCCGATCACGACTGCGGGTTCAAGCAAGTTGATTGAAGCCAACTGCGTTGCTTCAGCGAAAGCAGCGAACAACGCGAGCGCTCCAAGCGCAGCGCCGGCGATCGCGAATCCCTTCGTAGTCGCCTTTGTGGTGTTGCCTACTGCGTCGAGCGGGTCCGTCACGCGCCTCACACTGTCAGGCATTCTCGCCATTTCAGCAATGCCGCCCGCGTTGTCCGTAATAGGGCCGTAAGCGTCGACAGCAATAACGATTCCACTCAATGAAAGCATTGCGACTGCAGCAAGAGCGATTCCGTAAAGTCCAGCGAAAGCGTAACTCAACGCGATAGCGGTCACCACAACGATTGCAGGCAACGCTGTCGACTGCATTCCAACCGCGAGACCTTGAATCAAGTTCGTGCCCGCTCCAGTCTTAGCAGCAACCGCGATGTCTTGCACTGGCTTGTGTTCTTTCGCAGTATAATAATCAGTAATCAAGAACACTGCCGCAGTAACCGCTAGTCCTACGACGCCGACGTAAAGCAACTCGGGCGAAAACGCGAAGTACAAGAATCCAACGAGCGAGAAAACCGCTGTTGCCGCAATGCCTTTATAAAACGCGTTCATGATTTTCGCTTTCCCGCCGCCTAAGCGCACGAAGAACGAGCCTATCACGCTCGCGAGAACGCCGACTGCAGCGAACGCGAGTGGAAGCGTCACGAAATTCCCGCCGAAATCAGGCGCGGCTCCAAGAAGCATTCCAGCGATTATCGTAACGACGAACGACTCGAAAACGTCTGCAGCCATTCCAGCACAGTCGCCCACGTTATCCCCAACGTTGTCAGCAATCACAGCAGGATTTCTCGGGTCATCCTCAGGAATTCCTTTCTCGACTTTACCCACGAGGTCAGCTCCAACGTCAGCCGCCTTAGTGTAAATCCCTCCACCGACGCGGGCGAACAACGAAATCAATGAAGCCCCGAAACCGAATCCGACGAGCGGAGCAAGTTGCCCGAAAAGCGAGTAAACAAGCGAAACACCGACGAGCGCGAGTCCAGCGAGCGCCATTCCAGTAACAGCGCCGCCCTTAAAAGCGAGTGAAAGCGCTGGCTTCAAGCCCTTGCGGGCGGCTTCAGCAACTCGCGTGTTGCCGCGCACGCTCACCATCATTCCAACGTAACCAGCAAGCGCGCTTGCCACTACGCCGGCGAGAAACGCGCTTGCAGTACGCCAGTCAATGAAGAACCCGATTGCGAGAAGCAAGAGCACGACGAAAGGCGCAAGAGTCTTGTATTGCCGCGCGAGGTAAGCGCCAGCGCCCTCTTGAACTGCGCGGGAAATTTCCTGCATTTTATCGTTTCCACGCGGCTCGCGCAAGACGACGAAAGCAAGCCAAACCGCGTAAACAAGCGCGATTACGCCAGCGCCGAAAGCCAGCGTTACAGCGTCTACCGCGAAAACCATTTTTTTCAAACCACCTCAAAAAATTGCCTCGAAAACGAGTTAGTTTTTGAGAAAAGTTTTTGAATTTTGAAGAGTTTTAAAATTTTTTTGAATTTTTTTTTGAATTTTTTTGAATTTTTTTTTGAATTTTTTTTGGAAAGTTTCTTGAAATTTTTTAGAGAGTTTTAACAAGAAAAGATTTAACAAGAATAGAAATAAAAACTAAACGGTTTTCCTGAAAAACGGTTTTCCTGAAAAAAAGCGCAACCATCGTTTTTATTTAGAGTTTTACACAAAACATTTTGGTTGAAAAAAATTGGTTCAAGATTACTTGCTGCACGGATTCAGGCTGTTCGTGCCTAAAAACGTTTACGAACCCCACGAAGACTCGCTTTTGCTTGCACGCGCGGTTGAAAACTATGCGCGGGGACTAGTGCTCGACGTCGGCACCGGCAGCGGCTTGCAAGCACTCGTCGCAGCCAGAAAGCCGGAAGTAACGAAAGTAATTGCGACGGACGTAAACCAATTCGCGCTTCAAGCAGCTGAAGTTAACGCGCGGGAAAACCGGCTCGGGCATAAAATCTCGTTCAAGAAAAGCGATTTGTTCGATGCGTTGCGTGAAAGCGATTACGCGAAAGCATTCGACTCAATCGTATTCAACCCACCGTACTTGCCCACGCGCGCCGAAGACAAGCTCGAAGGCGAAATCAACGCGGCGTTCGACGGCGGCGCAAGCGGACGCGACGTGATAGACGCGTTCCTCGACGAATTCGATTCTTTCCTCCGTCCCGGCGGCTTGCTGCTGATGGCGCACAGTTCGCTGGCGGACAACAAGGCGACCCTCTCGTTCCTGAAGAAGAAGGGTTTCGACGTGAGCATCGCGGGCAGGCAAAAGTTTTTCTTCGAGGAACTAATTGCGTTGAAAGCCGCGAAGAAAAACAAGAAAAACTTAAGCGGATTGCGGATTAGATGAAGTTCACTTTCAACCCGATTTTCTTCGCCAACGCTTTTTCGTAAACCATTCCAGCAGTAGCAACGTCTTGAATTGCGAGCCCGGTGGAGTCGAAAACCGTGAGTTCGCCGTCATTCGCGCGCTTTATTTTCCCTAAAACAACGTCCTTGATTTCACCTGCAACGTCGGCGCGCGTCAACACTCCGCTTTCAACGCCAGCGTTAATCGCTCCACTGTGGCTCGCTTGCTCCCAATTGTCTACAATTATTTTCGCGCGTTTGAGTGAAGCGATTTCTAGCGCTTGCTTGCCAGGCGCATCCGCGCCGATTTCGTTTACGTGCGTTCCGGGCTTTAGCCAAGCGTCTTCAACAACAGGCTTTGTTGAAGGCACGGTCGTGCAGACGATGTCCGCGTCGCACGCTTCGCGCGCGCTTGACACTATTCGAAAATTCGCTTTAATTTTTTCGCTTAAGTCTTCCACGAGCTTTTGGCTTGCTTCAGGTCGAACGTCAAACACTTTGATTGTTTGAATATTGTGCACGAGTGCGACTGCAAGCGCTTGCATGCGTGCTTGCACTCCAGCTCCCACGAGGCCCAGCGTCCGCGCGTTCTTGCGCGCTAAGTGTTTCGCCGCAATTCCGCCCGCTGCTCCAGTGCGGTAGTTGGTTATCGTAGTTCCGTCGAGAATCGCGAGCGGGAATCCTGTTTTCGGGTTGCTGAGGATTATGACTGCCATGACGCTTGGCAATGCGTGCTCGCGTGGGTTGCTGGGATGCACGTTCACCCACTTTACGCCAGCGTAAGGCTCGAGCCACGCTGGCATCGCGCGAAAGTCGCCCGCGTACTTTTTTACGTCGACGTATACTTTAGGCGGCATTTCGTAGTTGGATGCGAACGCGCGTTCGACTGCAGCAAGCGCGTCCTCCATCGTCAAAAGCGAATTGACTTCTCTTTTTCCGAGAACGAGAGTCTCGCGCGATTCGATTGACTTCAAAAAAAACACCCCCTCTTGTCTTTGCTTGCCCGCTTGTCTTTGCTCGTCTTTAATTTTTTTTCGTTTTTCCGTTTTGGAGTTTCCGTTTTCTGCGGTTTTTGTTTCAGTTGGCGCATTCGATTAGGCGCATTCAATTGTAATGCGTAATCCTTTTAAAGTCTTTTTCTTTAATACTGAAAACTAGACATTCAACGAACAAACAAATTTAAAAAGATTTAAAAAAATTTGATAAAAAAAATTTGATGATAGGGGGTTGAAAAAAATGGTTGAATTAGTGACTGTTGGAATGCAGATTGCCGGCTTGCTTTTAGCAATCGTTTTGGCGGTAATAGCACAATACATAGCAGTCAAGGTTTTCGACCGCATGACGAAAGGCATTGACGAATTCGCTGAACTCAGGAAAGGTAACGTTGCGGTTGGCGTTATAATGGCCGCAGTGTTGGTAAGCGTTTCAACAATAATCGCCGGAGGAGTTGCCGGAATATTCGTTCCCACTAGCGCGAGCGAATTCGTAAAGCTAGGCATTAGCTTTTTCTGGCTTTTAGTCGCGATCGTGATTGCCGTGTTCGCGCAGTTCGTCGCGCTCAGCGTGTACTCGCGTTTGACTGAAGGCATTAATGAAGAGAAAGAGTTGAAGAAAGGCAATCTTGCTGTTGCAGTCACGCTCGCGGCAGTAATAATAGGAGTCGCACTAATAGTGCAAGCTGGATTGCCACGCTTTTGAAACGCGTGCTAGCGCGCATTGTCGCGTTCCACCCCTTTTTTTAATTTTCGGCGCTTGTTTTTTTCGGCGCTTGTTTTTTGCGGTTTCAGGTTTTTCGTTTTTCCGAAAGTATTTTGAATAGCCGCGAGCAAAACACCTTGATGCAAACTTTGATGTAAAACAATGCTTGACTCGATTTTTTTTCGGGCGTAGTGGAGTGATGGCGTAATGAGTTTTTCAGCAGGCTCTGTGAATTTAAATATTCCGCTGCGAATCAAATTCGCGGTTTTAGTGCTTGCAATAATTTGGGTTGGCGGCGCCATAGTTTACCACGAGCTCGAGCGTTGGACTTGGATTGACTCGCTTTACTTCGCTGCAGTCACGTTGACTACTGTAGGCTTCGGAGACCACGTTCCGTCGACGGATGCAGGAAAAGTTTTTACGATTGCCTACATGTTTGGCGGAATCGCGGTCGCCTTCTACGCGCTCATGGCTATCGGCGAATACTATTTCGAAAAACGTCTTAAAACCAGCGCGAAACACTTCAGAAAAGCGGTTACAAAAGCAAGGGTAAAGAGTCAACAATAAAAAAAGTCAACAATAAAAAAGAGTTGAAACGAAAACCAGTGAAGAGAACTCACTACGCTGCTGAAATCGACGCGCGCACGCTCAGCGGAAAACGCGTTACAGTAGCCGGATGGGTGCATGAAATACGCGATTTCGGGGCAGTAAAGTTTGTTTTGCTTCGCGACCGCACTGGACTAGTGCAACTCACTTTAAAAAAAGGCGGGAGCGCGAGCGCCCGCGCGCTCAAGAACGCGGACGCGTTAGTAAAAGAAACAGCGATTGCGTGCACTGGAATCGTCGCTGAGAAAACCGTGGCTGGCGTTGGAAGGGAAATCCTTGCGGAAGAGTTGGAAATAGTCTCGCCGGTTTTAAAACAAATTCCGTTTGAAGTAACAGGCAAAGTGCCGGCTGACATAGACGTTCGCTTGAATTACAGAATCATTGACTTGCGGCGGCCAGAGACGACAGCAGTATTCAAAATCAGGAGCGAAGCGCAACGCGCGTTTCGAGACGCTTGCATTGAACTAAAATGCCAAGAAATCACGCCCCCGTGCATCGTGTCTTCAAGCACTGAAGGCGGCGCAGACTTGTTTTCGTTGAATTACTTCGAGCAGAAAGCGTTCCTCGCGCAAAGCCCCCAATTATACAAGCAACTCGCCGTAGTAGGCGGGATGGACCGAGTTTTCATGATAACGCCAGTCTTCCGCGCTGAAAAGCATAATACTACGACGCACTTGAATGAAGTCACGCAAATGGATGTGGAAATAGGTTTTGCTGACGCGAACGACGCGCTTGACGCACTCGAGAAAGTCATGCTGCACATTCTCGAGCACGTAAAGAAAAACTGTGGGAAAGAACTCGAACTCCTCAATTCGAAAATCTCTGCACCCAAAAAAATCTCGCGCCACGATTACGACGAGGTTGTAGAAATGCTGAACGCTTCTGGCATTGATTTCGAGTGGGGGAAAGATTTTCCGAAAGACGTTGAAGAAAAAATTCCTGGTTTGTTCGGCGAAGAACTTTTCTTTATTACCGATTGGCCAACGAAAACGCGCGCGTTTTACAGCATGCCGTTTCCGGAAAAACCAGAAATCTGTAAGGCTTACGATTTGGTTTACAAGGGATTGGAAATCGCGAGCGGCGCGCAGCGGATTCACGAGCCCAACCTACTCATCCAACAACTCAAGTACCACGGCCTGCGTCCGCACGATTTCGAGTCGTACATCGACGCTTTCCGCTACGGCGCTCCCCCGCACGCGGGCTGGAGCATTGGACTCGAACGCCTTACCATGAAGCTCGCCAACCGCACGAACATCCGCGAGTGCTCGCTCTTTCCCCGAGACAGGCACAGGCTAACGCCTTGAAAAAAAACCGTTTGTTTTTTTCTTTTTTTTAGAGCGGTTTCAGGCCTCTAGTCAGTTCGCGCAAGTCTTTCTCGAACCACGGGCCGATTGCAAGCGCAACTTCGCCCAGCTTCTCGTCAATTATTAGGTAGTAGGCAAGCTTTGCCGCCGCAGCGCGCTGTTTGTACTTAAGCAATTCGCGTAAATTGCGTGCGGTCGAAACGATTTTCCTGCAGCCAGTCTCGTCCCAACCGAAGGCAATCGCTTCTCCGGCCTTGCCTTTCTTCAGCAATTGCTGGAACGAGTGCAAACTCGCGTGAGAACCGAAGTCGACGCACTGCGCTTTACTTAAATGCAAGTCGCCGCGCAACACGATCGCCTGCGCGAACTCGCCCATCCCCCCGCGCAGGACCATCTTTACTTCCTTCCTGAAGGCTTTGTTCAACAAGCGCTTCAAGCGCCTTAAAACCATTTTTCCGCAACCAACTCCCTTAAACGAAGAAAAGGCAGGAAAAGAATTTATTACTAACCATTAAACCGAAGTTAAACTAAAATTGCGCCTAGCAGCAGTCCCACTGCGTAACCAGCGATTGCAGCCAAACCGCCGACTAAAGCCGTTTCCAAACCCTCGCGCAGCGGACTGCCGACAGTCATCTTCGCCTTCACGACTCCCACCGTGAACAGCGAAGCGACGGAAACTACTACCGACGCTGCGATGCCCGGGCCCGCTTGCAGGAAAACGAAGGGAACGAGGGGAATGAGCGAACCCGCAAAGCTGGAAACACCGACGAGCAACGCGTCTTTAGCCGCTTTGTTCGAGTCGGAATCCTCGAACTTGAGTTCCTCGCGCACCATAAACTCGAGAAAATTTTTCTTGCTCGACGTGATTTTGTTCACGATTTGCTTCAAAAGCCTTCCGCGAAAGCCCTTCCGGAAATAAATTTCGTAAACCTCTTTCTTTTCCTTCCCGGGACGCGCGTCTATCTCGCGGCTTTCTTTCTCGATTTGGCTCTTCAAATAATCCGAATACGCTTTCGTGGAAGTGTAGGCGACTGCAGCCATGGAAATGCTTTCCGCGAACGTCGCCGCGAGACCCGCTATCAGCACGAGGCGCGCGTCGTTCGTCGACGCGGCGACGCCGAGCACTATGCCCAGCACGTTGACAACGCCGTCCTGCCAGCCGAGGACGAACTCGCGAAAACGCGCGCTTACTCCAAAGTGCTCTTCAGCCGTGTGCTTCTCCAAATCATAGTACTTCGCGCGCATTCGGCAAACCCCACTCACAATTAAGAACGCAGGAAAGATTTTTAAAGTAGGCACGTGGAACGCGAGAACTCGCGGTCGCGCGTCAGCTTTTCGAAACGCTTTTCCAAACTGCGTAAGCGAGTTTCTCCGCGCCGTTTCTCTTTATCAACCCGACGGAATCGTTTTCGTCCAAATCGTGCAGCCACGGCCAGCCGAACAACTCCAACTTCACGCCGCGGTCTCGCGTCAACCGCGTCGTCGCTTGCGTGATGAAGTCCGCCTGCGCCTGTTCTCCGCCCAAGGCCGGCAGCGACGGCCAAGCGATTTCGGTAAATCCGAATGGCTTTCCCGACATGAATGCGGCCGCTTGCGAGTAGTAATCGTCCGGAATCGCCGAAGGACTCGTTCTGCCGAGCGAGTAAGGATAGCTCGTGAAGACCAGCAAGTCCAGTTTCGACGCGTCGAACAGCCGCAAGACCTCCAAATCCGCCTCACGGTTTTCCGAAACGATTTCGCGCGCGAAGACGACGAACACCTTGGTTTCGGGAGACAACCGTTTGACGGCGTCGTAAGTCTCTTCGTACAAGCTCACGAAATTTTTGAACCCGTCGGGCCCGGAAGCGCCGTACTTTTCGTACCACCTGTTGACCTCGTTTCCGAGGGACAAGTAACGCGGCCGCGCTGCGCGGACGACGTCAAGCGCGGCTTGCTTGTACGCCGCCCTCCACGCGGGGTCGCTCATCGTGGCGCCTTCCATTCCAGGCGGTTTCACCAGCGTCAATCCCTCGCCCATGAAAGACAAGTGTACTATTGGAAACATTCGCTTGCCGCGAATTTCCTGCTCAACGAAAGACTGTCCCCAGCTTCCGCTCAAGTCGCTCGCGAGGTTAAAGAAAGGCGTGGGTCGGCCCCAGACTGGAACGAACTCTGAGTACTCGGCCGCCTGCGCGTGCGCGTCGTCGAAAGACTGGCCGTCGGCCGGAATCGGCAGCACACCCATGAAAAATCCCCTCGCGGGAAGAGACGGAGAATCAACCGGAATCACGAGTTCCGCGCTCGCGGTAGTACTCGCGTTTGCCGAAGCCGGGACAACTGGACTAGCAACCGGCGCGCTTGCAGCGGGCGTCGCGCTCGACGTGGTTTGCTGAACGCACCCGCCGGCGATGACCGCCATCGCCAGCAAAAGCGCGAGGACTACGCGATTCACAAGCATGTTTTTCTTGAGCGGGTCGTTCAACGCCTGCTTTTCGAGTTCCTCGAGCTTTTTCTTCAAGTTCGTCTTCTTGTGCGCCAAATCCTGCTTAGAAACCCTCATTTTGCAACCGCCCCATCGCGACGGTAATGCCGCGTATGATGTTCGAACCAGCATTCAAACCCGCTATTATAAATAAGCTTATTTAACACCGATCGCGTGCTTTGTGATTTCTATATTGCAGCTGTTGTGCTCTTTACACCATTTCTCGCATTTTTCAGCCCATTGCCGTTCATTGTATTTAAATTTACATTCCTGACAGATAAACACCGTTTCTCCATTTTCCTTTTCTTCAACCATGTCCACTGACCTTCTTCGTATATGTCGAGCCTGCATTTGCCTCCGCGGACCTTAATTCTCATTGCACATTAATGCAGGGGGAGGGATTCGAACCCTCGAACCCTCTACGGGATTGGATAACACATCTCACCGAGTTCCAGAAAACCAGGTCAAGACCTTGAGTCCAACGCATTTGACCAGGCTTTGCTACCCCTGCGCTATCCTCGCAGTATCCCTGAATTATTCCCACGCTTTTCCTTTTTTTCCCTTTCCCCAATTGTTTTCGAGAAAAAAATATTTTAGAGTCAAATTTTTTAAAGAACCAATTATTATTAACGCTTTCTACATTAACTATAACTATTTCCTGGCAACTTCAAAATCCTTGCGACTTCAAAAAAAAGTTGAAAAAAATGCGGGTTTTAGTAACAGGCGCCGCAGGACGCCTCGCACGGCACCTCGTGCCCGCGCTTTACGCGCGGGGCTTCGAACTCACGCTTTTGGACAAAAGCGGCGAGAGCGTGCGCGAGTCCCTTAAGCACGCGAAGGAACTCTCGCTCGAAAAAATTCGCATCGTCGAAGCTGACTTGGTTTCAGCGCCTGAAAGTGTTTTGCGTGACGCTTGCGTTGGATGCGATGCAGTCGTGCACTTGGCTGCGTTGCTTGACTATAATGCTTCCCGCGAACAGTTTTTTAAAGTCAACGTTTCAGCAACCAAACGCCTCCTGAACGCCGCCAACGCGGTTGGAAGCGTCAAGCGCTTCGTGTTCGTTTCTTCGACGAGCGTTTACGGGCAAAAAAGCAGTGAAAACGCGTTGAGCGAGTCAAGCGGGTTCGCGCCAACCGACGCTTACGGCGAGAGCAAACTCGCCGCAGAGCAAGTGGTGCGCGAGAGCGGCTTGCCTTTCGTGATTCTGCGTCCAAGCGTGATTTACGGAATCGGTTTTACTGAAGGATTTTTTCAAATAATTTCAGGAATAAAATCAGGAAAACTCAAACTCGTCGGCGACGGCGAAAACAAAATCGCTTTCGTGCACGTGGACGACGTAGTGCAAGCGATTCTCCTCGCGCTCGAAAAAAAAGAAGCGTTAGGAGAAGATTTCATCGTGTCAGGCGAAGCAGTTTCGCAAAAGCAGGCGTTCGACGCTGTCGCAGACGTTTTGGGAGTGCCGCGCGCGGAAAAACGCGTGCCGAAATGGTTTGCTTACTTAACAGCCGAAATCGAGAAAATCAAGGCGCGCTTGCTGGGACGCAAACCCAAGCTGACGAGAGAAAACGTGGCGACGATTTGTGAAAACAGGTTTTTCGATTGTTTGAAAGCCAAACGCGTTCTCGGCTTCAAGCCGCGAGTTTCTTTCGAAGACGGTGTTAGCGAAGTAGTAAGCGCGCTCGCCCGCGCGCTGAACCACACACTGAGTCGCGCTGGAGCGAGCTGAATGAAAGGGTTTTTATTGCGGTCTTGCTTTCAATCTAATCGATGCGAAACACAGCTTTACTGAAACTGAAACGCTCGCGCGCGCGGCGTGGCGCAAGCGAGTGGACGCCCATCTACTTGCTGTTAGTGATGATAATCGCGGCGATTCTCGTGATCACGCTTGTCAAACCGTTGTTCAGGCAAGCTGCAGAACAATCGCGGGAAACGCTTGAAGAAGCTGAAACTATCGCGAGAACAGCTTCACTTCTTGCGAGATTAGTTTTCTGAATTCTGGATTTTGTGAATCTTGTTAACTTGTTGTCGGCTTGCTGGTTCATCACTTTGTTTTTTCGTTGATTTTTGTTTATTCGAGTTAGGGAGGCGGAACGCGTTTGAAAACGTTTTTCGGAAAACGCGGTCAAGTTGAAGCACCCATCGAGCTCTTCGTCGCAATGATAATTCTCGCGTTGAGTTTGGCGCTCGCGTTTGCAGTCGCTTCACAGACGGAGAAAGGAAAATGCATTTCGAAGCTAAAGACCGAGACAGAGAAACTGCAGAGCGCGATGTTCGAGGTTTCCATCGCTTCGCCTCCAACTTCAAGGAAAGTCGTGTTCACGATGCCCGTGTGCGGAGAGGATGAAGTAAACGTGCTTCAATTCGTTTACTATAGTAAGGCGCAATACTGTGCCTTGTGTCCAGGCCAATACGGTGGTTGTTGGCAAATCATTCCCGCTTCACTGAAGAGGGATAATTCTTTGAGGCAGTTGACTGACGCGATCTCGTGCGTCAACATGGCGGGCTGCACTATTCTCGAAACGCAGAGCGATTCGGACTGCGTAAAGATTGAAGAGGCGCCTTGTCCTGACGGTACCAGCGACTGCGCCAAAGGCTTTCCTGGCGAAAAACAAGGCGCGCGTTGGAACGCGTTCGGCAAGCAAGGCAGCGAGCAAACTTACGAAATCACTTTAACTAAATCAACTGCAATCAGCGGACCGTGTGGGGATGTAGAGCACGGAGTAATAAAAATTTGCGTGAAATCCGCAAAAAAATCCAGTAGAGATTTTATGCGATAGAAACCCTTTATTTTTTGAAGCAAAATTTTTGTGAAGCAAAAGCATAACGCAAAGTGTAACGATAGTGTAACGATGCAAAGTGTAACGATAGTGTAACGATTATAGTGGATTTAAATTCATGAATTGTTTTTTGATTATTCATGGCGAGAGTTGGAAACAACTGCCTTGGCGGAGGAAGCAGTAAAGTCAAAGGTCAAATTGCTTTATGGATGTTGACGAAGTTCGCAATGATTTTCTTTATTTTAGCTCTCGCGCTCGTGTTGCTCGGGTATTCCGGAATAGAAAAAAAGAACTTGTGCGTCACTCGCGCTCAAGGACTCGCGAACGCTATTCGCTCGAGCATCGCAAACGTTTTGACTGCTCCTGTCGAGGACGAGCGGAAAGTGATTCCGCTCGAGCGAGTGCTGTCAATCGGTGAAAGCGATTACGTCAAGTACGCGATTAAAATAACTAACTTGGTGGGCCAATCCGACCAGCCTAACTCGTTAGTGATAGAAGTGCTGCCGACTGGCGCAAAAGACTGCAACGGCGGCGGAAACGTTGCTTACCCCAAGGAAGCGAAGATTGTTTTCGGCGGTTCTAAGGCGGCAGACAAGGAAGCGCTTGAATTCGACCCTTACGGTAAAGTTGAAGGCGTTGATAGGAGCTGGTATTTAGTTATCTTAAAGTGTAAAACAAAGTACTGGCCGTCGGAGGAATACGTTTACTTGGAAAACTGCAAGAATCAAGACCCGAGCAAGTGCATAAATTTCGAAAGCGTGCAAAAATGCTGCGGATGGCCGCAAAGCGGACAACCGGCTTGTCCTCAATAAAAGATTTTGAATCCAAAAATGAAAAAAAGTTTTTGGAAAACAAAAACCGGAAAGAAAAAAGCGGGAAAAGTGAAATAAAGTGGGAAACGAAACCGAAAATCGAAATCGATGGAATCAAAGGCGGCGAGGTTTCGTCGGCCCGCTTGGAGACGATATTCCAAGCATTTTCCCGATAGTCGCTGGAGTGCTTTTATTTATTGGAACGCTTGTCTACGCTTTCGGGCTCGTGAACGAGAAAAACCAGTATTTGGAAATACGTCGCGCGGCGTTAACCCTGTCATACATAATGACGGAGAAAGGCGTTATGCCCAGCAAAACAGAATTCGATGAAAAATGCGGGTTGGCGAAGAAAACCGCTGACACGAACCGCGTGCGCGTTCTCGTGACGCTCAAGCGTTACTGCAAGAGCGTGGAATTGTTTCAAGGCGAGGTGGGCGCTAACAATAAACTAAGCCCGTTTTACTTAGAGGAATTCGGCGGCGACGCGAGCACCAGCGACGACAATGGCAGGACGTGGTTGTGGTGCAGCAACGGGGAAATCATTCAAGGTAATCCGTTGTTTCAGCAGCCGAAAAACGCGGTTTTATTGAATTACCCGGTTGCGGTTCCGTGCCCTATCGAGAAGTCGTCCAAGCGCGGCGTAGGCTTGCTTAACGTCATCGTTTGGAGGTAAGAAAAAGAAGAAAAAGTAAGCAGGAAAGAAGGAGAGGCAGAAAATAAAGTGTTTCGAGAAAGTAAAGAGTTTAGGAGAGGGCAAGCAGCGATTTACGACGGCATTACTTTCCTGTTACTAGCGTCTTTCTCCAGCGGGTTGATATACGTTTTCGTCGCGACTTACGGACAAACTGAAGACTCGGCACTCAAAGCAAGCTACCAACTTAATTACTTGCAGAGCGTCACGAAAGCATTTTACTACTTAGACGCGAGCGCGTTGAAGCTCGTCGACGCCACTGAACCCGGAGCTTCCGGAGGAATTCCTGTTTATACGAATGATCCTAGCTTGAGCGGCAATAAAGGATGTTCCGCACTCGAGCCTTACAAGTACAGTCTTGCAGACTTGCTGAAACGCGATTTGGCGGACCCAGTAGACAAACAAAATCCGAGTAAGCCCGTTCCGATTCTCGACGACAATTACGGGATTATTGAAGCGCTAGGCAGGCAGGGCGCGAGGTGCGCGATGAAAGAACTCATGAAGCCGCTTGTTTATTCCGGTTACGAGTACGCTGTTGACGTGATAAACCCGAAAGCGCCGGGATCAGAAAACTTTATTGACGTCGAAGACGGAACCGCACGCATTACGAACAACGAGATCTTAAGCAACAAACTCACGAAAAAAGACTTGGTGTCCCCCGGTTTCGAGAACGGTCAATGTGTTTGGGTGCAAAAGCAAGGAATTCCAGTGTTGTCGATGGCCGCGCCATTCAGAGTCCTGCTTCCGCAAACTTCGGATAAAAACCAAGAAACGCGTGATTACGAGCTGCGGTTCTGCATTTGGTCCAAACGACCGTCACCCAGTGCGTAATGCAAACGCAGCGCGAATGAAACTCGAATCAAGCAAGCCATTTTTTAATCCCTTTGGCTGAGAAATCCGTTGTCCTTCAAGGCAACGGATGAATCAGCCACTAATTTTTTTGAACGCGTAATTACCTCTAGCGGCGTGTGATGTTCACGCCGCCGGAGGTAACGAAATATGCCTAGCGTAAGCCAGCAAACGCTGGCAGCATACTAGAAATCCGTGGCCTTCAGGCCACGGTTATTTAAATCCATCCACTAAAAACAATTTTGATTATGAAAACGAAAAAACAAAAAAACAAAAAAAAGAAAAAAAAGAAAAAAAAGAAAA
>JBBIMI010000008.1:0-36095 GCA_037444485.1 Microcaldota archaeon
AGTCTTCGCTTGTTCACCAATCTTCAAAACATAGGTTCCGTCACCATACTGTTTTGGTGATTGGTTTGCGTTAACGATAGCGAATTGCGAGTTGCTTTCGTCAGTCGAACCACCGGGAAGCACTTCAAGAGCAGCTGCGAAAGGCAGCAGCATTACCGTAAAAACAACTGCAACAACTGCAAGCAAACCAGTTTTCTTCACTTCAAAACCACCTCTCACCAATTTTTTATTTTTTCTGGATTTTTTCTGAATTCATTCCGGATTTGATTTTCTGAATTTTGATTTTCTGAATTCAATGCAGTACTGCCGAGGCGACTAGAAAGAAAAAAATTATCCAAGCGGAAACTGCGAGAACCAAGTCAACCTCCATTTTTCTTTTTCACCACGTTCTTGCTTTTATTATTCTTTCTTTTATTCTTTCTCGCTTTTCTTTCTCGCTTTCACTCAATTCTTGTTTTTTCGAGTTTTTTCGAGTTTTTTTCGACGTGATAGCAGTGATCGCGAAAACATTTCCTACCGGCGCAAGAATTCCTTTAATTTTTTATTTTTATTTTTAATTTTTTATTTTTTTTTGCATTCTTGATTCGTTTTTCTTTTTCCAATTTTCCAACCTACCGCAATTCAATGAAAAAACATTTATTTAATAATTGAGTGGTTCGATTAAAGCAAAAAACCGTCCAAAAAGCTTTTTTAGCCGAAAAAATGTTTCTCCTGCCTTTTTCGAATCTTTTTTCGCGTTTTAAAGGTTTTTGAACCAGTCAGTGAACTCTACTATCTTGTGTTTTCCAAACGGCGTTGTTTTCACTATGTTGCGTTTTTCGAGTGACTGCACCGCACGCAGAAGACTTGTTTTCGGCATTAGGAGTTCGCGCGCTATTTTCGCTTGCTTCATCCGCCCCTCATTCGCGAGAAGCAGTTCGGCGACTGAGCGTTCGCGTTCATTCAACGCATTCAAAACCATGCGCTTTTTTTCTGTTAGCTTTCCAGACTTGACGCTTTTTTTTGCAGCGGATTCTCTTGGTTTTATTGCTTTCTCCGCGGTTGGTTTTGCGCGTTTGAAGTAAAAGAAAAACACTGTTGCGGCTAACAGGATTGCGAGAAGAATTAAGATAATGTTGAATTTGTTGAATTCTTCGCTGCCGCGGTCCACCATGTTTTTTAGTGTTATGCGGGTTTGCTTTAATTCGCCGCGCTTCAAGTTAACGTCGGCAAAACCAGTTTTAGAATCTAGTGACGCGGTAATCCTACACGCGCCTGTTGGAATGAATCGAAGCATGAAATTGCCGTTCGCGTCCGAAACGAGTTTCTCTTTGTTTAACCACTGCTTGTCTAACACTCTAACGCATTCTATTTTCAACTGCGCGTTTGAAATCAAGTTTCCAAACTCGTCTGCAACCTCGCCCCTCACACTAGCAACTTCTTGAAAGTAAACGAGGAAGGAAGCATCTCTCGAAACATTAATTTCACCGACTGCTGTAAAATCTTTGCCCGGCGTTCCGTAATCGTCGGCTTCAGCTAGAAAACTCCAAACACCCGCATTCAAGTAAGCGGTCAACGAACCATTCGCGTCAGTTTGTTCAATCACAGTAACCGGAATACTTGAATTGTTTTTTTCTTGAAAGTAGTAAGTTATTAATTGGTTCGCAATCTCGTGGCCTGTCGAAGCATCTCGCGCGTAAAGACCGGCTATGTAGGCGCCAGTCGGAAACATGGGCGGCAAGTCCGCGGCTGTGAAAGCGCTTGCTGAAACCAAAAGAAAAAACGAGAATACGAGAGAATCTCTCATGATAAATAATTACTTAAAACTTGGTTTTAAAACCAGTTGTTTAAATCAAGTTTTTTCCTGAAACTATTTTCTTTAACTCGCGCAGCGAACGAATCCGCCGCGCCTTCAAGCCAGCGTTCCTCGCGCGCGCGAGGAGAATCGTCTTCACGCCAGCGCGCTCGCCAGCCAACACGTCAACGCGCGTGTCACCCACGTACAATGCTTCGCTTGGCTTTACGCCTAATTCGCGCACTGCCAGGCGCAGCAAGTCCGGCGCAGGTTTTGGTTTCAACCGCTTGCCTTGCGAATCCGTCGTCGCCACGAAGTCGACTGCATTCAACCCAAACATTTTATCGAGTTCTTTGAATTGCCAGTAGTAACCGTTTGTTACGATTCCAGTCCTCACGCCTCGCGCGCGCAGTTTCTTGACGGTTTCAAGCGCGCCAGGCGTCACGCGCGCATAGCGCTTGTTGTAATCGGCGTAATGCGCCCAAAGCCAGTTTCGCGCGCGTTTCTTGTTCTTGTCGAAAAACTTTTTCGGCAAGAGGTGTGAAATCCACTGCAAGCCACTCAAGCCAGCGTAACGTAACACTTTCTCGCGCGGCGGGCGCGGAAAGCCGAAGTGTTGCACGCAGTCAGCGAAAAGCCGCGCTAGCGCCTCGTCGCTGTCCAAGAGCACGCCGTCAACATCGAATAGAATTGCTTTAAACATTAGTTATTACCAATTATTCAGCGTATTTTGGTTATGTAAGCTTTTTTTTCAAGAAGTTTAACAATTTTTAAACTTTTTTAAACGAAGAACTTTTTTGGTTATAGAGAAACGTATTTTCAATTCGAGTGGTTTCTCGATTTTCTCAATTTTTCAATATTTTTTTAAAGATTTTCAAGCAAAACCTTCAAAATTTTTTTTAATCACTTTTTGATCACTAAAAGTGCGGCCGGCGGGAGTCGAACCCGCGCCGTCAGCTTGGAGGGCTTATTCCCAACGCGTTTTCGAAAAACGCGTCGGTTGAAATCATACCGTTAGACCACGGCCGCGTTCTTGAAATAAGTTTTTATGCGTTGGGTTATAAAAAAGTGGGGCTGCCGAGATTCGAACTCGGGTCACAAGCATTCTGGAAAACGCGGAAAAGTCTTCGCGTTCGACCCCAAGCTTGCAGGATGCGTCGCCCGAAGCTCTCTGCAAACCAAAAAGCTTCGACAGGCTACCCTACAGCCCCGCGAATAATTATTATTAAAGTTATTATTGAAGTTCGCGTTTTTAAAACGCCGATAAAAAAGAAAAGGTAAAAAAAGAAGAAAAGGCAAAAAAGAATCAGAATCTCTTGAAGGGCAGGATTTCATCAACGAGTTCCGCGCCGGTTTTCTCATCAAAGTACTGCGCGAGAAACATTCTCCTGCAGCAGTAGCGATCTATTCCCAGTTCGTCGAGCGCCTTTTCCTTGCTCTCGCCATTCAACACGCGCTCTTTGTAGTCATCCCAGTATTCCGCGACGGGCTTACCGCAACTGAAAGCATCTGACCGGAATCAACACGGTCAACACCACCTCCCAACCATTCTCAAAACGGTTTAACCTCTTTCTTTACCGCCTTACTTTCCTTTTTTTCTTAATGTAAGCGCTCAACTTGGCGGCCTTACTTAACGTCGTTGCGACCGGCAGGCCCGTAAAGCCGCATTTCCTGCAAGTGTAAATGCCTGCGATGTCGAAAGCTCCCGGCACAGCGCCGCGCAAAACCGAAGGGCTTTCCACGTCGATTGACCCGCAGTTCACGCAAACCAAAACAATTTTTTGCAGAAGCTTTACAGCACGCGCTTTTACGCTCGCTTTTACGCGCGCTTTCTTTCCGTCGGCACGCGTCTTTTTCTTTGTTTTCTTCGTTTTCTTCACTTTTGGTTTACCTGTAGGATTTCGTAAACCTCGCGCGCGCCTTCGGACCCTTAAACTTTTTGGGTTCGACGCGCCGCGGGTCTTCAACTAGCAGGGAACGGTCGAACTCCATAAAACGCTTGCGTAACTCTTCATCACCAGTATACGCGACTAATGCGCGCGCTATTGCAGTGCGCGCGGCTTGCGCTTGCCCCATGCGTCCGCCTCCGCGCACGTTGACACTCACGTCTATCTTGCTTGCGTCAGTAAAGCGAAGCGGTTCGCTAATGATTTCGCGTTCTACCGGCGACGTGAAAGCGTTGATTCCGAGATTATTGATTTCGAGTATTCCTGTTCCTTCCCTGATTGTCGCGCGGGCTATCGCGCGCTTGCGTTTTCCGCGTTCCACGAAAATTTTTTTTCTGCGCGAAACGCGTTGCTTTCTTTCCTTGAGTTCCTTCACTGCTTCGCCTGCCTTCGCTTCCTCGACTGCGGGCGGTTTTTCACGCGTTTTCCTGGGTGTTTTCGCTTTCTTTTCTTTCGCCTCGTCTTTCGCGGTTTCGCTTGTTTTTTTAACCATTTTTTTTATTCAACTCGAAACATCAAATATTTTTGTTCCAACCTAAATGCATGCACAATTCTTTTAGCGTGATGAATTTTGCGCCAAGTTTTTCAGCTGTTTTCACGGGCTTTTCCGCCTTCTTACCTTCGTACTCGCGAGGAACTCCCAGAAACGCTTTAATCGATTTTTCCGCCTTCGAGCCGCGCGGGCTTTTCGGAATCATTCCCTCAATCATTTTCTTGAGGAACAAGTCTGGCCTGCGCGGCGTTTTCGCGCTTTTCTCTGGATTAGCCTTGTTTTGAATAGAGCGTTTTTTGAAGTATTTTCTAACTACGTGTTCTGGGGCGCCGGAAATAACCGCCTTTTCAGCGTTTACTATTACCACAGTCTCGCCTGAAAGCGCTTTCTTTGCAGCGAAAGCAGCAAGCCGTCCTGCGACAGCGCTGTCAGCATCAATCAACAACATTTTTTCTCAACCAGCAACTTGTTTTTCAAACGATTTTCAAACAATTATCTTTATTTTCTTGCCTTCAGGATTTTTTTCAGCTAGTTGTTTGAGTGAAAGCACGTTCGAACCAGCAGCCTGCAATTGTTTCAATGCTCCACTGGATATACTAAAACAACCGACTGCGATTTTTTTCTTGAACGCAAACCCCTTGCTCGAAACTACTTTCGCTGGAATTACCACAACGTCGCCGTCCGAGACGAGCTTGTTTAACCTGTAGAGTGTCACTTCGCGACGCTTGCGAGCAGGCGTGCACAGCCTTCGCGCCGCCTCTAACCAAATTCGCGCCTTGCTTTTTTTTCCAACGCGTTTCAAGAAAAACACGAGGCTCTTCAACTCTGGGTTTTCAGGCCCGCGTGTTTTCGACAATCTTAACTTCAATTCCAATCAAACTCTTTTGAAACTCTTTCGTTTTTATTTCGTTTTAAAAAATGCAGGGGCTGGGATTTGAACCCAGGCACTCCTAAGAGACAAGCACCTCAAGCTTGCGCAATGCCAACCAATGGTTGTTTTCTCGAAACCACCTTGCCTGCAACCCTGCTGTACAGCGCTGCTGAGGACGGGTTTCTCAAGGAAAGTCAACCAAAAATTTTTGACCAAGCTCTGCCTTAGAGGGCGAACGAAAAAACAAAAAAACGAAAAATTATTCACCTACCCCTGCAGTCCCCTGCATCACCAATCCCAGTTTTTTTTCAACTTCTTTTTCACTTATTCTTTGACGAGAACTTTCTTATCACGCGATTTCAACCCTTTTGCTATCAACACTTTGCTTCCTAGAATCTTTGAAAGCTCGCGGACAAGTTCATCGTTTGCCCTGCCTCCTTCGGCAGGCGCGCGCACGCGCGCTTTCAGCAAGCCATTTCCGAAACGAATTTCAAAGCGCTTCGCGTTCGGCGTCACGCGAACCTTCAAAAACAAATTTCTTGCTTCAACCCCGCTTGAAAAACTACTTGCTTGAAAAAACTACTTTAATTCTTTTATTACTGAATCTATTTTTTCTTGGATGACCGTGAAAGCGCGTTCAAGTTGTTCGCGCGCGCTCAAGTTGTTGAATGACTCGATTGAGAAAACGAAAACGTTTTCCTCTTCCTTCTTTCTTCCAGCCTTCGCTTGCGCTTCCTTTGCGCATGAAGCGCATTGAAAACACGATTCCGGTGCTTTTTCTTTTAATGTTTTGAGTGCTTTTTCTGAAAGAAGCTCCCGCGGTTTCGGATTCAATTCGGTGCCGCACTTCCTGCATTTAGTCGCGAGCTTGAACTCGTCAAGCGCGCCGTAACTCGCTAACGCGCACTGGAATTTCGCATGCTGTTTTGCGGTGCCTTTCACTGCTAGCGCTTCAAGCCGCAGCTTTTGGCCTTTACCGAGTTTAATCAATGGAATTTTTTCTGCGAAAACCTTGATTACTGGGTCAATGCTCGTCAACTCGCGCGAGTAAACAACTCTATCCACGTCCGCAGCCTCGACGTTCAACTCGAAAGCGATTTTCGCGTCGTCTGCAACTCCTTCTTCGTACGAAAGAGGAATCAATGCGATTCTGTTCGCAACGTACTCGTTGAATAAGGGCGACGTGTTTTCGTAAATCGAAACCTCGTCGATTGCGAAGCAAGGTAAGTCGCTGATTACGGTTCTACGCAGCGAGTTAAGCAAATGCACGTCCGCGTTTTTTACGAGTAGGAACAGTTTCTCGCGCGATTCGCTCAAAACAGTAAATTCAAGCACCAAAGCCGAACACCTTCCCAAAATTTTAGTTTTTTAACCTTTAATTTACCTTAAGTTTCTTAATCGCTGGTTAACCTACCTGCATTTAATTCCTTACACTCTGCGGCCCCTTTTTCCGCCAGGCCTCTTAGTAGTGTCAGTTGGAATGGGAGTGACGTCCTCGATTTTTCCGATGCGTAATCCTGAACGCGCGAGAGCGCGAATAGCAGCCTGCGCGCCTGCACCAGGAGTCTTAGTCTTGTGTCCGCCTGGAGCGCGAACGCGCACGTGTACTCCGGTGATGCCGCGTTCCTTAGCTTTTTCCGCAGCGCGGAAAGTTGCTTGCATCGCGGCGTAAGGGCTTCCTTCCTCGCGATCAGCTTTTACTATCATCCCGCCGCTTCCAGTCGCGATAGTTTCAGCCCCACTCAAGTCAGTAATCGTGATTATCGTGTCGTTCTTGGAAGAATAAATGTGTGCTACTCCCCACAATTCTTGTTGTGGTTTCGCGCGTGTTATCGTAGTTGTTGACCGGGTTGGCGTGGCCTGCGTTGGCGCTGTTGCTGCAAGCGCTTGACGTTGCGACTGCGTTTGTCTTGCTTGCTTTGATTCAACTTCAATCATTTTCTTCAACCAGTTTACTCGATTACTCCTTTCTTCTGCTTTATCGATTATTCTGCTTGCCTTGCCTCAACGCTACCGGCTTTTTCAACGTGCTCCGCACTTGGTTTTATAACTTCGGTTTTCGACTCTGGCTCGCGCGACTCAGCCTTTCCTGACTCGGTTTTCTTTGCGTTCTTCGACGCTGTTTCTTCTGCTTCGCCGCGTTCCACTCCAGCTACAGGTTTTTTAAACCAATTCACTTGCGTTTCTTCGTCAAAGCTAGTCAAGTATGATGGCACCGTGACTTTTTTGCCGTTGATTGCGATGTGCCCGTGAACTATAAACTGTCTCGCTTGCTTCACAGTCCTTGCGAAACCCTTTTTTAAGACGATCGACTCTAGCCTGCGCGCGAGAATGTCGCGAGTCGTCAAGGCGAGAATGTCGTCGAGGCCAGCGTCTTGCTTGCTTATCAAAAACTTTTTCACGCGCTTCAAAAGCTTTTCCGCTCGTTCGTCAACGTTTTTGCCTTTTCGCGAGAGTAGGCGGCGTGCCTCACGCCGAATCTTGCGCAGAATCGTTTGCATTCTCCACAATTCGCGCGCGTTCTTCAAGCCGAACTCTTCGCGAAGGGATTTCTCTTCCTCGATGCGTTTTTCGTCCCATAGTTTCTTCGGCTTTTCGTATAGTTTTCTTTTTTTTCTAGGGTCACCCATTTAAATCACTTGCGAAACAATCACTTGCAAAACCACTTGCGAGAACTACTGCTTCAAATCACTACTTTTTTTCTTCCTTCTTGCCGGCTTCCTGCGCACCGGCTGCTGCAGCCGCTTTTTGCGTCTTGATTGCCTTTTTCAGCACGCCGACGGTCAAGCCAGTGCGGCCGGTAGTGCGCGTGTGTTGTCCGCGCACGCGTTGGCCGAGGCTTCGCCTCCAGCCTTTCCAAGAGCGAGTGTTTTTCTCTCGCTCGAGGTCTTGGCGAGTCACAAAAACCAAGTCGTTCGCTATAAGATGACGCGATTCGCCTGACTCAGGGTCTCTTGCCCGGTTTAATTGAAAGCTCTTGAAATCGTGTTTCAATGGCTCGCGAGCGAACGCTTCAATTGTCTGCAGCTGCTGGTCGTTCAAGTCACCAACCATCACGTCTGGCTTGACGCCTAATTCTCTTGAAATCGCGCGAACGAGATTCGCGGAAGCGTTATGCCCGAAGCCGCGAATCTTGCGTAAAGCATTCTTGATAGTAGTATGCCCCTCGATGTCGCGGCCGAGCAAGCGAATGATTCCGCGGAAGTCTTTCGATTCCTTGCCAGTCATCTTTACGGCGTGCGCGCCGCCGTGCGGTGCCGCATGCGATGCGGCGCCTAGTTTTCCGCCGAATTGCTTCGCTGGCTGCGACTGCGTTTGTCCTTGCGTTTGTTGAACCAAAACCACACGCGCCCCTAATTCTTTTTTGAACCCTAATTCTTTTTTGAAAAACGCCGGGACCGAGAAGCCCGCGGCTTCAACAACAAAAAGCCGTTTCGAACTCGGGAGGTCTTTCGACCACACGCTCAACGGTTTTTTCAGTGCGCCCAAAAAGAGGGCAACTGATAAAAAGCTCCAAGCGTGCGCATTACCACTCTGCCATCCCGGCGCGATTAAAATTTTGCGTTTTCTCGTTATAAAGCCTTGCCAGAATTACAGAGCGAAAAGCTTCCTCGAGAAAAAGGCTTTTTCTTCTAGAAATATGTAGAAAAAGTATGCAGAAACTGGTTTAAAAACCCTTATTTTTAGAACGGCTTTACTACTAAAGTCGGTTTAGTAGCGTATATATTTGGAACGCCACTAAAGCAATTATGGCTTTAGAACTCGTTAAACAATTCAACTTAAATAAAACTGAAACGATTTACGTCTTTAAAGGAAAGAAGAATCCTTTAGGCACCATAATTAGGCATCATAATAAAGTACCGCGATAAATATACGCCAAAATATACGCCAGCCCACTTTATGAAAGTAGGCACTTCAAAATCCGGAATTGCGTATCTGCACCATTCCCATTCTCAGTTGCATAACTTAAACAAAATAATTATTGATTTATAAACTTGAGCCAACCTCGCTGCCGGCAAATTTTAATCCGAGAGTACGATTACCGATCGCCTCTTAAAAAGCGTGAATCACGCGCGTCACGTCGAACGCGATTCCGTTCCTGCGAGAAGCGATTTCCTCACTCGACAGCAATGCTTGCGCGAAGCAAACCAACTCGCCTTTTCCTGAAAGCACTTGAACGCTTTCGCCAGTCTTTATCCCCTCGTCCAGCAAAAGGATTTCGGAAACCGCGAGGTTCGCGCCGGTTGAAATCGCGTGCAACGCCCCGTCACTGGCGACAACGCGCTTCAAGAAAACTGCTTTCTCTATTGGAAGAACGACTTTCCGCAAGAGCTTGTCGTCACCCTCATTCTTCCAAAACCACGCGCGGTCCGCAAGGTCTTGAAGCGTGACGCACTGCCGTTCGCTGAAGCCAGCAGCGCTAACGCGGCGAAGTTCAAGCATTTCACTCTGCACTCCCAACACTTCGCCAAGGTCGAAAACAAGCTTGCGAACGTAAAAACCGCTTTCAACCTCGCAGGAAAACAAGGCATCCCGCCCATTAACCTCCAAAAGCTCGAGCGAGTAAACCTCGCGCATCCGCAGCCGCTTTACAACCGCGCTCTCGAGCGGAGGTGTTTGATATATCTTGCCGCGGAAGTGCGCGAGTGCCGCCAGCAAATTCTTTTCCGAAACCTTTTCTCCGAAACGCGCGACGCAAACATAACTTTTTCTCTGCTTGAGCATGAAGCCAGCTGCTTTGCAAGCATCTTCCAAAAGCACTGGAAGCACGCCGGAAACATTCGGGTCAAGAGTTCCAGAGTGCCCGGCTTTCTTGACGCCGAGAATCCTGCGCACGAAAGCGCTTACTTCATGCGACGACGGCCCGCGCGGCTTGTCTAGAATTACTATTCCAAAACGCAGCAAGTCACACATGCTCCGCTCGCTTGGATTGACACCCAACCTTGCTTCCTCTGCACGCAACACTAACATTATTAAGATTGATGGCGGGCATTAAATTAAAAGCAAGAGGTTAAATCATGAAAACACAAACCATAACCTTGCGCGATGGAAGGCGCGTAAAACTGCGTGGACTCCGCGCGAACGAGAACGAGCGAATGCTGCGCGATTACATTAATTCCTTAGTTAAAGAAAAAGCGTATCTGGTGAAGAACGAGTTGATTTCTTTAAAGAAACAGCGAGAGTGGTTGAAGAAAACTTTGGGTTACGTGCGTAAAGGAAACACGGTTTACTTAGGCGCTTTCTACGAAGGCAGGCTAGCGGGTTCTTGTGAAGCGCGCAGAGACTCTGGAATGATGCGGAGAAACGTCGAAATTGGTGTTAGCGTCTCAAAAAACTTCCGTCGAGCCGGTTTAGCATCGACGCTAAAATGAAGCGAGTAATTAGTTTAGTAAAGAAAAAATTGAAGCCGCGCATTATTTACTTGAGGTGCTTGGAAGACAACAAACCGGCTAAAGCACTTTACGAAAAATTGGGTTTCCGTGAAGTTGCTCGCTTGCCAAAATGGTGTGACTATTACAGCAAACTCCAAGACGTTATTTACATGGTTTTAATAAAATAGTTTTATAAGAAAATAGTTTTAAGTTAATTAAGCCAAAATTTTCAGTAGGCTTTTATTCGATTCGAATCCAATTCGGATTCGATTCAATCAATAAACTCTAAATGCGCGATGTTGCAGCGTTTTTCCTTGCCCTTCTTGTCCTTCACTATTACGAAGTTCTTGTCAACGATTTTCGTGACGATAACCTCTTCACCTGCCTTCCGCCCTTTCGCGCGCACCGCCTTTTTTCCAACTTGAACAACTGAAGCCATTCAATCACCTCTCCCCCTCATTTCATTATTTTAATTTTCATTATTTTAACAGCTGCCTCCACAATCTTGTCCGCAACTTGCCGCGCGTCGTTTTTCTCCACGTCGATAACCAAATCAACCTTCGCTTTCGAAAAGTCTGCGATTCCGTAAGCCTTCCTGTAACGCACCTTATCTTTTGCGTCCCGCTCGCGCGTTTCCTCAAGCGCTTTGCGAAAACTCCCGCCTTCGCGTTCTTGAATGCGCTTCGCGCGCACTATGAGAGGCGCCGCAAGCCACACCTTCAAGTCGAAGTTGAAGCCGCCGCTCACGCCAGTTTTTTTCTTCACTTGCGGCGAGTCAAGCCACACCGCGAGCCGCGAGCCGAGAACACAATCTTTGTTCGCCGCCACCAACCGCGAGAGTTTCCTGTCGAGAGCGAAATCCATTTCAGGAAACTTTTTTTCAGCAAGCGCGTGAAACTTTTTGAATGGAACGCGTTTTTCTCGCGCCATATCGCGGAACGTGTAGTTGATGCGCTTCAACTTGAGTTTTCTCGCGACAAGCTTAGTAACCGTCGTGTTGCCGCAGCCGCTCAAGCCAGAAACAGCTATCCGCAACTCCGCGCTCGCCTCTTTTTTCTTCAGTCTTTAAGCGCTTGAACATACTTTAAACGCGTCAACGGAATTTCTTCCGCCTTAATCGCGCCTGACCGTAAACGCGTTTTGTCGATGATCACGCGTTGCGCGCAGTTCGCGCACAAGACGCCGCCGAACACGCGCTCGGGACGCTTTTTCGTCTTGGCGAGCTTGCGCAGTTCAGCGATTCGCTTGTTTGGAACTCCGTGCAAGAGCGCGCCGCACAATCCGCACGCCGCCTTGCCGGGCTTCCTGGCTTTAAATAACACAGTCTTCCTGCCGCTTACGCTCTTGCGGAAGAGTTTTCTTTTCCTTTGCAATGCGCGTCTCAAAACAAAACACCTCTTTTTACTGCGCAGCTTGTTCTTGCTTCTGTTGTTGCTGTGGTTGTTGCTGCAGTTTTTGAAATATTTTTTTTTCGATTCTAGTAAAAACGAGTTCTACGAATAAACCGGCGAATACAGTCGCGTAGATGAACAAGCCGCGCGCGCCAAGCCAGTTTTTCCATGGTTGCCAGAACGCAATCGATGAAGGCACCGGGAACGGCATGTTTGTAAGAATGTAGTTTGAAAACAACGCTGGCAGGATGAAGTAAAAGATTACGAACCACAAGGGCAAGATTAACACCATCGTGCGCATTGGCAGGAGAGTCATTTGCTTCATGTGATCCATCATTTCCTTTTCACGCGCGCTCAACTCCTTGATTTTCGCTTCGTCCTTCCGCGCATAAGCGTCTTTCAACTCTTTCTGGTACTCGTTGACTTTCTTCTGTAAGTCTCTAACCTTGTCGCGGTGTCCGATTTTCTTGTTCAAGTAGTAAGAAAAGAAGGCGAACGCTATCGCGAAAACGATTATTTCGATAGTTTCGACTTCACTCAAGTAAATCACTCAAGTAAAACGCGTTCTCTCCGACAACCATTAATTGTTTAACGTTGTTCAACGCACTAGCTGCTTTAGTGCTGGATACATTTCGAATAATTGTTGCTGCGCAAGGTCCTCGTAAAAGCGGTAGATTATTCCGACAGTCAAGAGAATGCCTGTGCCTGTGCCTAACGCGCCAGTAATGTCTGCAAACCAAGCTAGGACGCCAACGAAAACACTCCCCAAAATCGTTATTACTGGAATATAGCGTTCAAGAATCTTTTGCGTAATGCGCGGGTCCTGCCTGAATCCCGGAATCTGTAGTCCAGCGCGTTCGAGTTGCGCCGCGACGTCGGCAGCGCCCATTCCAGTGCTCTCAATCCAAAACCATCCGAAAATAACGCATAGAATCACGAGGGCGATTCCGTAAACGAGAATGTGCAGCAACTCGTTCGGCTGCGTTACGAGCTGCAAGTACGCCGGGTAACCGCCGGGAACCAGTAACGGCGACGGCAGCGCGGTAATATAGTAAACTGGTCCTGCGACCGGCTGGTTGTTTTGGTAAGTGCCGAAAAAACTTTGCTTCAAGCCAGGCGTGCCTGGAACCGGAGTCGCGGTAAACAATCCCATTAGTTGAAAATTCAGCAAAACAGCGCTCGCGAGAATTACTGGAATGTTGCTCACATACAAAAACTTTATTGGGTAACGTGCACCTAACCCACGCGCTCGACCGTACGCGAGTGGGAGTTCTATCTTCATTCCCTCGACGTACACCACTACCATGAAAACTATTATTGTGAAGAGAATTGGCGCGAAGTTCCAAACCGCATTCGCAACGTCGCCGCTAGCAATCAAGTAAAAAGCGTTGGGAATTAGTCCTTGCGGTATTCCGGTAGCGCCTGGCGCGAGGCTGAACGCGCCGACAAAAACAGTTTGGCTCACACCTGCTGCGATGAACAGCGAGATTCCGGAGCCTATTCCGTACTTCTGCACCACCTCGTCTAGGTACAACAAGATGATAGAACCTGCCGCGAGTTGCAGGACGAGAAGGAATTGAGTCAAGAAAAACGAGCCGAGAATCGTATTCGCTGTAGAAGCAGGCAAGTAACCGGAAAACACGTATACTCCGGCTTCAAAGAAGCTCAACGCAATCGACAAGAGTTTTTGAAGCCCTTGAAACGCTTTCTTGTGTTCTGGATTACTCAAATCAAGGGAAACGAGTTTCGCGCCTACAGCAAGCTGGAGGAAAATGCTTGCGAGCACGATGGGACCGATGCCGGTTGTAATGAGTGTTCCAGTCTTGCTTCCCAACAAAATGTCAAGGCGTTCAAACTGCGTCAAGCGCGACGCGTCGACGCCGATCGGGTAAATCTGGCCTAGAACGAAGAACAAGAGTAGTGCAGTGATCGTCCAACCAAGTTTTTCCTTCAATCCCGGAATCCGTTGCGGGCGCTTTACTTCAGGCAGGATTGACAGTAAAGGCTTTAACGCGTTTAACAAAACAATCAATCCTCACTAATCAATCCTCTTCACTCACACGATACTAACAGTTCCGCCCGCAGCCGTTATTTTCTCGACAGCCTTTTTCGAAAAACCTGACGCGCGCACCGCAAGCTTTACAGTCACTCTACCTGAAGACAATACCTTGAACCCCTCCAAGTTTATAGAGTAAACGCCTTGCGCGTCTGGTTTGAACTCGCCTGCCGCGATTTTTTTGTTCAACTGTTTTAATGAAATCTCGTTGAGCGTCTTGCGCGTCGGATTGAAAAAACCCTTGTTCCCGCGCTCCCGCTGACTCGTTCCCTCGAACTTGATTGTGTGAAGCCACTTGTGCTTATGAAAACCAGCTCTCCCCACGCCGCCGCGGTTGCCTTTCCCACGCCTATTCTTCGCGTTACCCCCGCCGAAACTGCGGTTGCCTAAATAACGCTTTCTCTTCTTGCTTTTTATCCGCCTAGCCATTCTACATGAACCACTCTCAACCCATTTTAATGCAATTCATTTAATGTTGATTGGAAGCATTGCTTTAAGCAAGTCGTTAATTGCCTTGCCGCGGTAGCCGAGAGCTCCCTTCGGAAAACGCTTTTTAATTCCGCCCTTTAATCCCTTGCGAGGAGGCTGCAGCCGAAAAACCTTTCTGCTTCCCTGAAGCGCTTTAACTTTTTCTAGCAACGCGATAGTCTCGTCATCAACTTCACCCCAAGTCACGTAATCGCCGGTTTTCTTCAACATGCTTTTCGCTTTGTCAGCGTTTACGAGAACACAATGGTTTTTACGCGTCAAACCCAATTGCTTTAAAGCGCGTTCAACGTCGCTCCTAACACCCACCCTACCGCGAACGCGGATTACTGCAAGCAAACAATCTTTGTTTCCGCTTTTTTCTTTATCCATAACGAAAACCAAAAATTTTTCGATAAAGTTTCGATAAATTAAGAAATTAAGAAAAATAATTTTTAAACGCTTTCCGCCCCCGCTTCTTTAACGCTCGCTTCTTTAACGCTTTCACTCACGCTTTCGCTTGCACCTTCTCCGCTTTCCTTACCTTTCTTTAAATGGTTGAGCGAGTCAAGCGCGTTTATCGTGGCGAGAACTATATTCAGAATGTTTCTCGTTCTCCCTCGGCTGAAAGTCCAAGCGTCTTCAACGCCGGCGAACTCGAGCACTTTCTTAGCGATTTCGCCAGCGACTAAGCCCACGCCCCGCGGCGCTGGCTTGATGAGAATCTTAGTGCTTCCATTGCTTCCGCGCACTTCCTGAGGCAACGAGTGAGGCAAACCGCATCCACACTCCCACGAACCGCAACCCAAACTTACTTTAATCAAGTGTTTTTTCGCATCGAGGATCGCTTCCTCAATCGCGTCCCTGCTTTCGAAAGCCTTGCCCACACCAACGCCTACAAAGCCGCTGCTTCCGAGCAAGACGACCGCGCGCATCAATTGTTTTCTCCCGCTTCCACTCATTCTCTGCGTGCTCGTGACTTCAAGCACTTCCTCTTTCTTTTGTCCCTTCAACAAAAAATCGATTATTTGCGGTTCCAACACTTTCTTCCCGGCAGCTAGTACTTCCTCGAGCGAAGTTATTTCGCCTGCCAAAACCTTTTTTCCTAAAACAGTTTTAGGAACCCATTCCCCATCGTTTCTATTTGTTTGAACCATTTCACTTCAACCTGCAAGAATTTTTTGCTTCACTTCAAGAAAACTTTTTTGAACAGCTTCAGCCAAATGCTTTCCTTCAATGCGTTCTGCGCTCGGCATGATTTCTTCAGCGAAATTAGTTGCAAGCCCGGCGTCCACCGCGCCCTTCAAAGCAGCGAACAAAATGCTTCCCTTTGAAGCAGAATGCAGTCCAGCGTCTAAAACGAATTTTTTCACGCCTTTCGCTAGCGCGCGTTTGCCAGCAAGCAAGCCAGTCAAGTACGCTGAAGGCGTGTTGCACTTTCCCGCAAAACCTGACTTCCGCAACTCGCGCGAGCAAGCAGCCGCTATTGTTTTGTCGCCTTTCTCGCCGAATTCCACGAATTGAACGTAGAAAAACCTGTTTGACTTTCGCGCGACCAGCCGCGGTAAACGACTTTTCAACAATGCCAAGCGTTTTTTGTAATTCGTCTTAAACAGCCTGCGTCTCTTGAAGTGAACCACGTACAACGCTTGCTTAGCTCTCTTCATTTCAAACCACTACCGCAACACCTTACTTACCACAACACCTAAAACCAATCACAACACCCTAAAACAACAACATAAACAACAATGCCGTAAAAACAATGCTTGAAAAAACCCAAGATTTTTTTACTTGAATGCTTTATTTACTTGAATGCTTTATTTTCGCGCAAGTACTGTAAAAGCTGCGCTTTAGACTTGAAGTAGCCTCCCTTGATTTTCAAGTAAGCGTTTCTATAGTAACCTTTTTTCAGGGAAGGCTTTAACGCGGAAAGCGCGCGCCTCATGCCGCGCGTCAACGAAACCCATTTCTTTTTTTCCTTCGCTTTCCTTCCGCCTTTTCTGCTACCGTGTTGCCTGCGTCTTCCAGAATGCAGGCGCGCTTGCTTGAAGCGTGCTTTCGCGCGGCCTACGCCGACGCGTTGCTCTCCAACTATCACGCCTTCGGAAATCAGCGAACGCACGTCGTCACCAGTCAATGCTTCCCCAGCGCGTTTCGCGTCCAGGATTTTAATGTGGCTCTCGCCGACTCCAAGCAGTCTAGACGCCAAACGCCTTACTGTTTTCAAAGACAATCTTCATCAACCTTCTTCAAAAATGCAATTCTTCAAAGAATCCAAAAAATTCAAAAATACAAAATTTAGCCTTTAAAGGACTTTCAAGCCGAGTTCAGCTGCTTTCTTTAAAATTGCTTGCCTTTTCTTTAACCCGACGCCAGCGGCAATCCGCACCGCCTGCGTTCGCGCGTCAACTTGCGCCAATTGCTTTTCGTTGAAAACCAACTTCTCGAAAAAACCGCTTGGATGCAGCCCGCGAGCGGCTTTCGGCGAGCGCCAGCCTACGCTTGGAAGCGCGCCAGCGCTTTTCAATTTTAAGCGCTGCTTGTTGTCTATACCTCGCGGTCTTCTCCACGAGAGTCCAACGCGTTTTTTCACTGCGGCGTTCTGCCGTTGAAACTTTGGGTGTTTTCTCCCCATTTTATTCTCAACTCAAATTCTTGCATAATTTTTTCCCATTGATTTCTATGAGCATTTTTACGGGTAGTATATTCCGTCTTGAAAGACGCGTTCGTCGCGCGCCTTGATTTTCGTTGCTTTCACGATGTTTGAAGCTGTTTGACCAACTGCCTCCTTGTCGCTTCCCTTTACTATTATTTCTTGGCCTGACACTGAAACGCTTGTTGTTCCAACAATTTTGGCCTTCCTCGGCTTTTTTTCTCCCAAAAAGTTTTTGATGATTACTTCCCTTTCCTTGACTTCGATCCCGATGGGAAAGTGAGCGAACACTACTTGCAGTTTCTTTTCAAAAGGCGCGTGCACGCCGGCGATCATGTTACGCACGTGCGCTTCCAACGCTTTCTTTGCGGCTAGAACGCGGCGCGTTTCACGCGTTTCCGCAGCGGTTTTTACTTCAAAATCGTTTCCTGACGCGCTTGGTTTAAGAATTTTTTCATTGAATTTTTTTTCAAGCGAACCGCTCGGCCCAGATACTTTCACGGTTCCGCCTACGACTTCGATTTTCGTGTCTTCAGGAAACTTCAAATCCAACACCTTTACGGTTTCAAACACTTTTTTCAGCTTTTTTTCAATTCGATTTGAATTCTGGTTCCAGATTTCGATTTTTGCTAAATTTTTGATTTTTGCTCGATTTTCGATTTTTGAGTCTTAAATTCGTGGTTTTTCAGTAAACGTAGCACAATAGCCTGCCGCCGGAGTTTTCTTTCTTCGCTTGAACGTGCGTTTTTAAGCCGTCCGGCGTGGAAACAATTATGAGGCCCACGTTTTTGGCGGGGAGAAAGCGTTGTTCATACTTTTCCCAATCGCTTGCTTTTACTGAAAAACGCGGTTTTATAATCCTGCAGTCGTTAATCTTCCCAAAAAGTTTTACTACGAATTCCCCGCTCTTGCCGTCGTCGATGAACTCGAACTCGCCCACAAAACCGTTCGCCTGCAGTATAGAGAGCACCTCGCGAATCAACTTCGAGCCCGGCTTTATACGCGCTTCAGGCCTGCCTTTAACTTCAGCGACTTTAATCGAGTTTAAAGCGTTTGCAAGCGAATCCATTTTTTATTACCCCACGAACTGTTTTTTTTAACAAATTGTTTTCTAATGATTGTTTTTCACGCTAACGATTGTTTTTTACGAGTATTTCTTGAAACCCAGACCCCCAGCAATTTCCCTGAAGCACTTTCGACAGACGTACAAGTCGTACTTGCGAATCAGACCCCGCGCGTTACCGCAAAACCTGCATTTTCGTTTCATTCTCTTCTTGAAGCGATTCTCAAGCTTGTTCAACCAACACCGCCTTACTTAAAATCATGAAAAAATTGGATACAAAATGCAAAACATGGTGCAGTGATTATTCTGCAAATTTTGTTGTGATTATGAAACGATGCTCGCGCCGAATTGTTTTTGCATGAATTCGACGGCTTCGCTTTTTGAAACGCGTTGCTTGACCGGAAGCCTTCCCGCAGCAATTCTCCTGTAAGCGACTCGAACGCCTTTCTTTGCAAGCTTCACACAAACGTCGAATCCAAACATCCCAATCTTTGGGTCGTACTTCATGCCAGGAAAATCGATGTATTCCTTCACGCCGAATGAGACGTTTCCGTAATCGTCGAAACTGCTTGCCTTCAATTGCTTGTCCACCGCGTCCAACGCGTTTTTCAAAACCTCTTCGGCTTTTTTCTTTCTTAAAGTCGCTTTCACGCCCAGCGGGTCGCCTTTCCGTATTTTGAATGAAGGGTTTCTAGCGTGGGCTCTAGTGACGACTACTTTTTGACCGCAGATTTTCTCCAGTAATTCTCTTGCTTTCTCGAGAACTTCGCCTCCGCCGCCTACCCCGATGTTGAGCATTACTTTTTCTAAAAAAACCTTGTTTAAAGCCATTTTTTAAACCACGTTTTTCGCGCGTTCATTCTCCTACTTTCGCTTTTCTTTTCGCTTTTTTCTTTTTTTGTTTCGTTACTCTTTAGTTTGTTGTAGTTGTGTTTTGAAATCTTCGTCTACGACGAACAAGTAGTCTTGTAGCGTGATCAGCTCGTGGCCGCCTGCCTTCAACAACGCGTTGTTGCCTTCGCTGCCTTTGCGTTCGAGAATTTCTGCAAGCGTGGCGACTTCTCCAGAGTGTTTTCCGTACGGAATGTAGCATAAAGCGCCTTTCTCGCGTTTTAATACGGCTTTAATTGATTGCTTGGGAACGCTTAATTTTACGGAATCGCCGGGCTTGAGCTCGCGCCCGCCGCCGTTTTTTCCAGTATTTTCGACTAAAATGCTTCTCCCGTCGTGAAACACTAGCTGCGTCTTGCCTTTTTTTGTGGTGAGTTTTCGAATTACTTTGCAGTACTTCCATGATGCTTGCTCCGCTGGAATTTGAATCAAGGAAAGTTTTTGCTTTACGAACACAATTCTGAAAGCTGTTTTGAGTTTGGGGATGGAAACCACGTCCATCAATCCGACTGGTCTTTTTTCGTCGCGAGCGAGCGCGCCGTCAACAAATAGTTCATTGTTTTTGATCAAGTTTTTCGCTTCCCTAAAATCGTCAGCCAACTTCAAGTAGTCTCTGACTATGAAGAGGAGGGGTACGGATGTTTTTTTCGAGTGCGGGCCTGGCTCTGTTTTCTTGAACCAAGTTTTTTCTTTTCTCGCGATTGCAATTATTGGCGGCGTTGAAATGCGTTTCAAGTGCTTTGTTCCACCGTGTTTAGCCATTACTAAAACCACCATTCACTGTTTTTCGACTTGTTTTTCGACTTGTTTTTGGCTTCAAGTTTTCAGGTTTTAATCTAGGTTGCTGGCTCCTGCACTACAGGCTTTTTTTGTTTTGGCGTTCTCTTCACCAATTCAGTCAACAGTAAGTTGGATGGGTGCAGGGGCGCGAGAACTTCTTTCCCGCCTTGCTTCTTCAACACGCATCCTTCCACGAACACCCGCATTTTAGACGAGTTGACTGAAACGATTTTGCCTTCTTTTTTCTTGAACTTGCCGCGCATTACCTTAACCTTGTCGCCTTTGCGTACTGGCAGCGAGCGTTTTTTCAACCTCGCGCGCAGTTCTTTACTTAAATGTGCTGCAACCAGCTTTTGTCTCTTGTGCAGCGGGGCAGCGAATTCCAAGAGCCTCTTCTTGCGCTTTTTTTTTGATAAGATTTTGAACTTCAACTCGTTTTCACACCGCACCAGTGTTTTTTCCGTTTTTCATGCTTGTTTTTCGTGTTTGTTTTTTGTCTTTGTTTTAAACGACTGCGGAAGCGATTGCAACTACTTTTGGAAAGCCTTCGGCGATTTCGCGCGCTACACAACCCTTGATTTCGGTGCCTTTCGGCAGGTTTTGTTCGTCGATGAGCACGCATGCATTATCCTCAAATTTGACGCGTTCTTTTCCGCGCTTGAATTCTTTTTTTTGGCGGATTATCACGGCGCGCTCCTTTTTTTTAACCATTGCTGGCGTGCCTTTCTTGACCGAGACTATCACGACGTCCCCTACTCCGGCGCGAGGATAACGCCTCAAACGCGCTTTAACCCCAACAACCCCAATTATCTCGACTATCTTCGCGCCACTATTGTCATCGCAGACGAGGGATGTTCCCTTGTTTAACGCTTTCGTAACCCGCGCCGTCAATCCAAGCATTTTTAAACACGCTCTCTTTTTTTATTTCTTTTTTAATTTTTTTTAATTTTTTTTATTTCTTTTTTTATTTCTTTTTTAATTTCTTTTTTAATTTTTTAGTGCTTCCAGCATCGTTTCAGCATTATTTCTTCTCGTTTTTTTCTTTTTCATTTTCATTTCTTTTGATTTTCGTGTTTCACCATCACGTGGCTTTTCGTCTTGCTGATTTTCCTGCACTCTGCTGCCTTAATGATTTCGCCTTCCTTAACCTGCATACAAGGCGGAACATGAACGTGAATCTTGCTCCTGCGTTTTTCCAAACGCTCGTACTTGCGCACCTTATACAAGCGTTGGATTTCGATTACTGCAGTGTTCTTAGACTTGGCGCTGACAACGCGCCCCTCAAAAACCATTCCCCGCGTCTTTAGGCCGCCGTGAATAGGACAATTCTTGTCGTGACACTCCAAATTCAATCCACCCTCGTTTTTCTTTTTTTCTTTCACTAACGTCTTTCTATTCGTCTCTCTGCTTTTTTCTTTCTTTTTTGTTTCTTTTTTCTTTCAACGCAGTTTCTTTGTTTTTTGAAGCATTTGAAACAATTTTTTTGTCCGCTCTTCGGGCCTGCACGCGAGAACTTCGCCTGAAACCCGCAGCGTTCCGAAAAGAAAAACGCTTCCTTTTTTCGGAATGCGTTTCCTGCCGCGCGACGTTTGAATCAGGAAAGTCGCGAGAGTCTCGTCAACAATTTCGCCTTCAATACCTTGCAGGCTTCTGCAAGCGCTTGAAACGACTTTTACTTTCTCGCCGATGAGTTCACCCAACAGGAAGCGAAAGCGAGAGTGAGAGTCGTGATGCGATTGCTTTAAGCCTGCTGGAGGAAAAGGCTTTTTTCCAGTCATGAACGAAAAAACAAAAACAAAATAAAAAACAAAATAAAAAACAACAAAATAAAAACAAAAACTAAAATAAATGAGTGATGAAGGGCGAGTGAGGAAAATTCCACACGCCGCCACACCACTGCATTAAGCGTTCGGCGTCTGCATTCAAGTCGCTTGAATTATTTCTTTTGAATAACCGAGTTTAGTCAAATACTCTACTACTTTCTCGCGGTGGCTTCCCTGCAGGACGATTACGCCGTTCTTGCTGCTTCCGCCGCACGCGAGAGAACGCTTTAATTCCTTGAAAGTTCGCTCCAACTCTTCGCCTTTTAAGCCTTCAACAACAGTTACGAACTTGTTGAACTGCTTTTTTGTTACGTAAACCTTTATCTTCACTACAGTTTCTTTCTCTAGAGCTTGGCATGCACAAATTTCTTTAGGCAAGCCGCACGTTGCACAAATTTCTCCCATTTTCTAGAAAAACAAACCTCCTTTTTCTCTACTCTTTTTTTTCTTTCCCTTTTTTCTTTCTCTTATTTCTTTTTTGTCTTTTTCTCTAACTCTTTTTCCAGTATTTTTTTAAGTTTAAGCTTAAATCTTGTGCTTTCTTTGGTTTAAAATAGTTTTTATTCTGGCGCGCAAGCGCTTTAACTCGCGATAGCGGCCTGCGTTCGAAGGCTTTCCAGTAGTCTTTAACGCACCGTACTCCGCAATTATTTCTTGCTCTATTTCTTCGAGCGTCTTTAGCAAGTCAGGCGTGCTTGAAGCACGCAATTCCTTTACTCTCTTAATAGCCATGTTTCTCAACTTGTTTCAGCACTTTCAACGCCTTCAACGCTTCCAGCGGCTTTAGCTTCGGCGCTTTCGCCAACTGCTCCGATGCCCGAAGCTGTTGCGTCAGCAGTTGGCGTGGCAGGCTGTTTGACTGAAACATCTTGAATTATAATCTTGTCCGAAAAACTGGCATCCGGGGGAACGATTCTGACTTGAATGCCGATCGCGCCCGCATTCAAGTAAACAACGTAACGCCCTTCATGCACCACCTTCATCGACTCTCCGGATTTTTTCAAGTAACCGGCTCGCGCGGTCAACGCTTTCGCTTTCGCGCCCTTGCCTACGATTTTTCCTGCAACACGAATTTCTGCGCCTACTGCTCCAGAACCCATTATCTCGCGGATTGCTGAGCGGATGATGGGTTTTATTGACGGATTCAACTCGATTTGTTTCCCTATCTTCTCAGCCATCAGCTTCGCGTCCAACTCTGGACGCGTGACTTCAACGACTTCGATTTGCGGGTTTTCAATCCCGAAACGCTGCTGCAGCTCTTCACACAATTCTTTTATCGCTTTTCCTTTTTTGCCTACCACGATTCCAGGCCTGCGTACGAGAATGCTTATGCGCGTCGCTATAGGCGTTTTCTGAATCGATATCTCTGAAACTCCGGCGCGCTCGAGTTCTTTCTCTAAAAACCTTTTCACGTCGAAATCGTTCAACGCTTTCTTAACCAGTTTTTTTTCGACAGCCATTAGTTCACCTTTCCAAATGCTTCCGAATGATTTCAAATGGATGCTTCCGAACGATTCAAGTTTTCAGTTTTTTTACCTGTTTCCGCTTCCTTCTTTTTTTCTTTTTTTTCTTTTTCTCCCGCTTTTTCTTTTCGTTTTTCTTTTTCTTCAAAACTCTTTTCCGCCTCGCTCAACGCGAGCTCCGCGCGGCAAGTCACGTAATCGCTCCAAAGCGCGCGTTTTCCGTACCCGATGCTGCTGCCGCCAACCCAAAACTTGCGGTAGCGTTTGAAAGTATGCTGTTTGAATGCTGCAGCGTGGCGCACGAAAAGCTTGTCTTCACTCAAGCCCTTCTGCAGCGCGTTCGCTTCAGCGTTTTCTAAAAGCGCGAGCGCGAGACGCGCTTCCTTGATTGGATACTTGCCTTTCCTTCCGCCGAGTTCGCTGCGGTGGCCCATTCCCTTGTTGAATTTCTTGAACGGAATTGGTTTTTTCTTCGCGATCACGTCTTCAAGAATTTTTTTTGCTTGCGCGAGCGGCTTGCCTTTAATCGCGCGGCAAGCTTGACTCAAGTCTTTATAGCTCGCGTCAACATCGTGGAATTGCGCAAACGCGCTTTTCTTCGTTTCCTCGGCACTCAATTTGATTGAGTAATTGTACGCCATTTTCTTCAGCCTTTACTTTAATTCAACGCTCTTGCTTCCACGCGTCGCGCCGATTCCCGGGCCGCTGTGTTTAACGGGCTTTACAGTAATAGCGTATTCGCCTAGCTTGTGTCCAAGCATTTCTGGAACGATGTTCACGTCGGTGAACGCGTTACCTGAATGCACTTGAATCCTCGAGCCCACCATTTCAGGCAGCACGACCATTTCCCTGAAGTGCGTGCGCATAGGCTTTTGTTTCCCGCTTGCCTTGTGTTTTCGAAACTTTTCCAGAAACTTTTTCACTTGCGCATTCATTCGTTTGAGGAGCCTGCGCGACTTGGAGGGAACCAACTTCGCGAATTCCTCTATAGTCATTTTCTGCAGTTGCTCTAACTCGAAGCCCTTGTAAACGAATTTTTTAACCAATTCAAACCACCGTAAATTCAAGGTTTAAGCAGCCGACTCTATGGTTTTAGCCGCGCGGCCTTTCTTGCGGCCCGTCACGCGCGCCGCCAACTGTCCGACCTTGCGTCCAGGCGGAGTGCTTTTGCTGACAGTAGTTGACTTGCCGAAGCTCTTGCCGCCGTGCGGGTGGTCGTAAGCACTCATCGCGGTTCCACGCACTCGCGGGTAATACTTGTTTCTAGCCTTTAAAGCGTAATAACGAGCGCCTGCCTTTTTGAATGGCTTTTCAACGCGTCCACCTCCACAAGCGATTCCGATGGTTGCGAGGCAACGCGGGTCAAACGAAACTGTTTCTTTTGAAGACAAGTGCAGCGAAACGAGGCCGGTTTCTTCATCGTGAGCAATCACGTAAGCGCTCGCGCCGCTCGACCGCGCGATTCTCCCGCCGTCGCCTGGCTTGCGTTCGACGTTGAACACCGGCGTGCCGTCTGGAACGTTTGCGAGTTCGAGAACGTTTCCGACAGCGACTTGCGTGCCTCGCAGGGTGATAACGTCGTTTTTCTTCAAGCCTTCAGCTGCGATGAGGAAAATCTTGGATCCGTTTTCTAGGAGGATTTCTGCGAGAATCGCGTGCCGAGCTGGATCGTCAACAAAGCGCACTACTTGGCCTCGTGTTTCCTGCTGCGGAAATTCGTACCGCGCGTCAGCAAAAAACTTGTGGCTCGGCGCTTTAAATGTCGGGCTGCCTTTCCCGCGCCTTTGTTGAATCAACTTCGTTCCCATCGCGTCAACACCTTTGCGTCAACACACTTAAATTACTTTGAGTTTTGCAGCCAAATCGCTGGCTGCGCCAGGTCGTTTAAAACCCACTATCGCCTTCTTTCTGCCGTCTGCAGTAAAGCTAGTAGTTATCTTTTTTACTTTCTCTCCAAAGCGTTTCTCTATTTCTTTCTTTATTTCTCTCTTCGTAGATTTTTCTGCTACTATGAACGTCAGCTTGTTTTCCTTTTCAATCGCGCCGACTGCTTTTTCCGTAGTTAAAACGTGTAATACTAAAAACATTTTCAACTCACTCTTTTTTCTTCTTCGATTGCGTTGTGTTAAGCGATTTCAGTTTCTCTACTGACTTTTCCATCACCATCTTCTGGCCTTCAACTACGTATTCCTCCCTCGCCTTTCTTCAAGCGGTAGAGATCGTATCCCTCAATCGCTTTCTCTAGTTTTTTAAACGCATTCTTCCCCGCATTCACTGTCTCAATCATCATTAATTCATTCGGGGAGGACGAGAGCTTCCACTTGCCGTGCGCTTCTGTGAGTTGTTTGACTAAAAGCGATTTATAATCTTCAATCATTCGTTGTTACCCCAGTTTCCACCAAGTTTTCCACCAAGTTTTTTCAAGCGTACAAGCCGTTTTCAGCGAGCTTACGTAAAGCATTTTTCGTCCATACAGTAAGCCTGCCCGCGTTTCCGCCGGGCGCGAGTGCCTCTATAGTTAACTTGCTTGCCTTGACAGCGTCAACTCCAGGCAAGTTTCTAGTCGCCCGCCAAACTCCCTTGTCTTCGCCGAACACGATGAGCACGCTCTTTGGCTCGCGGTAGCCGCCCTTACGCATTCGCGCCCTGCCAGAGCGTTTTTTGCGCGTGCTGCTCGCGCGCTCTAAATCTCTCTCGAGGCCAAGCGCTTTAAGCGTTTTCAACGCGTCTTTAACGCGCGAAAGCGATTCAAAAGAATCGTCTACTACGAGTGGAACGCGAGTTTTTTCTGAAATCAAGTGCCCGCGTGCTTTAACGAGTTCAAAGATTGCGGTCGCGCTTATCGCGCTGCGAATCGCCTTATTTTTTTCCTTGAAGTTGATTCGTTCAAGCAAGCGTTTGACTGCTTTTGGCGGGTGTGCCCTGCGGCCTTTCACTGAATGCGGGACCATGCGCACGCGGCCGGTGCCTCCGCCGGGAATTTTTTCGCGCGGCAAGCGCGAGCGACCAGTGTTAATGATTTGCCTCCAACTCCTCCTGCGCCCGTAATACTTTGCGGTCGTCTGCATTCCAGCTAGCAGGAAAACGCCTTTAGGCTGCAAGCGCTTCGAAGCTTCAGAGTGGAAAGCGCGCCGAATCAAGTCTGGGCGGAAAGCTTCATTGAACTGGACAGGCAAATCCACTTCGCCGACTGGCGAGCCATTCAAACCAAAAACTTGAACCCTCAAAAAATCAACCCTCACTGACATGATTCTCGTTGGATGACTAATAGCGCGGTGATTACGATTGTTTTATTATCATCTTTAACTCTGGTTTTTTAGGAGAGCGTTTGAACAAGGGCTTGCGTAACCGCACTATGCGCTTGTTCGGACCCGGAATGCTTCCCTCTAAGAGAATGAATTCGCCGCGTATTTTTCCGTAGTGCGCTGTTGCGCCAGAAGGCGAGATTTCGCTCGCGTCTTTAGAAATCTTGAGAATGCGTTTGTTGAATTCTGCCCGCCTGTGAAAACCTGTTTGACCAGCGCGGGGAACAGAGTAGAACACTTTCGCTTGGCGTTCGCTTCCGATGCTTCCGCCGTGCCTTCTTGCTTTAGTCGCTTTTCGCGGGTTTAACGCAACTCCAAAACGCTTTACTACTCCCTGCCAACCCTTTCCTTTAGTTACTGCGACAACATCCACAAAGTCGCCTTCAGAGAAAACTTGGTTGAACGAAACTTCTTTGCCTAGAAGTTCGCGCGCTACAGCGAGTTTTTCAGCAGCATTCGAACCCCCAACACCGATTTCAAGAGGCTGTGGTTTCTTTGAACCGAAGCCGGTCTTGTAGGGTTGGGTGAATGCGAGAACGCGCGCTTCACTCAAACGCCAAACATTTTTTTCGATTTCCTTAAAGCCTTTCGCGTTTTTCTTCGCGAGCGGAAAAACTTTTGAAAACGCTTTCGGCGCGTTCGGCGCGCAAACTTGCGTGAATGCTTTCAAACCATAAGGAGTGTTTTCGTAAGCCACAACCGCGTAAACAAACAAAGGCGGCACTTCTAGAATCGTGGCCGCGCGAGTCACTTCCTGACCCTTCGTCGGCGATTCACTGTCGTCAATCATCAAAACGTGCGTCATCCCGGCTTTAAAACCAGCGAAGCCAAGCAAGCCTTTCCCCGCGTTCCCGCCTGAAGGCCAGGAACGAATTCTGGGAACTAGTTTTGGAGCGCGCTTCCGACGCCAAAACGCGCGAGACCCGTGCTTCGGCGCTTTCTTACCCAAAAACCATCAACCCTGAAAAAACAAACTAAAAATAACAAAAAAACAAAAAACCCAAAAAAACAACAAAAAACAAAAACAAAAAAAACAAACTAAAAATAACAAAAAAACAAAAAACAACAAAACAAACAACAAAAAACAAAACAACAAAAAACAAACTAAAAATAACAAAAAAACAAAAAACAACAAAACAAACAACAAAAAACAAAACAACAAAAAACAAAAACAAAAAAAAACAAACTAAAAATAACAAAAAAACAAAACAACAAAAAACAAAACAACAAAAAACAAAATTGTTTTTACTCTGCTTTCGTTTTGACTACCACCGGCGGAGTTTTCTTAAAGAAAACCTTGCTCCCGCAGTACGGACAATTTATGAACTCCATTTCTTCATTCTTGAATTCCTTCCCACACTTTGAACAAACGTACATGCGAACACCGCCTTCCAGACAAACAAAAATCAATCTCGATAGATGCTAAAAAACACGAATTACTTCCAATAAAGCTTGAAGCGAATCCACACTAAAATTAGTTTAAACGCGGAAAAACAGCGTTCAACTAACGCGCTTGCATTCTCCAAGCTCAAGAAAATAAAATGCGCGTACGGCTTATTAAACCTTTTCCACGAAACCCGCGCTGCGAAAAAAATTAATTAAAATGATTCCGTTTCAAGAAAGCAGCTTGCTGCACCATTACCTTCAACATAAAGCGTTCATACGACTTTTTTCTTGTATTCCTCGCGTATTTCTTGCGTCAAGCGAAGCGCGTCGGACTGCACTAAAAAAAGTTTTTTCTCGACTGCAGCCATCTTTTCCTTGAATTGCTTGACTTTATTCGCGTCAAGCCGGTTTTTCTTTTTCGACAACACTCCTTGCTTTACTAAAGAGTGAAACTCGTCTGCTTGTAGGACGAGTTCTTCGAGCTCGAGCGCGACCGTCACGACGTCGAGATTTAAGAGAAAAATTTTCTTGTTCAAGTAATCGCTGAAGTACTGGTTGGCGCCTAAGTGCTGCGCGAAGTCGGCGAGCACGCGCAGCGAGTCTTTGAAGCCGCTGATTTTATCCAAATGCAAGCCGTACTCGCACACGAGTTCCTTCTCTATTTGTTGTTCTAACTTGCGCACTTTAACACACCCCGATTTTTTCAGAGCCTCTGAGGGGATTTGAACCCCTGACTTCGTGCTTTACGGCGTCACGCCACGCATTTTTTGAGGGGACGCTGGTTACCATGCACGCACTCTGCCAGTCTGAGTTACAGAGGCGACGTAAAAGTTTTTTGATAAAGGTTTTTTGATAAAGATTATTAACAACGATGTATAAAATGATTTACTTGAAAACATTCTGTTTTTTACTTCGAAAAGGGTTTAAAGTTTATGGGAAAATTTCCGATTGCCGACAAAGCGTTGCTGCAAGTGTGGATTTGCCGCAAGTGTAAAGCCCGCAATCCGCGCGGCGCCGAGAAATGCAGAAAATGTTTTTCAACGCACTTGCGTCCCAAGCGCGCGAAGAAGAAGGAAGCGAAAGGCAAGTAAGCACGCCGCCGAAAGCAGTTTAAACTAGTTTTATTAGCGCGAGCAACACAAATTATTTTTGGTTTGGCGCAGGGGTGGCCGAGACCGACGTAAACGCGAATGATTCCGGCGGCGGCAGCCTGGTCAAAAGCGCAGGACTTAAGATCCTGTGAGGTTAGCCTCTTCGAGGGTTCAAATCCCTTCCCCTGCACTCTACTCTTAGAAGCGTGTTGGAAGCAGGAAGAGAGTAAAAGAGTACTCGTTTCACGTTCCCAGCTTTCGAAGTCATTCAAGCAATTCTCTCGTAATAATCTAGATTTTGGCTTACGCTCTTCGCGTAAGCGTAAGGCTTTGCTTTGCCTGAAGAAACCGGGCAAAACATTCTATCGCCAGCGCTCGCGGTGCAGTGAACGTTTCGAGGCCCAGCGTTGTAAGCGCAAAAACCGTAAAACAAGTTGTTGTCACATAATTGCAAGTATTTGGCTAAAATCTTGGCGCCGCAGTGGACGTTCGCGTCCACGTTCCACAACTGGTTTGACTCGAGCCCGCACTCGCTGCGGCCAGTTGCAGGCAATATTTGCATTAACCCGACTTCGTAATCCCCACCGAGTGAAGTCGCGTCAAACCCGCTTTCGCGTTTTATGATCGCGCAAATTGCGTAAGGGTCTATCTTGTAAAACTCGGCTGCTTTTTGAATAATGGAATCCACCATGCTGCCTGGAATGAAGCCATTCCTCGTTTTTACTGTCGCGGGCGCGCACTTGACAACTTCTTTCCCAGTAGACGGCGGCTTTAAGTCGGCAGGCAGCGGCTTTACGACGCTTGGCAAGTAGTCAAAGCGAATCACGAGCTCGTTGAAGCCAGCTGCTGAAAAATTGTTCAACAAAAGCAAGAGCACGAGCGCAACTGCAAGCGCTTTAGTCGATTGCATGAGGAATGAAGAGAATGAGGAAGTTAAAAAAGATTTTGAAAAAAAGAAAAAAAGCGTTTTACTGCCCGCGCTTACTTAATCGAACTTGCTTTATCGATCATACTTTAATAAGCTACGCTTAAAGGTGAAATTCCAGTAATTTTAGTATGCTGCCCAGCTTGCGTTGACGGAAACCATTGTCTTTGCGCGTATAACGCGAGGCGTCGAGGCCCGCGCCGCCCACGCGAACGAAGCCAACCGCCCCGCAGGCGCCTGCAAAAACCGGCAAACAAGCGAAGCGAAACAATTACAAATATTAGGGTTGATTCGTCCCGCGACTGAACTCGCGGAATTTCTCAACCAGACATGTTTAGTTACTGTGTTTAGTTACTGGATGTACTTCTTGAGCAATTCGACAGCGCGTTTTATGCTTTGCGCAATTTGCCGTTCGCTCTTCGCGCCCGAGCATATCACCTTGCCGTTCTTGAAGAGCAAGAGAGTAGTTCCGATTTCCTTTAACCGCATTATCGCGCCCGGAAATTGTTCCGGTTCGTACTCGACGTTATTCACTTTCATCGCGATGTTGAATAAGTCGAGTTCCACGTTCAAGTTCGCGCTCGCCACGATGTTTTCGACTTTGAAGCTCGTATTGATTTTCCTGCGAACTCCCTTCCTGGTTTTAACGATTTTTGTTCCACCCACTTCGCCGCCCACCACCTGAGAAAAAGCCGATGAACCAGCCTTTTTAATAGTTAGAGTTGTGCTTGCAAGTGTTTAAAAACCTTTATATATTGCTTTCAGGAACAAGTAATAGGAAGGGTAATAGGAAAAAGAGAAAAGCGCGGGGGAAGCTGGCGGCAGGAAACACAACGAATTTTTTCTTGCACTAATTCTCTCAGTCTACAAAAAGAGGAGAAAAGGGGTTTAGAGGCATGAAAAAATCTCACGGCGGTTATTCGAGCAGAAGCAGGCTGTTGAAAGCAAAGTCGCGCTTGAGCGCAGCAAGACACTTGCAAGAGTTTAAGGAAGGCGAACGCGTGCGCATAGACGTTAACCCTAGTTTTCTGCACGGCAAGCCAAACACGCTTCGCTTTAACCGCAGGGTAGCCCGCGTAGTGCGTAAGCAGGGAAGCGCTTACGTAATCGAATTGAATGACTTGGGCAAGAAAAAACAACTTGTTCTTTCAAACATTCACTTAAAAAAACTTTGATTCAACTGGTTAAACAACGACGGCATTAAAACCGTTAGAGGTGTTTTAAGGCGTGAAAGTTATTTCTGAAAAAAATGTTTCACTGCGCGAAGCGCTTTCACTCTTGGAAAAAAGAAAGAAGGATGGCGAGCTTGGTTACGAACAACAAAACACGCTGGACTACCTGCAAGAGTTTGCTGCCCTCAACGAGAAAGACTCTAATGCGCTTGAAAAAGAACTCTGCGGGTTAGGTTTGACTGAAGAGCAAGCAATTTCTATAACAAACATCATGCCTAAAAAAGAGGAAGAAGTGCGCGCGGTTCTCGCCGGAAACAAAACCATTACTCTAGAACTCGTGAAAAACATCCTCAAAACCGTTAAGAAGTACAAGCCAGAAAAAAATAGGGAATAAACTCAAGCACTCAAGCAAACCCGAAAAAACAAAAAACAACAAAAAACAAAAACAAAAACAAAAACAAAAAAACAAAAATTTGGGGGGAAAGGAAGAAATTTGTTTGAAGAAAATTTAGGAAAAACAGTGTTGGTGTATAAAAATGTTTCAACGCGAGGAATACGCGATAGTCTTAGACTTTCTACCGCACGGCAAGGCAGGCGAAGCAGCCCGCGAGCCGGTAGCGCAATTGATAGGCGAAAACAAGTTCACTCTTCTTGAAGCCATCCCAAAGCCGGACGTGAAGTTAGAGGTCGGCGAACGCGTTTACATTGGGCGCGGCGTGCGCGATAAAATCGGGCGAATTCGCGGGCGAATCAACTTCAGCGATTTGACTAGCGCGGCGCAGAATGAAGCCAAACGCGCCATAAAACAATTAATCAAGGAACGTGAAGCGTTTTTCGTGGACTTCTTCAACAAAGCTGGACCCATAAACATTCGTGCGCACACGCTTGAACACATTCCTTCAGTAGGCAAGAAACACTTGCAAGCAATTCTCGACGCGCGAAAACAAAAACCCTTCGAATCCTTTAAAGACATTCAAACGCGAGTGCCACACTTGCAGAAAATAGACGAGCTTTTGCTTGAACGAATTCTGCACGAGCTTACAGGCCACGCTAAGCATTACTTGTTCACGAAACCGCCTTCCAGACACTATGAAGAATAGGAGGAAACCGGGCGAAAAAAAAAGCGAAAAGGCGAAAGCTTATTTTCAAGAGCAAGCCGAGCAAGGCGTTAAGCCAAGTTTTTCTCGTAGACCGCGAGTTCGTGGAAAAAACAGCGGACGCGCTGCCACTTAAAGGCAAGACCGTGCTTGAAATAGGTGCTGGCACTGGAGTGCTTACGAGCGCGCTCGCGCGCAGAGCAAAACGCGTCATCGCGCTCGAAATCGACTCGCGGCTGCGCGAACAACTCTTGAAGCGGACTGCAGAGTTCAAGAACGTTGAAGTGAACTTCGTCGACGCGCGAAAATTCGATTTCGCTGGTTTCAAAACTATTTTCGGCAACCTTCCATACCATGCGAGCACGCCCCTCTTGTTAAAGATTCTGGAAAGCGATTTCGAGGAAGCCGTCTTATGCCTGCAGAAGGAATTCGCGGAACGCCTGGTCGCGCAGCCGGGCTCACGCGACTGGTCGCGGTTAAGCGTTGCAGCGCAGGCGAACGCCGACGTCAAAATCCTCTTTGAAATTCCGCGCTTTGCTTTCACGCCCGTCCCGAAAGTCGACAGTGCAGTCGTGTTTTTAAAGAAAAACAAGAAATTCGAGCTTGACGCAACACTCGTGAACGCGTTGTTCCAACACAAGAACCAGACAGTCAAAAACGCTTTGCTTCACTCGACGCGCGCGCTGGGTTTGAAAAAAAAAGCGCTGCTTGCTGCGCTGGAGAAAATTGGGAAGGAAAAAGAAAAGAAAGTTAGGATGCTCACGCTTGGAGAACTGACCGAGTTGACCAGCCGCTTCAAGAACAGCCGGCCACGCTGATTGTCCGCGTTTCGGAAACTCCGGCATTGCCTGCAGCGTCGGCAGCGTACACCTTGTAGGAATAGCTTGTCACGCTGCAGTTTGCCGCAATCGTCTCGCTTTCTTCAAAGTTCATTCCGGTTCCAGTCATAGTCTTATTAAAGCCGTTCCACTCAAGCGTTGCTGAAGCTACTGACTCCGAAATCGTCACGTTAATCGTGACCGACTCGTTTGCCGAAGTGTTCGAGTAAGCGTTTGCAGGCGTTGGAGAGACGAACGTCACCGTCGGCGGCGTGGTGTCGATGTGCAGCGTTCGGTTGCTTGAGGCGAAAGCATTGTTGCCAGCCGCATCGAAGCAGCGCACGTTCCAAATGAACGAGCCTTGGGTGGCGAACGTGTAAGCAATAGAATTAGCAGTGTTGTTGCTTATGCTCGTTATCGTCTGCACCGCGCTCCAAGGACTGGTCGTGTTAACCCACAAGCTGCAGTTCGCGAAAGCGTTGTTGTCTACGGGCGTGAACGAGAAAAGCTGGCTTAACGCTTCAGACTGCGAGTTGTCCGCAGGCGAGTTGAGAGTCACCGTCGGCGCAGTAGTGTCTGGACCTGCTGTTGTAGTGAAAGTGTAATCCTGTGAAACGCCGCATACTGTGGTAGAAGAACAACTCCAAACGCGGTAGTGGTAAGTAGTGCTCGCAGCCAATCCAGTGACGTTAACATGGTGGCTCGTCACTCCAGTCTCGCTGGAATTACTCACGTTAATTCCGTAACTCGTGCTTAACCCGTACTCTACTTTCGTGTCCGAACTCTTGTCAGTACTCCAAGTAATGTAAGCACTCGAAGAAGTAGTGGAAGCAGTTACAGAAGAAATCGTGGGCGGCTGCGATTCATTAACTTGAATAGTTACAGTGACAGTGCATGAAGCGCTGTCTGCGCTCGCGCTCGCGGTTTGCGTTGTTGTCGAAGTAACGTTCGCGTAATGGCAAGTGCGTCCAGCGCCGTTCTGCGCAGAAATTTCAACTGTTTGCCCGGAATCAGAAGAAGTACACTTCATTAGCGCGCTAGTCACGTTTGAAGGCTTGTTGTAGAAAGTCGCGAAAATCACGCTGTCAAAAGGACCAACTGAAGAAGCCGGGTTTGCTGTTATGGTGCACGAGAATGCTGCTGGCGAGGGAGAAGGAGAAGGAGAAGGAGACGGCGAGGGGCTGGGTGAAGGAGAAGGACTCGGCGACGGGAAGAGAGTGACTTCGAGCGTTGGAGAAGGACTCGGGCTAGGTGAAGGTAGAGTGATTGGTGAAGGCGAGGGAGTAGCACTCCATTGTTTTTCTTGAAGGCAACCGAACGCGAGCAAAGCCGCGCCGACTACGAACAAAGCAACTAGTTTGTTTCCGAAACTCATTTTTTCCTTACCTCTCCAAGAATTCTTTCCAAAACGCTTGACCCTCCCTTTTCTGGAATCACGAGCCAAGCGATCAAGTACAACAACGCTCCGAAACCAAAACTCAAGAGCGTCAAGACAACCCACACCAAGCGCACTAGCGTCGGGTCGACGTTGAAGTACTCGCCGATTCCCCCGCACACGCCTGCAATAACCTTATTCTTTTCGGATAAAAAAAGCTTTCGCATTCTTCAAAATCACCCGCTCGCCTTCACCTTCGCGCCCGAAGCGGTTTCCGCCTCGAGTTCAGCCGGCTTGACGCGCTCCAACTCCTTACTCAACGAGTAATTTAATTCCCAGGTCGCGCCTTTCTTCAACTCGCCCTTCCTCCAGACCAACACGGTTCCGGAAATCGTTTCCTTCACGCGCTCGGGCGCTTCGCTGTAATCGCTTGCTGAAACTTCTTCAGGCAAGTAATCCGTCAATGCGAGATTCTTCAAATCCGCGCGGCGGTTTGCGACGAGCAAACGAACGCTCTTGCCGTCGACAAACTTCCGCACGCGCACGACCGCGTAAAACAACTTGTACCACAAAAACGCGAGCAACGCGACCAACAAAAACAATAATGCGAGCCACTCGGGCGCGACTCCCAGAAAAGCGAATCCAGTTACAGGCTCCACGCGCTCACCCAACTCGCCCAACGCAAGCGAAGGCGACGGCGTCGCGCGCGAAACCACCCGCGCCTTCTTCACCACCCCGCCGAACTCTACGCTCCACACTCCAGGCGCGTCGAAAAAGAATTCCACGCACCCGTCGTACAACTCACGCGAAAACACGCGGCCGTCAGGCGAGCGAATGACAATCCCGCCGCGCGCTGGCGAGCCGCCCACGAAAACGCAAACGCGCTGCGTCCCGACCTCGAACACTTCCAGAATGCGCACGTCAATCACTTCAAGCGACGGCGCAACCGACGGCGAAACAGAAGGCGACGGCGACGCAACCACAGACGGCGAAGCCGACGGCGATGCTGAAGGCGAAACGCTAGGCGAAGGAGAAGGCGTTGGTGAAACTGAAGGCGTCGGAGAAGGGGATGGCAAGGGGGTTGGAGAAATTGAAGGAGAAGGCGAAGGAGATGGAGAGGTTGAAGGAGATGGGCTGGGACTCGCTGAAGGCGACGGTGATGGAGACGGAGTAGGAGAAGGACTTGGAGATGGAGTTGGGCTAGGCGATGGGCTAGAAGAAGGCGACGGGCTTGGAGAAGGCATCGGAGTTTGGCTGGGAGTAGGAGACGACGACGGTGCCGAACTATAATCGTAACTTATGGCAACGTCATATACGTAGTGAATAAAACCTGAGTTGATATTTCTGACTCCAAAGATTATAGAATTATCTGATTGTCGGTATATATCTCCGCATAATGTTCCGAAATTAGTAGTTGTTTGATCGTTTGATGGAAGCGAATAAATTGTAATGTAATTACCATCATTTTTCTTTAGTACATATGCTTTGTCACCAGTGCCAGTGGAGTAGACTGTGACACAATTAAGCACACTATTTGTTGGTAAAGAAATAGAAAAATCTGCTCCTTCATTTAGATCTGAAACAAAACGCCAAAATGTTGTAGTATCATTTATTTGATTGTCAATAGCCGTGTTGGGAGTCGTACAACCAGGTGGAAAGCATTGAGGATCACCAATATACTGCCAAGAAGTAGGGTGAATTGGGCCAACAAAAGTGCTTGAAACAAAACTTATGAGGAATAGTATTATGGTAGAGGATACATATTTCATTTTGTTAGCTCAACACTCTAGTAAGTATAGTTTGGGAATCGGCGATTGCATAGTTTCAAAGAATGTTTCATTGATTATGGCGTTCCTTCCCAAGTAACCGCCGTTGTAAAAGTAAC
>JBBIMI010000009.1:0-34498 GCA_037444485.1 Microcaldota archaeon
CCTAAGTCGTTTACTACTCTATCCCAAATACTGTACGCGCTCTCGCCGTGAATGGTTCCCATGACGACGTTGCCGACTGCTCCAATGCGCATTGCTTCGTAAAGCGCCTTGGCTTCAGTCGAACGCACTTCGCCCACTATCAACACCGAATCGCCTAGACGCAGGGCGGTGCGCAGCGCGTCTTCAGCGCTGACTTCAGTCTCGCTTATTCCGCCGAGAGGCGGACGCGTTTTCAAGCGCTGGATGTTGAAGCCGAGTTTCTTTAATGCTGGAACAGGGATTTCCTGCGTGTCTTCTTGAACGATGATCCTCAAATTCTGCGGAATTTCGAGCATCATGCTTTGCAGCATGCTCGTTTTTCCCGAACCGCGCGAGCCTACTATAAGCATGCTCGCCTGCGCGTCCACGAAGTAGGAAAGCAATCCAGCTGTGAAAGCGTCGAACATTTTCACGTCAACGAACTGCGGAAGCGTCCACGGCGTGTCCTTGTGCAAACGCAGCGCGAACGCTATGCCGTCAATCGCAAGCGGCTTGCCGATTACTGCAATGCGAGTCTGCAAGTCCGGCAAGTCGAAGTCGAGGATAGGGTGCGCCTCGTCGAAAGGCCGCCCGCTCAACGCGCGGAAGCGTGACACGACGCTCCGCGCTTCCTCCTCGCTGAAAATCACGTTCGACTGGCATTGCCCGTACTTTGAGTGCACTACGTAAACCGGTTTTTCGCCCAGCGGCGAGTCAATGTAAACGTCCGTCAACTGCCTGTCACTCAAAAAGAGCTCGAGAATTCCATAACCAATCGTGTAACGCGAGACGATGGTGGCGAGGTCCTCTTTTTCTTCAACGCTCAAGTCGATTCTGTTCTTGAGCGCGAGGTCTGCAATCGTTGCCACGTAAATTTTCTTGAAGTACTTGCGCGCCTGCGCGATGTTCATGAATTCCACGTGCTCCGGCCTGTGCGCCGCCACCACTTCCTTCGTTTTCTCGAGCAGGAAATACTTTTCGGGCGGAAGTGAATACTCGGGCGGGTTGATGAAGTACAAAAACTCGACGCGGTCGGGATGCTTGTAAATGTATACCTTGCTGCCCATTACGTCGTACTGGTCCACGAGCTCGAGTCCCTCGGCGCCGGTAAAGAAAATGCGTGAACCAATGAAAGATGGTTTTATTGCTACTTCAAAAAAAGAGTGGTAAATGGTCCTGCCAGCCGGAATCTCGCCGAGTTGCGTCAAGTACGCCTTCATTCTTTGAATCAAGCCGAGTTTTTCGAATTGCTCGCGCATGTACTGCAGCGTGTTCAAGTAAACTTTTTCGTCTTCCTGCGCTTCAGGACTCAACGCTGGGAGCTTCGCGACTTCACCCTTGATTTCTCGAAGCAGCATCAAGTAAGCCTTGAAAGGGTCGCCGTGCATCGTGTTCAAGATAGTTAACACTGCGTCATGCCGTTGCGCGAGCAACCGCGAGTCAGTAGTCTTGCCGATGTGCGAGGGCGACCAAACAGCGTCGATTTCAAAACGCGTGATAGCGTCAGCGACTTCCTTCAACCAACGCGTTTGCTCGGCACTATAAATGCGTTCGTAGTACTCGCTTAACACGACTTCGTCTGCATCGACTTCCATCAGCTTGTCGACGACGTCCCGCATCGCTTGCTCGTACAACGCGATATCTGCGCCGTACGGCGCGCCACGCAAGTCGATCACGAGAATGCGTTTGCCGCCTTCCTGTCGAACCACGCTTTGACCGTAAGCCATGCGTCAATCATTACTCCTAAAACATTGCTCCTAAAATATTGCTCCTAAAATATTGCTCCTAAAAAAACTCTAAAATTATTCCAAAAAAAATTATTTTAAGAATTACTTTGAAATTATTCTAAAATTACTCTAAAAGAAAAAGCAAAACTAGATTTTAAAACGATTGCTTGCATAAAAAAACGGTTTTTTAATGAAGTGTTTTCTCTAAGAGTTTGCTTAACTCGGGAATGAAGCTAGTCGCGAAAGCCAGCGCCTCCATGCAGGTTTCGGACGTGATTTCTTCGGCGCCGTAAACGCACTTGTTCCGCAGTTTCTTGAAGCGGTCGAACGAAGAAAGCAAATGCGCAGGTATGGAATAAAATTTTTTCAAGAAGGCTATCACAGCTTCGTGCGAGTAAGGCTTGAATCCTTTCGCCGCCATTAGCGCTTTGGCTCGCTTCCCGCACCGCTTCGTACGCATCTTCGAAAACGAATGCCGCGGTTGCCTTGTCCACGCGTTGCTGCTTGACGTAAGCGAGTCTCTCCAAAGCGCGGTTCATCAACGTTCTGGCCGTGCTCGCGTCAGGCAATTCTTTCCTTACGAGGTTTTCCCGCAAGTAGTAATCGAATTCTTCCACTTTACTTCTTTACTTTAATAGCCTCAAGTAGCCCGACAAGACGATGCCGTTGCTCAAGTTATTCAGAAACTCTTTGGAACACTTGTTCAAGCTTATCTCGTGCAATACTATCTTTCGATGTAAATTCTTTTCAAAAGTTTTAAAGTCAAGCTTTTTTTCGAGACTAGTGATTACCGCCAAGTCGACATCGCTGTCCGACAAGTCTTCACCCCTCGAGAAACTGCCGAAAACTACGATTGCTTCAGGTTCTTCAAAAGTTTTTTCAAGAAAGTCGACGAGTCCGCACTCGTACAGCGAAAGCAGGTTATGAAAACGCTTCAAGATGATGAATTCCTTCGAGCGTTTAGCTGAAAACTAGGTTATGACCTTCGTCTTCTCGACTTCAAGCAAGTTTTTTTTACGGAGTTTTTCAACGATTTTCATTACGCCCGGCGCGGAGAAGCCCGTGAGCCGGGCTATTTCGCGCAAGTGAAACTTTTTTTCGGGAAACGCGAAGAAAAGTTCGAGAACCCCGTTAACCATCGTTAACATATGTAAGTTTCACTTAACGACTGTTGTTTAAAGTTAACGGTTAAAGAAGGCGGGAAAGCGGTTTATTCCAGCACTACCGCCGGCTTGCCCGGCATCGCGCGCGAAGCGCGGGGGCTCGCGCTTTCCTCTTCGCGTTCAACCACCACTTCAAGCTCGAGTTGTTTGGACAAAAATTGTTTTGAAGCGTTCAACACCTCGAACTCGCTTAACTCCAGTGCTTGAGGCCGAGCGCGCAATTCGAAGAAGCGTTTCTCGAGCCATGCTTTGAGCTTCGCGTCACCAGGCTTGGAGCGCAGTTCCGCCACAGAAGCGCTTTCCTCCAACAATTCGCGCGCCTGCTGCATTTTCGCGCGCGAGGCCACGACGAGCGTCGCGCGAGTTGGCGCCGCCTGCTTGGCTTTCAGCAGCTTGCATAGAGCGCGAACGTCTGAAGCGACAGCCTCCACGTACTCTTCCGCTGCCTCGGCTTCCGGGTTGATGAACTCTTTTCTCGCGGCAGGCCAACGCGAGAGCGATGCAAAAGGCTGCTGGCCGGCGCGAGCCCACAATTCTTCGCACGCGTGCGGCACGAGAGGCGTGAGCAAAGCAATCCACCGCAAAGCGGTTTCGCGCGCGACGAGTGCTTGCTCTCCTTGGCTCGCGCGTTCGAGAAAGCGTTCGAAAGCGTTGAGTTGCTTGTAGAAGGCGGTTTGCACGTAGTCGCGGAGGCGGAATTCTTGCAGCGCGCGCGTTGACTTGTCGAGCGTGGTTTCGAAGACGCTGACCGCCCATTGAGTGAGGGGCGTTGGTTGGGTTGGCTGGTTTTTTGTTGCTGAAACGAGTTTTTGCGCGGTCGCGATGAAGTGGTTTAGCGTGCGGCGCGTGGCTTGAATGTCTTTTTTTCTGAAGTCGAGGACGCTTGCGAAGTCGGCAGTACCAACCGCGTACAAGCGGAATAAGTCTGCGCCGTAATCTTTCGCGATCGAATCAAGCGTTACGACGTTTCCCTTGCTTTTACTCATTTTTGTTCTTTCGCTTATCACTAGGTTGTTGAGCGTGATTGCTTTAGGCCAATGCTCTTCATCGAAAATCGCTGCGTGCGCGAAAATAAAGAAACTCAAGTGGTTTTGTATGTGCGCGATGCCGGTGTGCCTCAAGTCGTTCGGGTACCAGTAAAGAAATTCTTTGCGCGCGTCTTCCAACGCTTTTTCAGGGATTCCTGTCGCGCGGCTCGCGTTCGCGAGCGGGCCTTTGCCTAGGAACACGTAGTCAAAGAATTCAGGCTTGAGTTGAGTGGGCTTGATTTCGTGCTCGCGAATTTTTTTGATGATTGTGTAAAAAGCCATGTAAATAGTTGAGTCGCTCAAGGATTCAATAATCCATTCGTTAGCGAAAGGCAGTTGCGTGCCTAGCCCGCGCCGCCGCGCGCAAGGCCGCTTGTCTAACCACTCGAAAACGTCGTAAAACAATTTCTTGTAGTTTTCAGGAAAAACCGTCAAGCGTTTTAATGCTTCAAACGCGCGTTTCTTCCAGCCTTCTGCTTTAAAGTCGAGAAACCATTGGTCTGGAAGCACTGCTGCAACTACTTTCCCGCCGCACCTGCACTCTGCAGGCCTGCTTGTCTCAAAGTAATCAATTGCCGCGCCGCGCGCTTTGAGCCACTCAGCGATTTTGTCTTTCGCTTCACTCACCTTCAAACCAGCGAACTCGCCGCACGCTTCATTCAAAACGCCTTCGTAAAACTCTTTCTTGTAAATTTCTTGCGTGAGTTTGTCAAGCAGCGTCTTGTCGCGCGCGTTTTTCACGCGCGCTCGCTCGCACGCGGCAACTGCCGGCGACTCGCCTTCGCCTGAGTCAATCAAGTGAATCGGCTGGATCGCCGCGATTTCTTTCTCGAGCCAAGGCATTTTCTCGAAAAGCTTTTTGTCGCTACGCGCTTCAATAATTCCAGCCCAGTCGTAAGGCGCGTGGCTGGGCACGCTGTGCACGAAGCCGCTCGCGTTTTCAGCGTCAACGAAAGAAGCGGGCAGAATCAACACGCTCGCACCCAGCGGCGTGACTCCGCGCTTGCCTACAAAGTGCTCGCCTGAAAGTTCTTCAAGAACTTCGACGTTCTGCTGCTGGAAAACGAGTTTTTCAGCAGCGCGCTTGCTCAAAAACCAAACCTCGCCGTTAACCCGCGCTTTAACGTAAACAGCTTTCGGGTTGACGAACAAGTTAGTGATTCCGAAAACGGTTTCCGAACGCAGCGTGGCTGAAATAATGAAACCGTCGTCGAAACGAGTTTTGATTCCCGTGAAACGCATTACTTCTACTGGGTTAATGTCACCGTCGCGAATATCGTCTTCTCCAACCGCGTTCTTGTCGACGACGCAGTACAAGATTGGGTAAGCAGCTTGCTTTAAATAGTTTTTTTCCTTGTACTTTAAAAACTGCCATTCAATGAACTTGTTGTACTCTGGGTCGCCTGTAGTGAACTGGCGTGACAAATCAAGCGAAAAACCCATGCGTTTAAAGTCTTGAACTAGTTTCGAAGAAAAGAATTCGACGACTCGCTTGGGGTCTTTGAACGACTGCACTATTCGCTTGACTTTCCGCTGGTCTGGCTCGTAAGCACTAACGTATTCTTCGTAAAGTTTTATAGTCTCCGCGTCTCCGCCAGCGATTCTCGCGCTGACAGCAAGCACTGGAGTGCCAGTAATGTGAAACCCCATGGGCCAAAGCACGTTGAATCCTTGCATGCGTTTGAAGCGCGTGATAACGTCGCCGTTCGCGTAAGTCCTACCGTGCCCCACGTGAAGGCTTCCGGAAACGTATGGGTAAGGAACTGTGAAGAAAAACTTTTTTTTGCCTTCCTCGACGCGCGGCTCGAAAACCTTCCGCTCGAACCACTCGCGCTGCCACTTTGCTTCAACTGCCTTAAAGTCGAAATTAAAGTCGAATTCTTGCTCAACATTTTCCTGCACGATTACCAACCTCTACTATAAAACGCGTTACTCTCAAGCGAAAAAACTTGCAAGCGAAAAAACGCGTGTTACAAGAGAATTGCTTTTTACAAGCGAATTACTAGCGAATTACTTATAGTTAAACTGTTTTAATCGCTTTCGCAACCGCCTTTCACTGAAAGCCAGCTTGTGTTAAATTTTGTTAAAATCATTTCAATAACAATAACGCGCTTGTGACGAGCGCGATGCTGGCTAAGAGAATGAGGGGCGCGATGATCTTCGCAACCGCGATTACTGAATTGATTGTTGCAAGGAACTCGCTTTCGCGTTCGCTGCCGAGAACGCTGAAACTTGTTTTCTTTGACGCGAAAAACGCTTCACAATCCTCTAAATCCTTGACTGCGCGGGCTGCGGACGCTTCAACGCGCTCTAACAATGCGCGCTCTCCGGCAAGAGAAGGCAAAGGATTGTCGACCGCACTCAACGAATTCACTGCGTGCGTGTCAGTAGTGAACAAGTCTACGAACGAGAAACCAAAACGCTTTTTCAAAAGCGCGACTAGCTTTCCGCGGAATTCAGGCACCGCGTTATTCCCGTCAACGAGAATGATGCAGTGCTTGCGTCCCGCAATGCGGAATACTGCAACACGCAAACCCATTCCAGCGATTCCGTGCTTTACTGAAAAGCCTTCCAGCGAATCGCTTGCAACCCCTAACGCGAAACGCTTTCGCTTGTCTGGAACGCGCAGGATTTCAACAACTGTTTCGTAGTCCTCGAATGCTTTGCTGCCAGCGTAAATCTTTTCAACGCCGCCGAGACGCAGGGAATTATGCCTGTCTACAACCACGCCCTTCGCGTAACGCTTCAATAACGCGTTGTGCAATGCGAGCCCAAGCGCGTAATCAAAGTCGTCAGTGCTTTCAGGCGCGCGTGAAACACTAGCGAAACCCGCGTCCGCGCCGCGTTCGCCGAACACGAGACTTGAAACGTTGCTCGAACCAAAGCTCGCCGACGCGAAACACGCTTTGTTAACCCAACCGCGTTCTTTCAAGCTTTTCTCTACAAGTTCGCCGGCAACACTCGCAACTTTCACGAAGTCGCTCGAATAAACCGGATTCAAGTCGTGGTTCACTAACGCGTGAAAGACGAAGGTAGGCGCGCGAAAACGCTTTTCGAGTTCTCGTGAAACAAGCGCGGGATACTCGCTGCCGCCCACGTTGCCGAAAGGACCAAAGTGAAGCGCTGGCACGACGAACAACGCCTTAAGTTTTCCGTCCGCAACGCTAACGTTTTTTCCAACGCTTTTTCCAACGCTTTTTCTGAAAGTGAAGACTGAAACCGGAATCGAAACGCTTTCACTGGTTTCATTCAATAATTGCTCGAAGTCTTTGCTCCCGCGCAAGAACTGCGCGAAATAGAGGGTAGATGCTTGCAAGGCTGAAACTCCAAGGTTACGCTTCCAAGGTGCGTTCACGATAAAAAAGAAGGCCCACAAAGCCAACAACATGATCGTTGCAGCCACGAAAAGCTTGAACAACCCCAAAACAGGGTTTTCGACAGCGAAACTCGTTTCTAAAGCAGTAAAACGCGTCCACAAAAACAAGAAACTCAAGTTAAAGAAAGGTTGAAAGAAAGACGAAACGAACGCCTTCCAACCCGCGTTGAACGCAATGAAAGAAGCTGCAAACCACAAGATAAACACTAGAGCATTCGCGACAAGCACAAACAATCCAACGTCAACGCGCGCGCCCAAAAAGTTTTCAGCAACCAGCCCAACAAAGTAAATCACGCCTGCAAGCGCTGCTGAAACAAGCGAGAGAAACGCGTTATACTTGAAGCCCTTCCCGAATTCCTTTCGCGACAAGAACGCGGTAGAAAAAACAGCTGCGAAAAGCGCTGGAAACGCGAGCAACAGAATGCCGTCAGCCCCACCGTAAAGAAAAACGCTTGCGAGCCCGCCCGGCGAGTAGAGAAAGCGAGACAAGAAGCCTGCCGCAAAGCTGACCACCAGCAAGTAAGCTACGCTCAAGCGCGGCGACGGCACCGAAAAAGAAATTCCCGCAAGCGAACTCGCCCGAAGCTTTTTATGCAACATTTTTCATCAACCAACAACCACCAACTTCATCAACCAACAACCACCAACTTCATCAACCAACAACCACCAACTTCATCAACTCGTTGAACAACTAGATTAAATTAATTTCCGTCAAAATTAATTTAATGAAACACGTTAATTTAATGAGACACGAGTTTATAATCAATCAACCAACTATAACCAATCAACCAACGCGTTAAAAAAAGAGAAAAAGGAGAAAAAGAAAGTGCCTAGAATATGCCCGACATGCGGAGCAAGCGAAAACGAGAAACAATTCGTAACCGCGTTCTGCATCGATTGCTTCACGAAGCAACACCAACTATTCAAAACACCGAAAAAAACCGCGTTCACGCTCTGCGCCAACTGCAAGCGGATTCGCGTCAACGGCGAGTGGCTCGCGGCGCAGCGCGGCGAAAGCGAACGCGAGTTCGAGCAACGCGTGTTAAAAGAACAAATCCTCAAGAAAACGCGTTTAGCGCACGGAGTCGAGTTGCTTCACGCGAGCGTTGAACGCCGAAAAAACCTCGCTTTCCTTCACGCGGTCTTTTCACTTGAAGGAAAACGCTTTGAAGCAAGCGCGCGAGTTCGCGTTGAAGAGGAAGGGCGCGCGTGCGAAGACTGCGCGAAGAAGGCTAGCGGTTATTACGAGGCAATTATTCAAGTTCGCGGCGAACCCCAACGCGTCGCGCGCGTTGCGCGAAGGCTCGAGCGAGCGTTGAACGCGGAAACGTTCGTTGTTGAAGCCGTCGCACGAAGGGAGGGGGTAGACTTGTTGATTGGAAGCAAGCAAGCCGCGCTTCAAGTGTTGAGTCAAGCGGGCTTGCCTTACTCGCTTTCCCACAAGCTCGTTGGCGTGAGGGAAGGAAAACGCGTGCACCGAGTCACCGCGTGCGTGCGCGTGTAATGCGCGCTGAATGCGCGGACTGGTCGTCACGCGCGCTTTTTTAAAACTTGAATTAAAGTAATCACGCGACTCGCTATGCGAATCGCCACGCAATTTGCTATGCGAATTCGCTATGCGACTCGTTGGAGTCACCCGCCTGCGCTCGAGTAATTCTCGATTCCTTTATAGAAAAACCATCGCGCGAACAAAAACAATGCTATCGAGTAAACCGGCACTATGAGCGCGAAGAACCCCAAGTTTCTGCCGAGGAAAGCGCTTGCCGGGTAAAAACTCGCAAGACCAACAGGCACTATGAATGAGAGAAAAACGCCGAGCACTCCAGGGAAAATGCTTATCGGGTATTGTCCGAAGCGCGTGACTTCGCGCACGTCCCACAGCAACACTTCAACTTCCACGAACCAGAACGAGAAAGAAACTAGAATCAAGAACAACGAGTACAAGCTGAGAGTCGCAAAAGCGAGAAGCGTTAGTCCAACAAACGCGTTTGTAAGTGAAGGCGTTGGAATTCCACTGAATGCGAGCGCGAGGAGGAATACTCCTGAAAGCAGGCTTCCAATGCCTGTTTCGTCCACGTTGCGAATGGAAACGTGGAACAACACGCTCAACGGCTTTGTTAAGAAGTAATCCAGTGTTCCTTTACGCACGTGCCGAGGCAAACGCATCAAATTCCAGAAGAACAAGTCAACAAATCCCAAGCTGACAGAGAAAAACCCAGCGAGCAAACACAATTCGTAGAAACTCCAGCCTCCAACACTCACGCCGTTCGAATAAATCACGTAAAAAGTGATTGGAGTCGCCAAGGCGAAGACTGCGGTCGCGAAAACGCTTACTGCTATCGAAGCTCGGTATTCCAACCAACTCGTTACGCTTAGCTTCGCGTAGAAAAGCCACACGCTGAGATTTCGAGCGAAGCCGCTTGCTTTCAAAGAAACTAATCTCACGCCCAGCAAATCATCAACCACCGTAAACCGTAATCCGCTTTATGGAAAAACTCCAGACGAACTTCAACAACACCGCCAAAACAATGACCCAAAACAATTGAAGCGCGAAAACCTCTAGCGAGTAATTTAGTTTACCTAAGTAAATCATTACTGGCGTGAAAGTCGTTAAAGCGAATGGGGTGACTTCAACAACACTCCGCATAAACTCGGGGTACAAGCTTAAAGGCACTAGCGCGCCAGAAAAAATCGTGTTGAAAACCCAGAACACTTGCGTTGAAGCCCAAGGCTGCAAGTCGAAAAACGTTAGGCACGCGATTAGCGAAACCACGAGAAAGCTTATTACAGCAGCGAAAACCACGCTAACGAAAAAACCGGCGAGCGCGAAAACGTTTGTTTGAATGAAGACGTCGAAAAAAACCTTGAATATCACTAGTAAGGGGACTACGCGAAAGCCTATCGACACTAACGCGTTGCCGATGTTGACGAAAAAATTGTATGAGTGGAAAGACATCGGCTTCGTCAAGTACACTGAAACGTCGCCGCTCTTGATGTCTTCAGTCGAGTCGTAAAGAATTTCTGAAGCGAGAACAAAAAAAAGCAATTCCGCAACCGCGTAATACGAAAGCATTTCCTTGAATGAAAAACCGTTAACCTCGCCGCCTGCAGCTGAAGAATAAACGTTGCTCCACAAGAACGCGATCGTAAAAAACACTAGCGGCGTGAGAATGAAGCTCGCGTAGAACGTAAAACGGTATTCGAGCCTGTTTCTCGCCGAAATCGCGGCTACCGCGAAATACTTTTCCAAACCGCTTTTCAAAAACAAGGGAAAAAAACTCATTTCTTTTCATCACGCTTTTCCTCGAGCTTTTCCTCGAGCTTTTCCTCCAACTTTTTCTCAGGCTTTTCCATACCGTATTCTTCTTTTTCCTTTTTCTCTTCCCTTTCTTCCCTTTCCTTTTTCTCTTCTTTTTCCTTTTTCTCTTCCCTTTCTTCCCTTTCCTTTTTCTCTTCTTTTTCCTTTTTCTCTTCCCTTTCTTCCCTTTCCTTTTTCTCTTCTTTTTCCTTTTTCTCTTCCCTTTCTTCCCTTTCCTTTTTCTCTTCTTTTTCCTTTTTCTCTTTGCTTTTATTTTCCAGTTTTTCTTCTTTTTTTTCGCGTTCTGGTTTAGCTTCGCGCACTTCAATTTTTTTCGGCAAGCGAAGCGATTTAAACAACTGTAGAGGCGTCCGCTTGCCTTGCTTTTCTTCGCGTGCTTTAGGTTCGGCTTGCGTGCGCTCGCGCTCGCGTTGTTCTTTTTCCTTTTGTTCTTTCTCGCGTTGCTCGCGTTCTCTCCGTTCTTGCTCGCGCTTGTTAAAGATGCTTGCAATCACGTCGTCGATAGGAGGTTCTTGAATCTTGACGTCTAAGATTACGAATTCTTTCGAGAGGTTTTGAAGCAGCTTGTTTTCCGCGCCGATTGGGGCGTCAAAGGAATAACTCAAGTCGCTTTCGCGCGTTACTGAGGAAGCGACTCCTTCGCTTGCTTGCTTGATGCGGTCTTCGCTGACAGGCTTGTCGAACGCTACGGTTACGCTTTTCTGTTTGATGAAATTCTTTTTCAACGCATCGAGTCCTCCGTCGTAGACAACTCGTCCCTCGTCGATGATGATTACTCGTTTTGCGAGTTTCTCGACGTCGAACATGTCATGCGAAGTCAAGAGTATCGTCGTCTTGAATTCCTTGTTTATTTCCTTGACGAAACGCCGAATGCGTTCCTTGCCGACCACATCGATTCCGACTGTCGGCTCGTCTAAAAACAACACGCGCGGGTTGTGCAGAATCGAAGCCGCGATTTCGCACCGCATGCGTTGTCCCAGCGAGAGTTTGCGCACTTGCTGTTTGACGAAGTCGCCTAGTTCGAGGATCTCGCTCAGGCGCGCATACGTTTTTTCGAACTCTGCTTCCGGAATTTCGTAAATTTTTTGAAAGAGTTTGAATGACTCGATTGCTGGAATATCCCACCACAATTGAGTCCGTTGGCCGAAGACTACACCGATTTTCTTCGCTAGCGCGCGCCGCTGGCGGAAAGGCTCGAGTCCGAGAACGCGCGCTTCGCCGGAATCTGGTTTGAGAATGCCGGTAAGCACTTTTATGATCGTGCTTTTGCCGGCTCCATTCGGACCAATGAATCCCACAATTTCTCCTTCCTTTACTTCAAAGGAAACCCCGTCAACCGCCTTCTTGATTTCGTACGTGCGTGCGAAAAGCGCTTTCAACGAGTTAAGAAAGCCTGGCTCGCGCTTGCTGATTTTGTATTTCTTCCTCAAGTCTTTAACGAAAATTACTGTTTCTTCAAGCACCACGCTCACCTACTATTCAACCACAACACGCTCTCCGCTATTCAACCACGCTCACCCACTATTCAACCACGCTCACCCACTATTCAACCACGCTCTCCGCTATTCACCAGCTGGCTTTTCAAAGAATTTCAACGCAAGCGATTTATTTAAAACTCGGTTTTTCGCTAATGGTTTTTCATGCCTGCCTTGAAACGAGAACTTGGACTTCTTGAAACCACTATGCTTGGAATAGGCGTAATCGTTGGCGCTGGAATTTACACTCTAGTCGGCGTTGCTGGCGTTGAAGCCGGCAACGCGTTGTGGCTGGCGTTCGCGATTGCGGGCGTCATCGCCTTCCTGACGGCCTTGGGTTACGCTGAACTTTCTTCAATGTTTCCAAAGTCTGGGGCAAGTTATCACTATGCAAAAAACGCTTTCGCGTCACAAAAAACCGGGTTTCTTTTAGGTTGGGTGATTATAGCGAGCTATATTACTGCGAGCGCTACTGTCGCGCTTGGCTTTGGGCAATACCTTCACGCAATGTTTCCTGCAATCACGCAAGTCGCCGCGGCTTTAATCTTGCTTGCGGTAGTTGGCGCAATAAACGTGTTGGGAGTAAAGCAAGCAAGCGGCGTGAACTTGTTTTGCAGTTTTCTTGAAGTTGCCGGCTTGCTTGCAGTAATCGCGTTAGCATTGTTGTTCGCTTTCCCGAATGCTGGTTTTCAAACACCGAAAGGAATTGATGGGTTCGTGACTGCAAGCATGCTTGCGTTTTTCGCTTTCCTTGGTTTTGAGGTGCTTGCGACTTCTGCTGAAGAAGTGAAGAATGTTAGGAAAACCCTGCCGAAAGCTATTCTCTTGGCGATTACTGCAACCACAATCTTGTACATCGCTGTGTCTATCGCGTTTACGTCCCTAATGCCTTACCGCGAAATAGTTTCAGTTGTGCAGCAAGGCGCGGGTGCGCTTGCCGTAGCTGCCGGCAAGGCCGGAGGCGAGCTTAGCCTATCAGCGCTCGCAATAATTGCATTATTTTCAACTAGTAATACGGTGTTGGTATCGATTTTCGGCACGAGTAGAATGCTTTACGGAATGGCTAAGGACGCGGTCTTGCCGAAATTCTTAAGCAACCTCAACACGCATAAAACACCTGCGAATGCGGTTTACTTCGCCACCATAACGAGCATGCTTCTCGCGTTACTCGGCGACATAAAACTGGTTGCTGAAGCGACTGTAATCGGAATGTTTCTAGTCTTCCTAGTCGACAACGCGGCTGTAATCGCATTGCGCTTGAAGCAACCAAACGCTGAACGCGGTTTCAGAATCCCGCTCAGCGTGAAAAACGTGCCGCTGCCCACGCTCGCAGCAATTGCAAGCATACTAGCGATTCTCGTTAAGGTAAGCATCCAAAACCCTGTTTTGGCAGTTATCGAATTCTGCATCGTGATAGCAGGACTGTTGATGTATGAAGGCGAAGAGAAAACTCTTAAGAACCGAATTAAAAAATAAATTGAATTAAAAAAAATAAAAAACCGAGATAAAAAAGAAGGGGTTTTTCAAGCGCACGGATCCCTAAAGTAAGAAATAGGGTAAAGAACTCCATCAACACATGAAGCGCTCAAGTACGTTTTGCCATTCGGGCAAGTAGCATACGAATCGCTGGAGCAAGGGGTTGGGGATGGCGAAACGCCGCACGGGTCCGCAAAATAGTTGATTTTAATTAAAACACCGTTTTCGCAAATAGAGTCTAGATATTCGCGACCGTTCGGGCACACTCCAGTAACGTTTTGAGTGCAGCCAGCCGGGCTGGGAGTTGTAGTTGGCAGAATTGACGGCAGCGGGGTTATAGTCGGCGAAGGCTGTTCAGTTGGAATTGGTGGTTGTTCAGTTGGAATGGGTGTAGGTAGTTGGTGATTCAAGCAAGGGTCAACCAAGTATAAAACGTCTTTTAACTCTCCGTTCGCGCACTTTGCTTTCAAGTACTGGAAGCCGTCTGGACAAGAAGCGTAAACGTCCTGCGTGCACGTGACAGGCGCGACTGTCTGACGCGGAGTGGGAGTCGGGGTAGCCTTCTGCTGCGGCTGCGCAATGCAGCCAGCGACAAACAATGCAGGAATCAACACCAAGATTATTGCAATGAAATTTTTTTCTATTTTCTTTTCCATTTTCGGCATCACCCGGCAGACGACGCGCGCATGATACAGCACGCAAGAAATGCAGCACGCAAGAAATGCAGCACGCAAGAAATGCAGCACGCAAGAAATGCTTGCCCACACGCAAAATATGCGCAAAATATGCTTATACAATAGAATGCCGGGTTTAAAAATGGTTTTCTTTCCTCAAGAAAAAACTTGAAGACATTCGAGATAGCTTGCGCGCATTCCGCGCGAGCCACTCGTTCGCTCGCTCGAATTCCGCAAATTTTTTTTCGTCGCTCTTGAAAGCCCGAGAATGAACTGTCCGCCGCAGGCTCCTGCCCCGCTGGAAGAGCACGCGATGCTTGCAGTGCAACAACTCGTGAAAAACTATGTACTCGACAACGAATTCTGGAATATGCGGCGAGTCGAGAGAGCGCGACACCACGATTTTCTTGAATGCGTTATCGTGAAAACCCAGCCGCCACCTGCTTTTCTTTCGACTCCAGGAAACCTGCGGCCGAGCAACACTCCCCAAGACGTCCGCATACTTTTCAAAAACTTTTTCTACAATGCTGTTCAAATCGAAAAAAATTTTTTCTCCCTCAATCGTATTGCGTCCATGCGCAGCACGCAGCGAATCACTCAACGCGTTCACGCTTTCCCGCGAATAAAATTCCTTGAACGAATCCACGAGCGGCGCGGCGCATTCAGGAATTTTTTTTCCCAGTGCTCGTGAAACGAGGGAAAGAGCGAGTCCGAGGACGACTTCACGCGAAGCGCATTCAAACCCGTCACTCACAACCGCTTCAAGAAAATTTTTCTGCGCATCGAAGGAAACGCGCGCCTTCAAGCCTGCAAGCGTTTTTTTCTTTACTTGCACGAAGCAGTCAACGCCGAGCAAAGCGCACGCCGAGTAAAACGCTTCAACAAAATCAATTTTTTCCATCGTTTTCTCCGTCATTTTTCCTCCAATCATTTTCCCGTTTTGCAATTTTTTCTTTAAATTTTTTATTTATTTTTCTTTAGATATTTTTCTTTAAAAAAAACATTTTCTTCGTTTTCTTTGTTTTCTTCGTTTTCTTTGTTTTGTTTTCTTTGTTTTTTCATTGTTTTTCAGTCGTTTCGCGCAGTTACCAGCATTTTTCCGCTCCCAAAAAAATTGGGGAAAGATTTAAATACTAAGCTTGTTTTATGTTGTTGCGAAAAAAAGTTTTTCGCAATAAAATAAAAAAAGTGAAGGTGAAAAAGCGAGTGAAGAAGAAAAAGAAGAAATAAATTTTTGAAAACAAAACAAAAAGCTTTAAAAAAAGCTTTAAAAAATAAAAAAATCTTCTTTTAAGATTTCTTTGATTTTTTTCTTTGATTTTTTTGATTTTATTTTTTTTCTCTCCGATTTTTTCTGCGATTTTTTTCTCTCTCTACAGTTTTTTTTGATACAGTTTTTTTGAACCGCTGCGCGCTTTCTTTCCGCTTTATTGCTTCTTTACTTTTTTATTACTTTTTTTACTTCTTTATTACTTTTAATTCGTCATCATTATTGCTTCTTCGCTTTTCTGGGAATTACTTCTTCAGGGTTTTCTTGAGGATGCGGTAATCGTTTTCGAGCATTGCGAACTCGCGCGTTTCTTTGTTTCCGTAAAAATCATAGAATTCGAGCGCGACCCCTACTTTGTTTAAAGCCATGTCGCCTGTTTTATTGAACGCGACTACGTAACTTTTTTTAATGGTCCTGCTTCCGCCGCCGATAGTGAGCGTGAGGTTGTCGCCGTTCAACGCGAGGTCGCCGCGCTTTCCGTCGACGTAAATCTTGAAACTGGTTTTTTCTTTCTCTCTTTTTTCAGCTTCGCTTTTTAAAACCATTTCCAGAAAACGCTCCCTAATTTCCTTCGACTGTTTTGACAGCGTTTTAACTTGACAGCGTTTTAGTTTTACAATGTTTTAATTGCGCTGTTAGAATGTTGGAAAAAATGTTGGAAAAGTTGAAAAAGTTGAAAAAAAGCTTGAACTTTAAGCGCGTGTTCAAGCGCGTTTGCGCTTGACGATTTTCACGTTGTGCGGCGTGAGTAAAATCTTGTCTTCATCGATTCTCGCGATGTCGCCGTTCAAGCTGGTCGTGAAATTGCGTAGTTCGTTTACAGCGCTCTTGAGTTTCGCCGGGTTTCGCGCGATTGGCGTTATGTTCAAGAGAACTAGGTTGCGTTGCTTGAGTTCTTCTTCGACGATTTTCAAGTCCGCTTCAGTCTGGAGCGAAATTGGTTTTACGTAAAAGTCGGCTGCCTTGTGCAGGACGTCGATGTCTTCAGCTTCCGCCGCGCTCATGAACTCGTCTACACTCATTTCTTTACTCAAGCCCAACGCGCTGCTTAATCCTTTAAAAATACCCATTGTTTGATCACCTTCTCGATAGTCAAGCATTTAATCTCAGAGTTTTTTTGGTTGATTATTTCGGTTGCTTAAACTTAATTTCCACAGAGTTTTTAATCCTTACCTTCTTAAAAAGGCTTTTGCCTGCAAAGCGTTTGTTTTAAAAAAAGCTTTTTCCATAATTTTCGTAATAATTTCCATGAAAGTATTCAACTAATTTGATTTGGTTTCATTGATTTCGTTTTCGATTTGGTTTCATTGATTTGGTTTCAGGTAAGGAAGGGGGTAATGGCGCGTTGGTGGGGCCTTCATTCAGCGAAATCGCCGCTTATAGAGACTCTTTATTCAAGGACAAGAACGCTTTGTCTCCGCACTTTATTCCCGAAACGCTCGTGCACCGCGAGAACGAAGTCAAGGCCATGATGCGCGCGATCGCGCCTGCGCTTGAGAAGCAAAAGCCGCGAAACTTGTTTGTGTACGGTAAAAGCGGAAGCGGCAAGACAGCATGCGCAAAGCACGTGCTGCAGAAGCTTGACGAAGAACGCGGTAAAGCGCCTTGGGTTTACAGCGTTTACATGAATTGCAGAGTGTACGATTCCAGGTATAAAGTGCTCCAGAAAACGATTTCAACGTTTTGTCCGACGTTAGCGAAAACAGGGTACTCGTTCGCGGTTTTATATGAAAAGCTTCTCGATTGGGTTGAGGGAAGCGGCGAACACGCTGAAAGCGGGAAAGGAAAGCAAGTGGTGCTCGCGCTTGACGAGGTTGACATGGTGCGGGACTTGGACTCGCTCGTCTACACGCTTACGCGCGTTAACGACGATTTGAAGACTGGAGGGTTGAGCGTGCTTGGAATAAGCAACAAGGTGGGCTTCACGCAGAAGCTCGAGTCGCGCTCGCGTTCTTCACTATGCGAGGAAGAACTTGTTTTTCAGTCGTACAACGCGCTTCAACTCCAAGCAATTCTAAAGCAACGCGTGCCCCTTGCCTTTCGCGACGTGAAGAGCGTGCAGGAAAGCGCGTTGAACCTCGCTGCGGCGATTGCGGCGAGCGAGAATGGGGACGCGCGTTACGCACTCGCTTTGCTGTTGCGCGCTGGCGAGCTTGCAGAACGCACTGGACGTAAAATAGTTTCTGACAAGGAAGTCGAGGAATCCCGCAAGGCTGCTGACGAAGACAAAGCGTTTGAAGTGATGAACACGCTGCCCACGCACCAACAGTTGCTGCTTTACGCGCTTGCTGGCTTGAGCGGCGAGGTGAGTTACAAAAAGCTCGTTGAAGAAACTGGAGAGAATCTTTATTTCAGTGGCGAGGTGTACGAGCATTACGTTCGCGCTTGCAAGAAGTTCGGCCGCGACCCGCGTACAGCGCGTTGGTACAGGGAGTACTTGAACGACCTTGAAAATCTGGGCTTAATCAACGCGGTCGAAAGCGGGAAAGGCGTGCGGGGTCACACTACACTCATTAAACTCGCTTACGAGCCGAACAAAGTCAAACGCGTTCTTGAGAAAACGCTTGCAGCCGCGAGCGCCGGCGAGTGAAAAAAAAAAATCAAACTATTTCCGAACATAGTTTTTGAATGACTTGCTGGCAACCTCTCCAGAAGGAAGGCAACTCGTTCTTCACGAAGCCTTGGTAAGAGTCAGAGTACGCGAGGGTCAAGTGCTCGCCGGTTTTCTTGAATTCGTTTCCATACTCGTCGTAAATCTTTCGAATTATGTCGCGTTCGAAGTCTTTCTGCAGCAAGGACGGCTTGCGCAACAGCAAGTAGTCCGCTTGCCGCAGCGTGTTCACGTCCAAGTTTGAAGAGTTTTGGGAAACGAATAGCACGCTCAAGTCCTTATGCCGCGAAATCAAGAGCAATTCACTCAACAGCTTGTTTGCGTTGCTGAAAGCCTCGCGGGAAGAAAACAAGATTCCACCCTCGTCAACAAGCAGAAACGAACAATTCTTGACGCTGTTCAAATCGTTGACGCAAGTAATCCATTGCGGGAGGGTTTCTTCGTTGAACCCCATTGCTGCCACGCTGCGTCCTTTAGCGCGCGCGTTTTCAAGCAGTCGCAGGCCAAGCGCGCTTTTGCCGCTTCCCCGCGCGCCGATTATTATTCCAATTAAGTTTTTAGAGGTCAAGAGTTTTTGCTGGAACTCGCTTAGATCGCCGGAAATGTTTTTGACTTCAACAAGCGGCTTGAACGAAGCACTAACCTTCGGTTTTTTGCTTTCAAGCGCTTTGCGTTGCGCGAACAACTTTCCGTGCGAGAAGAGAAACGAAAAGATTTTCTTGAAAACCCGAAACAAGGCGAGCAGCAGCTTCCACAAGATTTTAAACAATATTTTAATGAAGCCCTTGATTAAGAACCACGCTGCGCCGAGGACCTTGCGCTTTAACGACTTTTTAGCCATGAAGTTATTAAGACGCGAAGAGAGTTTAAAAAAAGCGCCCTGGGCAGGACTCGAACCTGCGGCCTACTGATTTCAGCCCGTTGCCTTTTTTTTGAACGGCTAACAGTTTCGAACCCCCGCTTTTCGCTCTGCTTTTCGCTTTTTTTTGTGGGACAGTCGCTCTGCCGTTCAGCGCTCCAAACTTGTGGTTTGAAGCGAAGCTGAGCTACCAGGGCTCGAGAATTATTTTGACTGAGATTTTTAAATAACCTACGCTTAAAGGCGCGGGATTCCGCTGCCAGGCTTGGCGGCTGGCGCCACTACATCGCGCGAAACGTGCGCGAAACGCGGCGTCGAGGCCAGCGCCGCCCACGCGAACGAGGCCAGCCGCCCCTGCAAAATAACTGAAGCGAAATAAATAGGATTGATTCGTCCCGCGACTGAACTAGCGGATTTCTCAACCAAACACGTTTAATAAAAACTTTTATTTTCTTGCAGGCAACACGTCAAGCAAGTCGCCGAGTTTGTTTAAAACGAAGTCAGGCTCGAAGTCAGGCTTGGCGCGCGCGAGGTGGCGCGCGACCGACTTTTCAAAAAAACGCGATATCATGCCTTGCTTGCGTGCGGCTTCAAAACCGTAGCGCGCCCACGCAGCCCGCATTCCCGCTTTTTTCGCGCCTGAGACGTCGCGCTTGAGGCTGTCGCCAACGAAGAGAACGCGGTTCGGCTGTACGCCGAGCTTGCGCGCCGCTGCGCGGAACGGCATGTGATGCGGTTTTTTAACTCGCACGTCCTCGAATGCAGTTACAGTCGAAAAAAATTCTGCGAGGCTTGCTTGCGTCAACCGCGTCCACGCCTGCATTCTCGGCGCGTCACTCACCACGCCTAACTTGTACCCGCGCTTCTCGAGTTGCTTCAACACGAAAACCGTTCGCGGGAACGCGTGCAAGTGCTGTTGCTTTGCAGCGCGGTAGGCGGTTATGCCTGCGGCGAGAATGCGGTAATCGATTTTACCTATAGTCGCGCGCAAGAGTTTTTGAAATACTTTCTGGTATTCTATGCCGTGTTCTTGGTAGAGAGTCCAAATCATTGCCTCTATTTTCTCTGGCGGAATGCGGAGTCCAGCTCGCGCCATCGCGTGCGCTGCCGCGCGAACGCTCTCACTCTTCGCTCGCGTGAAGTCTATTAAAGTGTTGTCGAGGTCGAAGAGGATTGCCTTGATCTGGTGCATGAAGGCGTTTAGGGCGGCGAACGTTTTAAGCGATTCGGTTTGGCGGCGGAAGAAAAAGGGTTTTATTCCTTGTCCGCGTTAGTTGGTGAGGGTGGTTTTGCGATGGCAGTCAAGATTGCTGTAAACGGATTCGGACGCATTGGACGCTGTTTTCTCCGCGCTGCGTTGAAAGACGCGCGGTTTCTCAAGGAATTCGAGGTAGTCGCGGTTAACGACTTGACTGACGCGCGCACGCTCGCGTTCTTGTTAAAACACGATTCAGTGCATGGAACGCTTGAAAACGACGTGAAGGCAAGCGCGGACGGCAAAAGCATTCTCGTCGACGGCAAGAAAATAGTTGTTTACGCGGAGAAAGACCCGTCGGAGTTGCCTTGGGGCAAGCTCGGCGTTGAACTCGTTCTCGAGTCAACAGGCGCTTTCACGAAAAGCGGGGCTGACGCGCACTTGAAGGCAGGTGCAAAGAAAGTCTTGCTCTCAGCGCCTGGAACGTGCGAAACCACTATCGTGCCAGGCGTTAATGACGTTGCTTACAACCCAAAGCAAAAAATATTGTCGATGGCTTCCTGCACTACGAATTGCCTTGCGCCCGTCCTCAGCGTGTTGCACAAAGAATTTGGAGTCAAGAAAGGCTTTCTCGCGACGACGCATGCTTATACGAACGACCAACGCATTCTCGACTTGCCTCACAAGGACTTGCGGCGCGCGCGCGCTGCAGCGCTTTCAATAATCCCGACTACGACTGGCGCTGCGAAAGCAATCGGCGACGTTATTCCAGAGTTGAAAGGCAAGCTCGACGGCTTAGCACTCCGCGTTCCAGTACCAGATGCTTCAATCAATGATGTAACCGTGCTTCTAGAACGAGAAGCGACGCGCGAGGAAATAAATGCTGCTTTCAAGAAAGCAGCTGGCGAAGGCAGTTTGAAGGGAATACTTGATTACACTGAAGAACCAATAGTTTCAATAGACGTTGTCGGCAACCCGCATGCTGCAATCGTTGACGGCTTGAGCACGTTCGCGTTAGGCGAACTAGTTAAAGTAATGGCGTGGTATGACAACGAGTACGGCTACAGCGTCCAGTTACTGCGAATGATGCGAATGATGGCTGGGTTAAAACAAAATTAAGATAAAAATTGAAGAAAAAACAAAAAACAAAGACGAAAACAAAAACTCAAAACAAAAAAACAAGAAACAAAAAACAAGAAAACAAGAAAACGAATGTAGGTGGCGAGAAAAAAAAATGGTTTGGCTGACGTGTCCGAAGTGCGGGCGAAAGATTCGCTTGCGCGCCCCCAAACACGTTTGCCTGCAGGGAATCAACTGCTCGCACTGTAACGAAAAAATAAAATGCCCGCGCGGCGAGTGCTGCGTGATATGCGCTTACTCGAAAACAAAGTGCCCCGCACACAAGCACGCGTTCCCGAGGCGAAAACAACCGTAGTACGTCAGCATTCTCCCAGTTTTTTCTCGACTTCAAGCAATCCTGACGCCGTGCCAGCGCGTTTTGATTCAATTGACTGCTGCTTGCTCGCGAGCCCGAGGTTCGAGTACTCTACAGGAAAAGTCGCGTAAACGAATTCCATCTTAATGATGCCTGCGTCCAAGTACTCCAGCGATTTTTCGTAAAGCGAAAAAGCTTCTTCATACGTTTTCCTGTAAACGCAGTCGAAAGGCGTCCTCGTTTTTTCCGCGAGCAGTTTCAACGCGAGCAGCCGGCTCCTCTCAGCGTTTAACAAATCAATTTCAGCGTCTAAAGCCGTTTGCAAGGCAAGCGAAGCGTTCGACGCGTTTTCCTCCAGTGCGAGTGCAGCCAACTCGTTCTTCAAGCGTTTTTCCCGCTCGTCAAGCTCTTTAAAACTAGAGGCGGGCGGAGGGTTCAATAGTTCCTCGCGCTGCTCGACGACAGTCAAGCTTGGCGCGGGCGTCGCTGCCTGCGGCGTTGCTGTAGGCGTTGCGGAAGGCGCGCTAGGCGCTGGCGACGGCGATTTCTCTGATGAAAGGCTCACTGAACTGCTGAGGCGTGATTACGCTTTGTCCAGCGGCGAGGGACAAGAATAAGAGCAAAAGCAAGAAAAAAGCGCGAAATGCTGCAGCCAACCCCATGCCGAAAACAGAAACACTAAATCTAGCCATGCCTGGAACACTAGAGTCTTATTTACGGCGCTGTTTTTTATAAGTATTTCAGAGAATGCCAGAATGTTAGAGAACGAAATTCCTTGAAGTCAAGATTCAACCAAGATTCAAGTTCAGGCCAAAGATTCAAGTTCAGGCCAAAGCAACCAAGATTCACGGGTTCAGGATTTGAATGCTTCCAACTTTTTCTTTATTTCGTCAATGCTTTTAGTGGTCACGAGCAATGGAATGCCTTCTGTTTCCGCGATGCGAACCGCGAGTTTGTCTACCTTGTCGGGCTCGAGCCCGTGCAGCACGATGACAGCAGGTTTTATTGGAGCGATGCGAACTGCAACCATCGGGCTTCGCCCAGTGCTCGTTCGCGTGAACAACAATGCGCGTTGACTGGTTGTGGAATAGATTTTCACGAAGCTCTCGTAAGGCATTTCTAGAATGATTTTCAGCGAGTCGAGAATCGTGCAACCGAACAACTGGGTTTCCTCGAGCTTGCGCACGTTCGCCAACGCGCGCGCTTCAATCGCTTTCCCGAAGTCTTCGCCGCTCACGCCTTTTGGGAAATCAATGACTTGAAAAAACTTTTCGCCGTTGCTCGCGCTCTCTGCTTCCTTGAAGCGTTTTACGAGTTCTCCGCCTTTCTTCAAGTCGATTTCGAATAATGCATCAACGAAACGCTTTATCACCGCTATTCCCGGACTCTTTCTGCGGTTGCTTTCGTAATCGCTTATCGTGCTGCTTGAAATGCCGAGGTGTTCCGCAAGCTCGCCTTGATTGATTCCGAATACTTCACGCCATTTTTTCATGGCGCTGCCTGGGTCGGTGGTAAGCGCAATCTCGCCAGCTATCTTTACCTTCAACTGCTCCAAGAAACAAAACCCCTGCAAACATTAATCGTAAACAATTAATGAAGCGTAAACAATTAATGAAGTACGGTGGTTAAAAAACTTTGTTCGAAGTTCAACGCTGCAAGCAGCTTCAACGCATCATGAAGTAGAAGACGAGCAACAGGGCTTCAACAACCATGAAGAGCGAAAAGTCTATTCCCTTCATTAACGTAAGCGCAAGCAACACTATTGTTCCCACCATGAAGAAAGTTAATGGCTCGAGCCCTAGAATTGATTTTCCGCGGTAAACTGCAGGCGCGCCCGCACCAGCGCGCGTGGGAGCTCCTCCTGGATTGAGGGGAACAACGTTTCCAGTCGCCGGGTCAACTTGAACAGCAAAACCACATTTCCTGCAGTAAACCACGTTATTCTGCGGGTCCACGTCAAGATTCGGGTTTCCGCACTGCGGGCACGCAACGTCCATCTTCAATCAATGAACGTAACGAAAACAAAGTTTTTAAAACATGCTTTTTTCAAAATCAAGGCCCGATGAAAACGAAAGCCTTGAATGTAGGAAAAAAGAAAAAGATTTCAATGAAAGGAAAAAGAAAAAGATTTAAATACTTTCGCGTGCAAGAGTTAAAACAGACGTTTTACCCCCCAGCTTAAGGTTTACGGTTCTCCAAAAAAAATTTTCCTCATTGTTTCAAGCTTTCAAAAAAGTAGCGTTTAGTCCATCTAGCCTTGTTTTCAAACGCGTTAAAAAAACTAAAAACAATAAAACGATAAATGATTTAAACAAACGATTTCAAACAATTTAAATGATTTTTGTGGGGTTGAGTTGAAGTTGGAAGACGGAAAAACCTTGAAAACCTTGAAAGGCACGACCACGGTAGGCGTGACTTTCGATAAAGGCGTTGTGCTTGCTGCAGACAAGCGCGCGAGCATGATGAACTTCATCGCAGCGAAAGATGTGGACAAGATTCATTTTATCGCCGACAGAATAGCTTTAACGCTCGCTGGAAGCGTGGGCGACGCGCAGACTCTAGTGCGCTTAATGCGCGCTGAAATCGAGTTGTACAAGTACTCGAAAGGTGAAGACATCACGGTTGCGGGCGCCGCTACGCTTCTCGCGAACATCCTGCAGGGAAGCAAGTATTTTCCTTACCTTGTGCAACTCGTAATTGCTGGATTCGATTCGATGCCGAGACTCTTCGATTTAGACCCGCTCGGCGGGCTCCTGCCGGAAAAATATGTTTCGACAGGCTCTGGAAGCGTTACCGCGTACGGGTTGCTTGACGAACACTTTAAGGAAGGAATAAAGCAGGATGAAGCCGTCCGCCTCGCTGCTAGGTCGGTGAACACAGCGATGAAGCGCGACAGCGCGACCGGCGAAGGCATCGACGTGGTAGTAATAACGAGAGACCATGCAAAACGCTTGACTAAAAACGAAGTCGACGCATTGCTTTCTTGACGCGTTTCTCGCAAGCTCTCTTGACCAGCCGTCGAACGCTTGAACGCTAACAGTTTTCAAAAAACTTCAAGCATTTTGAAAGACGATAAAAACAATTCAAACCGACGGCTTCTAACTAAACAAATCTTTAAACAAACCTAAGCCGAATCTAAGCAAAAGTGTTCTTTGTTGGAAAAACTTGGAAAAACAAAACTTTTTTTCTGGAAAAAAATCCAGTTTTTGAAACAACGGAATAAAGCCAGCGAGAGCTCGAGGGCTCGCGGCGTTTTGGTGTTAGAGTGACTGGAATAGATTTGAAGGAACTGCAAGAATCCGTGGAAAGCGTGTTGCCTAAAGAATGCGAGTTAACGAAAATAGAACTTGAAGGCCCGCAAGTCGTCATTTTCTTGAAGAACCTGCGCGCATTCTACGAAGACGAGCACTTGATAACGAAAATCGCGGGCAAAGTACGCAAGAAAGTCTTGTTGAAGACTGACCCCAGCGCGCTCAAGCCGCCGGAGGAAGCGCTGGCTTACGCGAAAAGCGTCATTCCAGTTGAGGCAGGAGTGCAAGAGATTCGCTTTGACCCGGTTTTCAACGAGATCATCATTGAAGCCTTGAAACCAGGGCTCGTAATCGGAAAAAAAGGCGTCGTGCTCAAAGCAATCATACTCGAAACAGGCTGGACTCCCCGCGTGCTGCGCACTCCCACGCGCCCCAGCGAAGTCGAAAAAGCGCTGCGTAGCGCGCTCCTCGCGAGTTCAAGCGAACGCAAAAAGTTTTTGAATGCTTTAGGCAAGAAAATGTTTCAGCCAAGCGTAGGCTGCGACTGGATTAAAATTACTGCGCTCGGCGCGTTCAGAGAAGTAGGCCGCTCGTGCATTCTAGTGCAAACGCCGAAAAGCAACGTGTTGCTCGACTGTGGAATGAACAATGACACTAGCGACGTTAGCAAGGCGTACCCTTACTTGAGCGCGATGAATCTTGCGATAGAACAAATCGATGCAGTCATCATCTCGCACGCGCACTTGGACCACAGCGGTTTTCTTCCGTACTTGTTCGCTTACGGTTACGACGGGCCAGTGTACTGCACGCCTCCAACGCGCGATTTGATGGTGTTGTTACAGCAGGACGCGGTAAAGGTGATGAACAGTGAAGGCGCAGGCGCGCCTTACGGGGAACGCGACATAAAGAAAGAGCTTAATCACGTGATTACTCGCGAGTACGGCGAGGTGACCGACATCACGCCAGACATTCGCTTTACGTTCCACAACGCTGGCCACATTCTCGGAAGCGCTCAAGTGCATTTGCATATAGGCGAAGGAATGCAGAACCTCGTTTACACTGGCGACATCAAGTTTGGAAAAACAAACTTGTTCGACCCAGCGGACACGTTCTTTCCCCGCGTCGAAACACTGTTGATGGAATCAACTTACGGCTCGCGCGAGGCAATCATTCCACGTTTAGAGGAAGGCGAACAGCGTTTAACGCAAATCATTCGCGAAACCGCAGCGCGGCGCGGAAAAGTATTGATTCCCGCATTCGCAGTCGGCAGGGCGCAAGAACTCATGCTCGCGCTCGAACAACACTTGCGGAATGACGGGCTGATTGTTTACAGTGATGGAATGTCGCTCGAAGCAAGCGCGATTCACACTGTTTATCCCGAATACTTGAAGAAAAGCGTCCAAAAACGCATTCTCCAGAACAACTCGCCTTTCGACAATCCCATGTTCAAGCCCGTAGTCGCGAAAGAACGCAAAGACATCGCGGAATCCGACGAACCTTGCGTGATTCTCGCACCTTCAGGCATGCTCAGCGGAGGGCCAAGCGTTCAATTCCTTAAACTCCTCGCTGGCGACGTGCGCAATTCCCTCGTTTTCGTCGGTTTTCAAAGTCCCCTCACGCTCGGGCGCAAGATTCAGAACGGAGAGCGGGAAGTGCCGATTCTTGACGCTGTTTCCAAAAAACAAGAGAGCCTCCGCATCAACATGCAAGTGCATACTGTAGACGTGTTTTCCGGCCACAGCGACTTCAACCAGCTTCTCGCGTACGCCAAGAACGTCAAGCCGCGTCCCTCAAGAATATTCGTGATGCACGGTGACGAAAACCGCACTGAATCCTTCGCGCGCACGCTCAACCGCATGATGCACGTGGAAACGCGTGCGCCCATGAACTTGGACAGCGTTCGCTTGAAGTAAGGAAATCAAGCGAAATCAAGCGAAGAAAACAAAAACAAGAGCCGAAGAAAAGACTAGAATAAGGGTTTTTCTCGAATGCGTTTACTTGTTACTGGGACGCCCGGCGTGGGCAAAACCACTGTGACTAGAGCGTTAGCTAAACTATTAAACGCCGAACTGATCGACGTGAACGCGGTGATAAAAGAAAAAAAACTGTTTGAAAAAAAGCCTGGCGAACGCGAGAAAACAGTGAAGACAGTCAAGCTCGCGACATTAAAACGCGTTCTCGAAAAAATCTTGAAAACAAAGAAAAACGCCGTGGCCGAAAGCCACTTGCTGTGCGAAATGCGTTTGCCTTGCGACGCAGTAATCGTGTTACGCTGCGACCCGCGAATCCTCGACGCGCGTTTGCGCGCACGCGGCTACCCGCTTTGGAAAGTGCGCGAAAACGTGTTGTGCGAAACGCTTGACTACTGCCTGATTAAAGCGCTCGAAAATTACGGCGGGAAGAAAGTGCGGCAAATCGATTTTACTAAGCCCTTGAACGCGAAAGCATTTTTGAAAAAAATTCGTTCCGGTGAAAGCGTTCACGTTAATTACGCGCCGCTCTTACTCGAAGATAGTTTTAAAAAGCGTTTAAGCATATTTTAACCCACTTTTAAAAAAAACGCGTTTTTCTCGAGGTGAGTTTCTTTGATGGCAAAGAAAAAAAAGCACGAGGAAGAATGGGAGGAGGAAGAGGAAGAAGAGGAAGACTGGGGAGAAGAAGAGTGGGGTGAAGAGGAAGAAGGCGAAGAGGAAGAAGAAAGCGAGTAAACCCACAAAACCACGAATAAGACGAGAAAAACAGTCGAGAAAAGAATATACGAGAAAAGCGAAAAATAATAGACGAGAACGACGAGTAAGAAACGATGAAAAAAACAGGATGATGACCTAATTCAATTCTTTTTTGTCTTTCTTTTGCCTTTCTTTTTTCCTTTCTTTTTTCCTTTCTTTTGCCTTTCTTTTTAATTCTTTTTTTCTTTTCCGCTTTTTATTTTTCGCTATTCCTTACTTCGCTACTTATTTTCCACGCATTTTATTTTCCGCACATTTTATTTTTCGCACATTTTCCTCATTCTTCCGCGTTAATGCCAGCTTCCCCACTCGAACGCTTAAACTTGAAAACCCAAAAAAACCAAAAGCATTTTATTGCGTGGAAACATGTTTTTTAGGCGTGTTTTTAAGCATTTTAAGGCACGTTTTAAAGCACGTTTTTGTGGGGGCCGATGCGCCGGGTGCTGGCCGGATTTAGCGGATTTAGAGTTGAATTTAAATTGAAGAAAAAAGTTGGAAGCAAAGACAAAAACAAAAACGGGAAAGGAATCCTAGTCAAGCTGCATGAGCGGCGTGACGCGCTCGGCGTGACTAGACGCGTTCTAGCCGCTTGCGACGAAGAACTGTTGGGAAAAACGTTCTCGTCTAAAAACATGGTTCTCGACTTGAAGGCTTACGCAGGATTTTATAACGGCGCGAAGACAAGCGGGGAAAAAGCAGTAGAGTTGATGCGTAGCGCTGACAACTTGAACTTGGTTGGAAAGAAAAGCATCGAGCTGGCGAAGAAAGCATTCGCGGATTTAAACACAAAAAACGTGAAGAAAATTAATGGCGTTCCACACTTGCAAGTGTACAGGATTTAAAAAAATGATTTAAAAAAATAACTGTACAGGATTTGGAAAATATTTGAAAAATATTTGAAAAATTTGGGGCTTGAAAGCCGACGGGAAAGCGGAAAGTTGGTGAGTTGATTGAGATGATTAAAGCGTCGCTGGCGGTTTTAAGCATCATTGTTTTCGTAATCGCGTTTGCAGCGGTCTTCGTTACTCAAGCCGCGCTCGGCGCAACAGTCGAGTTCAAGCCACCGTATTACTACGCCCCTGAAAACGCGTTGAGCGTTATAAACTCGTTCTTCTTCGTCTTCTTTTTCTCGCTATTGTTCTTCGGCTACGCCGCGCCCCTCGCGCTCGGTGTGGAAGCAGTGAAATACGCTTCTTACTTTTCAAGCGGCGCTGCGAACGCGTTCGACTTGATTTTCGCCGCGCCCGGCATTCTTGCCGCGCTTTCAGCAGTGCGTCTCGGGCACGGAGTGCTGCTTGACTTGCGGGGTGAAGGAAGCGTTTTCGACGAGTTCAGCGTCGCCGCGCGTTTGTTCATCGCTGGCGCTGTTTTGTTGGGCGTGTTGTTGATTGTGAAACGCTTTTTCTCGTGATTTTCCGCAATCCAATGCAATCCCACATTTTTTTATATCTGCCAAGCGTTAAAGAAATCGTGAATTTCATGCTCGCACCATTGTTTCAGGCAGCCGGTTTTCTTGACGTTATGGACACGTTGAACGACTTGAGTTTCGTCGTGAAAATAATTATTTTCTCGTACTTTCTGTTCTGGTTGTTCGTAACCTTCCGCGAACTGCCTATCGTGTTCGGGTTGAGCGTCATTGGGCTCGCGTACTTGATGTTCGTCGCAGCCATTCCGATGCTCGTAATCGCAATAGTTTTCCTCGTATTCCTAACGCCGTTCGGCATGATGCTTCAACAAGGCATTCAATTCGGTTTGCTTCCTTTTTTAGGCAGGGAGCCCATGACTGGCAGGCGGATGACCGGGCCTGAAGAAGTGCAGAGAATTCAAGAAAAAGCGATGCGCGGCGAGAATTTAACGCAGCAAGAAGCCGAGATACTGCAGGAAGTGTACGCTCAACAACAAATGCAGGAATCGTTTGGAGGCGCTATGGCGGGAAGAAGAATGTCGATGGGTTGACTTGCTGACAGGAGTCAAACTACTGGAGATTGACAGAGAATAAATCACAGACAATTAAAACAATCAAAAGCAGGCAACAAGAAAGAAAATTTGGAGTAAGAAAATTCGAATAAAAAAAACTTGATTGAAAAATAAGTAAAAAATTAAGTAAAAAATTAAGTAAAAAAGAAAAAAAAATTGGTGGCGGATGGTGTGGCGGTAATGATTGCGGCTGCGACGGTTACTATTCCGGCTTTCTTGTTTTTTTTGGAAAACGTTTTCAGTTGGCTTTCTTACTTTTGGTGGGTTTGGTTGTTTATTATAGCGTGGTGGTACTACAAGTGGGCGAGTGACCACTTGGCATTCTCGCCGTTGTTAACGATAGTCGTCGCTGCAATACTCATTTACTTTCTCGTGATAGAACACCCGTTGATAGGAAGCGCGGGCGTTGTTTTATGGGTTATACTGAGTTCAAGCATTTTTTATGTTCTAGCGCTAGTGCCGTCATTCACTGGATTTTTTAAAAAATGATTTTACAAACGATAAAAAAATTACAAAAACGATAAAAAAGCGGAGAAAACAAAAAAAGAAGACGGAAAGAAGACGAAGGTGGAATGAAATGCTGAGAAAAATCTTGAAGTATTATTCGTGGGCGCATAAAGCGAAGAGAAGCCAGTCGCTGCGTTCAGTAAACCTAGCTTGGCGAATCAGCGTCATAATCCTAGTCGCGCTAGCCATCTTCCTCGTATACGACTACCTGCAAGGAAAATACCCTGAAGCAGTCACTTACACGCCTCTCGCTGAAGGTGCGCTTCCTCAAGTCTTCATACTCGGCGAAAAACTGTTCACGTGGTTCTTGATAGGCGTGTTCTTCGGAATAATCGCTGTGAGCTTAATCAACGAAGGCGAATACTTTCTCACAATCAGACGCGTCGCGCTTGACGTTGAACGCGAAGCAGAACGCGCAGTCAAAGAACTCGGCAAGGAAGCCGGGCGCGAAGCGCGCTTGCTCGCGCCACCAGTCTTCAAAAAAGGCGGGCGAAAACGCGTTAAAAAAAAGATGAAGGTGAAACAAGAAAATGTTTGAACCTAAACTCCCGAAAAAAGTTTTTCACTTCAAGAAAAAACAAAAAGCGTTCACGCTCGACTTGGAAGTCGAAATCCGCGCGCACGCGCGCCGCGTGGCTGCAAGCCGCGCCAGCGAGCGCGAGATAGAGCGCGAGGCTAAACGCGTTCGAAGGCAGCTTGAACGCTTGGGTTGGGGTGAAGCCGTGCATCCAGTGACGCGAGAACCGTTTCTGGACATCGCGGAAGAGTACTTCAAGCACTTGGTCAAAGAATTCCGCAGGGAACTCGCAAAGGAATTCAGTGCGCTGCAGTAAAGCAGCAAACGCGTAAAGCGCGAAACGCATTCAATTCAAAAAAAAGTTTTTAAGCCAAGCTTTTTTAAGTCAACTGGTTCTTAAAGTAATTCATGTTTGTCGTGTTTGAAGCACTGTTTCCAGTCGCGCTCGCGCTGACAGTCACGCCAGTGTTGCTTCAAAGTTTTTGGGACGCTTTAGGGCTAGTCACCACCATAATAGTGTTCATTATGTTGTACAAGTTGTTTTACCCTGAAGTCATCGAATCACAATTTATTGCTTTAATAATGGCTACTGTTATAACCTACTTGCTAGTGATTCCGTTCGAGTGGTTCAAGTACCTCTTGTTCGTCTCTCTATTCATGTACGCTTTCTTCTGGGAATTCAAGCCGTGGGAGTGGGGAGTACGCGAGAGAACTAGAGAGCCGGTGAGGGGAAAACCTGCAGAGAAAGGCAGGCCGTACTAGAAAAGGTTGTTGAAGAATGGATTTCACTTTCCTCTTCATAATAGTTTTGATGCTAATCGCAGTCAAAAGCAACTTGCCTTGGCTCGCAGGCGGCTTGTTCTTACTCTTGCTCTTCACGTCAAAAAACAAGTACTTCTTTCTCGCCGCGTTCGTTGGGCTCGCGTTAATGCTTGCGATAATGTTTGTTCCTTTAGGCGATTACTTTCTGTGGGTGGTGCTTGGAGGGTTGTTCGTGATTTTAATGCTTTTAGCGCGCAAAGACGTTGAAGAACCCACTCCAAGTTACATGGGCGGGGGCGGTTACGGTTGAATTGGTTGCTTGCAATAGCTTTCCTCGCTTTGTTCTGGCTCTTGATGGAATCCGGACAATTGTTTTTCGCTTTCCTGGCGCTCGTAATTTTTTTTCTCGTGCTCGTCGGCGGAGCGCGAGAAAAAGAAGGACACGCGCACGCTGCCGGCGGTGGAGGCGGGCCGTTGATAGTGCGCACGAAGCCTACAAAGTTTCCTAAAGCAATGAGGATAGCGGTGAAACCAAACTGGAGTGGTACTTCAAGCGCGGAAGACTTCGCGACAAGTTTAAGTAGCGTGCTCTTGTTTCCGTTGAAGATGCTTGTAGGGTTTTTCAGGCGGCGCGTTGACTGAACGCAAAACCAACTAAACGCAAACCGTGTTTTAAAACGCTGAGAAAAACGTTTTTTTGAAAACAATGCTTTTTAATAATGGAAGCCATTATTTTGTTTTCATGAACTGGTTGATTCCGCTAGTGTTGTTGGCTGCAGCGTACGTCTTGTTCGAAGCTGGACTGGCGTACTTGGCTTTCTTGACTGTGATAGCGCTCGTGTTGTTGCTTGCTTTCACTAGCGGGGGACGCGGAACAAGCGCGCGTGGAGCAGGAAACGAACCCACGATTATAGAGTCTGCCGGCGAAGAAATTCCTGAGAGATTATTCATTAAAGTAAAACCAAATTGGACTGGCCGGCAGAGTACAGAGTATTTGTTTGAACACCTCGGATACGCTCTCGACAACATAGGAAGGGGCTTAACCTTCATTTTAACCGGCAGGGCAGGAAAAAAATAAAAAAGATTGACTGGCGAAAAAAAGTTTCATTGCGACACTCACGCGTTCATTACGCGTTCGTCACTCGTTCACGTTTTTATTACGGCGTTCAAATAAGGTTGAAAAAAAATGCGTTTCAAAATCTCGTTGTTTCTCTTCATCGCAGCTGCAGCTGCCTTCTTCCTGCAAATAGAATGGTTTTTCCTCACGCTTGCAGTATTCGCCGTGGTTGTCGCAATCGCTGAAGCTAGTTCAACACCGCAAGCTGTCCAACGCGAATTAGTTGGCGAAGAGGAAGCGGCGCGTCAAACTAGGCAAGCCCAGCAAGTAGTCATGCTGCAACAGCCTTCCTTAGGCAAAGAGTTTTACGAAGAGCTTGTTTCAGGAATAGTTAACAGCGTGTTCGGAAAAAACAAATAACATGGTTTTTTTAAAAGTTTTAATATGTTTGGTTGAGAAATCCCGCGAGTTCAGTCGCGGGATGAATCAACCCTAATTGTTTCGCTTCAGTTGTTTGCCAGTTTTTTGTAGGGGCTGCGCGGGCTCGTTGGCGTGAGCGACGCGAGCCTTGACGTCGCGCGTTACGTGCGCGCGGAGATAATGACGCCGCCAGCAAACGCTAACAGCATACTGAAATCCTACGCCTTTAGGTGTAGGTTATTTAAAAACACCGAAACCTTTTTAAAGCCACTACTCCATAATTGTTAACACTGAGAAGTGGTTAATATTTAAGAAAAGGGTTTTGATTTTAAGGATGGTGGTCTTGAATGCCGCTCAGCAACTTTGATAGTTTTACAATCATGGTGTTCGTGCTATTGTTTTCGTTGGCTGCAGTGACGTACGGTGGTGCTTCAAGCATTGCCGAGAATCCTTTTGTTTGGGGCGCACACTTGTTTTTCAAGCCGGTTAACATCGCGATTGACAGCATTCTTCAAAGTGGTTTTTTCTGGCTAATGCCGGTAGCAATCATTTTCTTGTTTGTTTACCTCAGGTTTTTAGGAAACTTTTTAGGCGAAGGACTTGCGCAGTACATCACAATCGCGGTAATAATCATGCTTTTTGCGAGTTACGGGTTGTGACGTCCTCTCACGGTTAAAGCCGCTCAGGCAAAGTAAACAAACCAGGTTTTCGCCAGGCCCTCAACAGAACTCCCCACTGCGCGGACCACGCAAACCACGCAAACCACGCCAACAGCGCTACTACTGCATTCTGCCGAAAGCGCCCTAAAAGAGCGGGTTTTCTCTTGGTTTTCGTTTAAAAATTAAAAAAGAAAAATTTAGAAAAGAAAAAAATTTAGGTTGAAGGCGATTACTTTAACCGCATTAAAACTTCGCGTTCTGCTTCAAGAATCTTTTTATTGATTTCTTGAAGCGCTTTAAGTAGTGAAATTGTCTCGTCCAACTTCGCTTTCAAACTCGCTGCTTCAGTCTTCGTCAACGCTGGCTCCGCGCCAGCGCCCGCGCCTTCAGCAGCGTTTTTCAGCATTTCTTCAATGCTTACTTCTTTTTCCTCGCCGCCTTCAACGCGCGTTATCTTTAGTTCGGGAATCTCGATTTTCTCTTCCGTCTCCGCTTCTACCGGCTTTTCTTCGACTTCCGCTTCTTCCTTTTCCTCAACTCCGAACAACTCCTTGCCTCCACCACCAAACAATTCCTTGCCTTCGCCTTCTCTCACGCCTTCTCCTGCGCCTTCTTCCTTGCCTTTTTCCTCGCCTTCCTCTTCGCCGGCTTCTTCACGTTTTTCGGTTTCTTCGCCTTTTTTTTCGCTTGGCGTTGGCGCTTGCGGGGCGCTTGGCTTTCCGCCGGTAGTCAAGCCGTATACTTCGTTGACGAGTTTTTCCGCGTTCGTGAAACCGAGTTCAGCCAGGCTGGCTTTCGCTTCTTCTGCGGAGAGTCCGTCTTCACGCATTTTCTTTATTATTTGACGCACGTCAGCCATTTTTTTTTAATCGTTAAAGGAAAGTGCAAACAAGTTTTTTAAGTTTTGTGTGAATATATTTTGTGTGAGTATAGTTTGTGGTTTAGGGTGGGGGCTGCGGGGTTGATTCTGAATGCGTGTTTTGCTAGTGGAAA
>JBBIMI010000010.1:0-30773 GCA_037444485.1 Microcaldota archaeon
TGCTGCACTGGGAGTACGTGCCCATAGAACACAAGGAACTCGAAAAGAAAGTGTTAATAGAAGTAAGCAAGAATGTTGACGGAATCGGTTTGAATGAAACAGAACTCGCAGAAGCGCTGCACATGCTGGGCTGCGCGCGGGAAGCACACAAGATTGCGCGGCACGAAAGCGCTTACAACATTTATTTGGGCTTGCGCAAGCTGCTTGAGAAACTCGGATTGAAGCGCCTGCAAGTACACAGTCTAGGTTACACTACAATAATCCTCAAAAAACCTTATCCAGTCGCGCCAGAAAAAGTGCGTGACGCCTGCGTTTTCGCTTCTCTTGTCTCCTCCATTAAAGCCCGTTCCGGCGCGCGCGCGGTGACGCTTGACGACTTGAAGCGTTGCGGCGAGTTAAGCGTTTCAGACACTGGCTTGAATCAAGTAAGCATTTTCGACTCCGAAATCGCGGGAGAATTGTTGAAAACAATGCGCGTGAAATTCTCGTCTGCAGCGCGCCGCAAGTTTTTCTCTGAAGGCATCATTGAAATGAAAAACCATTTCGTGCTCATCGTGCCAGCTCCAATAATCCCGGCTCCAAAGCAAACAGTTGGCTTAGGCGACGTGTTCAGCTCAACGTTCCTAACTAAAGAAAGAAGTTGACGATTAACGTTTTAACGATTAATGTTAAGGCTGAAAAAATCAGGCGTTAAACTATAAAAGATTTTTTTTCTCGACTTCGCGGTTTCCGGTTTTCCGCGCGTTTCCCGTCTTCCCTGTTTTCCGGTTTTTTGTTTTCTTGTTTTTCTGGTTTTGCGTTTCTTTTTTTAGATTTTAAGTATCTTCAATAAAGTGCTTTCGCCGCTCAAGCCCAACGGAATTCCAGCAGTTACGAGCACGACCCTGTTTTTTTCAACGAGTTTCCTGCGAATGATGGACGCGATTATCTTGCGCACGAGCACGTCAGTATTCGCAAGCGGGTTTTTGATTACTGCCGGATGAATCTTCGTTAGAACAGGGTGCACGCCCCAACACAAGTTCAACTTTCTCGCTTCCGACTCGTTCGGCGTCACCGCAACCACTCGCGCGCTGGGTTTGAAGCTGGAAATGAAACGCGCGGTTTTTCCAGTGACGGTGCAAGCAATTATTGCGTTCGCGCGCAGCAACTCGCTCGAGTGAACTATCGACGAGCTTACAACGCGCGGAACGCTTGAATACGAGTCTCTTGAACTGTTGACGCCGTTCTCCTTGAACTTCACTAACGAGTCAGTGCGTTCGGCAATTGAAGCCATCGCTTGAACGGCGCGCGTTGGAAACTCGCCGGTTGCTGTTTCGCCTGAAAGCATTACAGCGTCAGTGCCGTCAAGAATCGCGTTCGCCACGTCGGTAACCTCCGCGCGAGTAGGTTGCGGCGAGTGAATCATGCTTTCAAGCATTTGCGTTGCAGTAATAACTGGTTTTGCTGCTTCGTTGCATTTCCTGATTATCGACTTCTGCGCGAAGGGAACGTCTTGAAAAGGAATTTGCACGCCTAAGTCGCCGCGCGCTATCATCACGCCATCACTCACTTCAATAATCTCTTCAACGTTCTTCAGCGCGAGCGCGTCCTCAATCTTCGCAATCACGCTGATGTCACTCTTCAAATGCGAAAGCAGTTTTTTCAACTCGCGGACGTCGCTAGCGTTTCTCACGAACGACTGCGCGACGAAGTCGACTTTCTGTGAAACCGCGAAACGAATTCCTTCGTAATCGCGTTTCGAAAGCGTGGGCGCGGAAATGAAGGCGTTCGGAATCGCGATTCCCTTGCGGCTGTTCAACTCGCCGCCAACGATTACAACGCATTCAACGTCTTGCCCGCGTTTCCTCAAAACCTTTAACTCAATCAAGCCGTCAGCTAAGTAAATTATTTTGCCTTCCGAGACTAAATCCGAAAAATTATCTAGGTTGACCGTGACTTCTTCAGGGGTTCCGACAACTTGACGCGTAGTTAAAACAATTTTCTTGCCTTCAAGCAAGCGAATAGAATTGTTTTCAACAACACCAATACGCGTTTTCGGCCCAGGCAAATCAACAAGCAACGCCAAGTGCTTGCCTTGCTTTTTCGCAGCAACGCGAAGCGTTTTAATCGCGTTCGCGTGTTTTTGCGGGGTTCCATGCGAGTAATTCAAGCGAGCGACATCCATTCCTGCCTCAAGCATTCTCGCGATTACAGCGCTCGAACTGCACGCGGGGCCTATGGTGCAAACGATTTTAGTTTTCCTCAAAAAAACTAAGCACCCCGAAACTTTAAGGCACGCGAAAATAGGTTTTTTATTAAGAAAACATTTTAATTATTGCCATTCAACAGTTTTTACGACAAAAAACGTAAGCGCTTTACGCGTTTTTTGAGGCACACTTTATTTTTCGAGGTTGTCACTTTATTTTTTGAGGTTGTTTTTCTTGACTCTAAAATTTTTCAACACCTTGTCGAAACGCGTCGAGGAATTTGTTCCCTTGCGCGCAGGAGAAGCGCGCGCGTACGTCTGCGGGCCGACCGTCTACCACTACGCGCACGTCGGCAACTTCCGCACTTACGTTTTCAGCGACTTGCTGCACCGTTGGTTGAAGCGTAAAGGCTTTAAAGTCACGATGGTGATGAACTTAACTGACGTGGACGACAAGACCATTCGCAGCTCGCGCGAACAAGGAATTCCCCTCAAGCAATTTACTGAACGCTACGAAAAAGCTTTTTTTGAAGACTGTGAAACGCTCGGCATAGAACGCGTCGAACGCTACCCTAAAGCAACTGAACACGTTCCTGAAATGATTGCATTAGTCAAGAAACTCTTGAAAAAAGGTTTAGCGTACAAGGGAGAAGATGGAAGCGTTTACTACAACATCAGCAAGTTCAAAGATTACGGCAAGCTCAGCGGAATCAACTTGAAGAAACTTGAAGCCGGCGCGAGCGGACGCGTGCGCGCAGACGAGTACTCTAAAGAAAACGCTTCAGACTTCGTTTTATGGAAGGCTTGGACTCCTGAAGACGGCAACGTTTTTTGGGAAACCGAACTCGGCAAAGGCAGGCCAGGCTGGCATTTAGAGTGCAGCGCGATGAGCATGAAGTACTTGGGCGAGTCGTTCGACATCCACGCAGGCGGCGTTGACTTGATTTTCCCGCATCACGAGAACGAGATAGCGCAAAGCGAAGGCGCGACCAACAAAAAATTCGTTAATTATTGGATTCACTGCGAACACTTGTTGGTGGACGGGCGCAAGATGAGCAAATCTCTAGGCAATTTTTTCACGCTCCGCGACTTGCTTGGCAAGGGATTCAAACCCAAAGCCATTCGCTACTTTCTACTCTCAGGCTATTACAAGCAACAGTTAAACTTGACGTTTGAAGCCCTGCGCGCTGCCGAAGAAGCAGTCAAGCGCTTAAACGACTTTCGCGACGCGCTCCAAGAAATTTCAAGCGAAAAAACAAGGGTTAAAGAAAAAGAAAACAAAGAAGCTGAAAACAAAGAAGCCGCCGTGCTGGTGGAACGCGTGAAGAAAGAGTTTGAACAAGCGCTGGACGCGGACTTGAACATGCCGCTCGCGCTCGCCACATTATTCGAATTCGTGCGCGATTACAACAAGTTAATTGAAGAAAAAAAACTCGGAAGTAAAAACGCACGCGACGCGCTTGAAGCACTCAAAGAATTCGATTCCGTACTCGGCGTTCTCTCGCAAAAGCAAGCCACGCCCGAATTAAAGAAATTCGTTGAAGAAAAAATCCGCGAGCGCGAGCAAGCGCGAAAACGAAGAGACTTCGCGACCAGCGACGCGATTCGCCTCGAGCTCAAGCGCCGCGGCGTAGTTATCGAAGACACGCCGAGTGGCGTAAAGTGGAAGCTTGAAGAATAACGGAAAACAAGAAAGTAAGAGAACGAGAATAAGCGCTTAAAAAATTAAGCAGTTGAAAACTTGTTCTTCCGCCTCGAAAGCCTCAAAAACTAAACTGGTTGGTTTATTAGGTTGCTTGCGTTTATATTTGCGTTTACTTTGCTTTACTGAAGCGAGGGTTTTGATTCGTGTTCAAGGGCTTGACGAAGAAAATCAAGTGGCGGGATTACAAGAACTCGAGCCGCGAGCGCCGACAACTTTCAGGCTACGGCGCGTTGACAGCTGAAGGCGTGCCTTACGTGCGCCTGCGCAAGAAAATCACGCCGCGCGCCGCAATCGAGAAAGCGCTGGAACTCGGCTTGCGCGCTAGCGACGAAAAACACCCTGAACGAAGAAAATACGTCAACTTTAGAGACAACAGCGGCGAGCTAGTCGCCAGCATCGTCGACTGGAACCTTATTCTGCTTCCACGCAACGACTCTGCGCGGCGCGTTGGAATAGCATTCGTAAACGCGTTGCTTGAAAAAAGTTGAAAGAAAACGCGTTCACGCGTTCTGCTCGGCCAAGATTATTTTCACAGTCGCTGGCCTGCGCGTTATGTTGCCGGCGCGAATGCCGACCACGTAATTCGCGTGTTTTTCTTCGGCTAAGTCAACCAAACGCTGCGTTACGATTCCGTCCAACACGATTGCGTTCACGTCACGCGACTCGCTCAAAGTCTTCATGATTTCACGGATAGGCACTTCGCCGACGTTCCTGCCGCTGGCGTCGATGAGCCGCGCCTTCAACGAACCCTCCAACTCTAACAGCGTTTTCTTCAAAAACTCTATTTTTTCCTTATCGTCGAACTCGGACGATTCAACGCGTTGAATCGGCGTGACGCGTTGCACTGCGCGCGGCGCTGGCTGCGCTGGCGTTGCTGGCGCGAGTGCAACTTGAAGTGTTGGCGAAACACGGCGAACCGCAGCTGACGCAGGCGCTTGTTGTGCTTGCAAGCGTTCAGCCTGCGCTTTTTGTTGCATGATGTCCGCATAGCCTGCGACTTGTTCTACTGGAATTCGCGAGTGAAGGCACTTGACGAGTTCCTTGCGCGTGAGTTCCTCTACTTCTTTGCCTGGAGGCGCGCGCGCTACGTAATCGATGTCAGTCGCGTTCAACAATTCGCGGAGAATAATGTCTCCACCGCGGTCGCCGTCTAGAAAAACCGTCACTTCCTTGCGCCTGCCTAAGTCTGAAATTGTTTTTCCGACTTTCGCGCCGCCCACCGCAATAGCGTTGTTAATGTTGTTTTTCAACAAGTTAATTACGTCAGCGCGGCCTTCAACGAAAATCACTTCCTCGCTTGAGTCGATTGCAGGCCCTGCTGGCAAGCGGTCTTCACCGTACTCTACTACGTCGGAAATCTTTACTTCCTCGCGCACGAGTTCACTTAATTCCTTGCTCTCCGGAATTTCGGTTGAAAGCAGTGTTTTAAGCAAGCTCTTCGCGCGGGCGAGCAGTTGCTTGCGCTTCAAATTCCTGGAGTCTTCGATGCGCGTGACTGTTATTCTCGCGTCGCAGGGTCCCGCGCGGTCCACGATTTCCAAGCTCGCTGCAAGAATGCTGGTTTCAACCATGTCTAAACTCGAGGGAACCACTATTGTTCCAAAACTCTTGCCTCCGCGCACTTGCGCTTCAACTTCTATTCTCCCGATTCGGCCGTTTTTCTGCAATTCACGCAAGTCCAACTCGTCGCCGAGCAGGCCTTCAGTTTGACCGAAGATTGCGCCTACAATGTCAGGCTTTTCAACGATTCCATCAATTTCAAAATTTGCTTTAATCAAGTACTTTACTGTGTCGATGTAAGTCTTACCCACTTCTGTTCACCCCTAAAACCAATTTAAGCAAACCACTAATCCTCAACAAACTCTCAACCTTTAGAGAGGAACTCGCTTTTCGAAAAAGAAGCGCCGAGAAAAAAACGAAAACGCCGGAAAAAAACGAGAAAACAAAACATTAAACGAAAACGTTAAACGTTAAACGCGTTTTTCACTTGTTTCTTCAAGCAGGCGTTCGAGCGCGAAACCCAAGTGTTCCACGCGATTAACGCGAAACAACCGCTTGAAATCGCGGCGTAAGGACGCGTTGACTGAAATACCTTCAGCAAGCAATGCTTCCTCGAGCTCAGCGCAACGGCGTTTGCCTTCAACGTCGAAATCAGTCAACAAAACCACGCAGTTGCCCACGCAGTTGCCTTTTGTTCTGCTTAAGGCTTTCACAACGCGGCTTGCCACGTTCTCCGCGCTGCCGAGTGCTTGCACCACGCGCGCTTTCTCGATGCCGGCTTCACGCAACGCTCGCGCGTCACGCTTGCCTTCAACTACGAGCACGCTTTCGTCAAGTTGCTTAATGATTCGGCGCAAGCGCTTGAGCTTGCGTTGTTGCTTTGACTGCAACTAAGGCAACGCCTTTTTTCACGCTTTTTTCCGCGTTGATTCGCTCAAGATTTGACGCGTTCTTTTTCTGCGATTAGGTCATACAAGGAGGGAGAAATGCGAACAATATCTCTTGCAGATATTATTCCTACGACGTTGCTGCCTTTAAAGACAACCAGCCTCTTAACGTTTTTTGCTCCCATGAGTTTCGCTGCTTCACTAATGTCTTTGTCTGGCTCGAGCCCGATTAAGGGCTTGCTCGCGATTTCTTTTACTTTCGCGTTCAAGTTTTTCGTTGCGAGCGCGTTCCTAACTAAGTCAGCGTCCGTTACAAGAGCGTAAATTTTTCCCTTAACGTCCGTAACCAGGAGGCAAGAAACATCCTTGTCCTTCATCTTGACTGCAGCGTCGTACACTGAAGCGTCTTCGTTTATAGTGACGAGGCTAGTTTTCATGCAGTCTCCAACCTTAATCCCTGTCTCCATGCATTGAATTAAGAAAAAAGCGATTTAAAAAACTATTGCAAAAAAACAATGTTAAAACCGACGAATGACGAAAAATTAGGTAGGGGGAAACGCTTGTTTTTTTAAAGTGTTTTGCCTTTAATTGATTCTCGAGTTAGCGATGTCTTACAATAAGGGAAGTTTCTTCGAGCGGGACTTGAAGCGTAAGCTCGAAGAAAAAGGTTTTTTCGTAGTTCGCGCTAGCGGTTCAGGTGTCGACGGAGTGAGCCCAGACTTGATTGTTCTTCACACTACAAAAAAATTTGCTGTAGAATGCAAGGCGTGGCGACGCGCGCCCCGCATTGAAAACACGAAATTCAAGGTTTTAAGCGAGTGGCAGGCGACTACAGGAATGCCGGTTTACGTGGCTTGGAAGGCCCCACGAAAAGAATGGCGTTTTTTTCCATTGAGCGCACTCAAGGAATCGCCGCTAGGCTACTCTCTATCGCGAAACGATTTACAAGCAGGATTAAAGCTTGAAGACTTAGTAAAATGAGCAGGATTTTTCATTCTAAAGTCTTTTAAAAAGTTGAAGTGAGCGCTCGTTTCAAAAAGCAAGTTAATTCTTCAATTAAAAAAATTGAGGCTTTCAAAGTTTTTTTCAGGCTTCTAGTTGGAAAACCGCTTGAAAACTTTTGCTTCTATTTTTCTACTTCTATTTTCCTATACGGTTTGCTTGCGAGAGTTGCTTACAACAGTTTTAAGCTTCCAGTGACCGCATCGATTTTCGCTTCGTCTGCAGGCCCGATTGCTAGCGCCGTCAGCGAGCCTGGCGCGATTTGCGTGAATCCAGCGTCACGCACTAACGCGCAAGGCAACTTTGATGCGCGCGCTTTTTTCTCGAGTTCACGTAATTCTTTTTCGCTCGATGATTTAACGACTATTTTTTCGCTTCCTTGTTTGAGCCAAGCCTCGCGTTCCTTTCTTCCAGCCTTGAGAAAACCTTGAAGCGAGGCGTGAGCGCACTGCGCGGCTATTTTCCCTTTACCCATGCCTAAGTCTGTTCGCACAACGATGACTTGCTTTAAGCTCACTCTTCAGCCCCTCTGGTTGCGCGCGAAAAAAGAAAACGAAGAAACGGGGAAACGAAAAAGTTTTTAAACAGTTTTCCGATTAGAAATTATTGTAGATATTGTAGAAATTAATTGAATTATTTATTTTATTAATTATTAATTATTAAATTTTATTAATTATTAAATCACGTTTTTTTAAATCGTTAAATTATAGGCGGTTATTGGTTTTAAATATTGGTTTTAAACTTTTTGGCGAGGTGGAAAAAAATGAAGAGGTGGGCGAGGCCTTGGTTTTTTGATCCGTTTAGGGAACTGGAACGCGAAATAGAATGGCCGTCTTTCAGGTGGCCGTCTTTCAAGGTGTTAGCACCGCCTTTCCGCTTTGAGAGAATTCCATTCATTGACGTGTTTGAAACGAAGAACGAAGTCGTAGTTACTGCTGAATTGCCTGGCGTGAAGAAGGAGGACTTGAAAGTAAACGTTTCAGATAAAGGAATACGCATTACTGTGAGGGAAAAAGAAAAGAAAGAAACAGAAAAAAAAGAGGAAGGCGGTTACCGTTACGAGTACTCTTCGCGTTTTGAGGGACTCGACGAATACCAATCTTTTCCAAGCGCAGTTGACGCGGTGCGCGCTAAAGCCACTTTCAAGAACGGCGTCCTAGAAGTACGCATTCCAAAACGCGAGAAAACAGTTGAAGGCAAGGAAGTAAAAATCGAGTAATTCGGTTGAATGCGTTAAAACCGTTTTTCTTCCCGCCGCTTTAAAAACGCGTTGAAACCGATTGCCGCAAGAGTTATTAAAATTAATCCTGCTGCAAGCAAAGCGTAAGAATCTTCGCTTGAAGTTGATGCTGCAAGCAAGCCAGTGTGCGCGCCCAACGCGTTTGACGCGCCCGCTTCTTCGACTAACGCGCTTGGTTCCGGAATCAAGCGCGGCGCTGAAAACGCGTTCAACTCGCTTGGCTGCAATTCTCGAGAAACTAAGAGTTTTACTACAAAAAACTGGTTTTCGCGTAACGCGATGCGCCATCTCGCGACAACGCTTTCTCCGCCGAACGCTTGCAGCGAGTCAGGCGCCGGAGTTATTGAAACGCTTCCCGTCGTCAACTCTGCAAGCGAAAAAGGCAAAACGAATTCGATTTCGCCTGAAAAAGCGTTTCGCGTGAAGAACTCGAGTAACACTTCAGTAGAGCCCCTTGTCACGAGCGCTCTCGCGCGCGTGTTGAAATCAATTTGTTTGAAGAACTCGCTTGAAGAAAGCGAGGGTGTTGGCGGAATCAATGTAGGCACCGGCGTTGCGCTCTGCGACGGCGTTGGAGTTACTGCGCTTGAAACCAGCGTTACTACTATAGAACCGCAAGGAAAGCCGTTCACGAAAGCGCTTGCAGTAAAGTAGTAAGGGTAAATTGTTTGCTGCGTGAAAGCACAAGAAACGGAGCAAGAACCGCTTGCGGCAGTTCCACACTGGATTTGCGTGGACTGCCCGTTACCACAATTCACTACTGCGCTAGCCGGAGTTTGCATGTTGAAATAATTGATTGCCACGTTCGAATAACCGCTCGTCGTAATCAAAATCGGGCTCGCGGTTACAGTGCATGATGGAGTTGCTGCCGGAGACGGGCTCGGCGAGGGACTTGGTGAAGGCGAAGTCGACGGAGACGGGCTCGGCGAGGGACTTGGTGAAGGAGTCGAGTAAACAGGCACGCAAACTCCTGAGTTCGACGCGGGGTTGTTCTGCATCGCGATTGCGGCCCAACCAGTGTCTAAAGCGTTTGACGCACTCGCATTCGAGCGAATCACGTCCGCAAAACCCCCGTCTTGTTTTTGAAGCGTCTTCAAGAAATTCGCTGCAGCACTCGCGAAATCATTTTCCTCAAACGCTTTGAATGCAAGCACGCTTAACGCGCTTGCGAAAGCATGGTTTTCGAAACACGTTGACGCCTTCGCCTTCAAGAAATTCAACGCGAGCGCGGTGTTCGCATTGTTCTCGCTTGATTCGCGCAACGCAAGCAAAACAAGCGCGGTAAGCGAAATAGGTTCTGGGCCGAGAGAGTACAACGAATTGTTTGCGGTCGTGTTCGTGAGGTTGAAACTCCCGTCAGCGTTTTGAAGCGAGTAAAGAAATTGAATTGCAGCAGTCTTGTTCGCAGGTGGAATCGCGCCCGGGTTTGCGAGCGCTCGCAACGCCCACGCGGTGTCGACACTGCTTTCAATAGAGTGCCCCGCATTCACGTCGTAATACCCCTTGAAACCGCCGCTCGGTTGCTGGAATTCAAGCAAACGCTGCGAAACGTTAGGCAAGTCTATTTGATTCAAGTGGCTCGACGCGAAAAAAACGTATAACGCCGCGCTTGGAATGTCTGCCTCCCCCCAATCTCCCCAATACCAGTAACCAGCATTTTCAAGCCCGGCTTCAAGAAACGCGAGCGCGCTCGAAACATTGCTTGAGTCGCCTTCACGCAACCAAATCGCGTGCGCTGCAGCGGCAGTTGCGTGCTCCATGAACGCGCCTACGCTGCCGTTCTCGTCTTGATGCGCTTTAAGCCAATCAATTGCGGCGCTAACATTATCAGCGGACGCGAGGCCAACTAAAGAAAGCAGTAGAAAGACAGACAAAGCAAGAACACTTGAATTCAAATCGAGTTCACCTAAATTCGAATAGAATCGAATTCACCCAAATTCGAATAGAAATTCGAATCGGGTTCATCCGCGTTCAACCACCCTTACACAACCCCCAACCGCATTCACTGCACAAAACGCATCCTTCCTTGAAAGCCAACGCGCCACCGCAGTCTGGACACGTTTTCAAGCCGGAAGCAATCAACTCTGATTTCGTGGAAATGCTTGACAAGCTTGACGGCGAAGCGAACCGCATGCCCTCGCCCGCCTCCGCATCCGGATTCGCGTTTACAGTAGTAGCGTTTAAGGAAGTTTGTTGAGCGAGAACAGGAATCATGCGTTCTACAACCCGTGGTTCTACTGCCAGCGTTTCACGTTGCTCGCTCTGTTCAACGCCGTCCTTTGCGCCTTCGGTTTCCCCGCGTGCTGGGACGCGTCCGTGCTCTTTTTCTTGTTTTCCTGTTTCCTTTTCTTTCTTCTTGCTTGCTGGCGTGACGAGCACTTGGTTTTTTATTGAAGAATCACGGTATACTGTCACTCCCTTGCAGCCGAGCTTGTAAGCGAGAAGATAACTTTTCCTCATGTCTTCAACGCTAGCGTCAGCCGGAAAATTGTTTGTCTTCGAAATGCTTGAATCAACCCACTTTTGGAATGCCGCAAGAACGCGAATGTGGTCTTCAGGCGTAATGTCATGCGCGGTCACGAACACTTTCTTCAACGCTTGCGGGATGTAACGCACGTTTTGAATGCTTCCATGCTTGTCGCTTATTTCCTTCAGCAAGTGATTGTCGTACAACTCGTGCTCGGTAAGCACTTTCTCGAAAACAGGGTCTATGTAATAGAAGGTTCCGACCTTCACGTTTTTTTCAAACACTAAGCTGTACACGGGCTCAATCCCGCTGCTGCACCCGGCAATCATCGAGATACTGCCAGTCGGCGCAATCACGGTAGTAAAACCGTTGCGAATCCCATGCTTCTTCACGCCTTCCACTACAGCATTCCAATCAAGTCGCCACGCTTTACGATCGTAAAAACTAGAGAAAGGCATTTTTCCCTGCGGGTAAAAGCTTTTTTCAAACAACGGAAGCGGCCCGCGTTCGCGCGCGAGTTCTATTGACGCGAGTTTCGAGTGAAAGTTCACGAACTCCATCAATTGCTCCATGAACGCGCGTCCCTCTTCACTGTTGTAAGGAATTTGCAGTTCGTAAAGCAAGTCTCCAACGCCCATCACTCCCAAGCCAATCTTGCGCGTTGCTAGAGTCATTTTTTCTATTTCAGGCAAAGGATAGTTGTTAATGTCGATAACATTGTCAAGAAAACGCGTTGCGAGCGCGACTGTCTTCTTTAAACCTTCCCAGTCGAAAAACGACTCGCCTTCCTCGTTCTCGCAAACGAAGGCCCAAACATTAATGCTTCCAAGGTTACAGGACTCGTTTGGATACAACAAGACTTCACTGCACGGGTTCGTGCACTCGATTGGCCCGAGCGCTTCAAGGAACGGGTTGAACTCGTTAATGCGGTCGAAGAAAAGCACGCCCGGCTCCGCGCTTTCCCAAGCTTGGTAAACAATCAAGTCGAACAACTCGCGCGCGTTAATCGAACGCACGATTTGCCCGTTGCGCGGGTTGACGAGCGGGTAAGGCTTGTTGTTCTCGAAACAATCCCAAAACCCTGGCAACAACATGACTGAAATGTTGAAGTTCAACAACGCTTTGTTGCCTTTCTTCGCGACGATGAACTTTTCGATGTCTGGATGATTCGAATTCAGTATACCCATGTTCGCGCCCCTGCGCACACCTCCTTGCTTGATGACTTCAGTCATCTTGTCGTACAATTCTATGAACGTAATCGGGCCGCTTGCCACGCCTGAAGTGCTGCGCACCACGTCGCCTTCCGGCCGCAAGCGCGAAAAATTGTATCCAACTCCTCCGCCTGACTGGAAAATCTTAGCCGCGTTCGCCAAGGTCCGCATTATGCTTTCGATGCTGTCGTCAACGCTGAGAACGAAGCACGCTGAACCCATTCCGAAACGGTTCCCGAAATTAACGAGCGCAGGAGTGTTAGGCAAAAACTTTTTCGAAACCATGAGTTCGTAAAACTCGCGCACGCGCGCTTCATGCGCGTCGAATTCTTTATCTTCAAGCATTTTCAAGAATTCGCTCCAGGAAACCTTCATTTTCCCTTCACTTGCAAAACGGTCGAAAGCGCGCTTTAAAGCTCGCAAGTGAAACTCGTTCAACGCGAAAAACCCTATGTTTAACTTCCCCGCGTACTCGCGCGGGTTGAACGCTTCAACAACCCGTTTTTCCTGCGATGCGCTTGCGTCGAAAACGCGTTCATCGTAAAGCAATTCAGGCAGCGCCGCGTGCACCGCAACGCGCGTGAAAAGCTGTTTCGGCGATTCAATTAATCGCCCGCGTTCATCCTTCCGCAAGTATCTCGCCTTGAGAACGCGCAACGCATTCAAGTCAAACTGCTTGTCGACCTCGTCAATAACATCTTTTTCTAAAACTATTTTTTTTTCTTCCCGCAGTTCAGCGCGCTGCCGCCGGTATAAAATGTAAGCCTTCGCTGTTTTCGCGTGCCCTTCCTCAACGAGAACCTCTTCAACAGCGTCTTGCACGTCTTCAATCCCGGGAATTTTTTCTGAACCGAATTTGTTTTCAAGTTTTTCTACGACTTTCTCGCTCAACTTTCGCGCCAAACGCTTTTCCCGCCCGCCTACTGCACGCGCGGCTTTAAAAATGGCTGTCACTATTTTATCTTTGTTGAAGGGAACGAGTCTGCCGTCCCGCTTGCGCACTTGCTTTATTAAACTCTCGCCTTTCGACTCGCTTTCTTTCAACTCGCTGCCTTTCGACTCGTTCTTTGCTTGCGCTTGCTTTGATTCTGGATTAACGTTAGACTCAACCATTTTCCAGTTTCACCCCCTTTGCATTCAATCCGTTCAGCCCGCTGTCTTCTTTTTCTTCGCGTTTGAGTGCGCGCGCTTCCTCTTCGAAAGAGGAAACGTCTTCGAAACTACGGTAAACGCTAGCAAAACGCACGTAAGCCACTTTATCGATCGCGCGCAACCGCTCCATCACTAGCTCGCCAACAACGCTGCTCGGAATTTCTGTCGACGCTTTATTACGCAACTCGCGTTCTATGTCATCTACAACGCGTTCAAGCGCTTCGCGCGCGACAGGCCTTTTTTCGCACGCCTTCAACAAACCCGTGAGAACTTTGTTGCGGTCGAACTCTTCGCGCCTCCCGTCTTTCTTGATTACGCTTAACTCAATGCTTTCAACGCGTTCGTAAGTCGTAAAACGCTTGCCGCACGAGTCGCATTCTCGCCGCCTGCGTGTCTTCGCTAAATCCTCGCTTTCCCGCGTTTCAATAACGCTAGTTTCGTTGTGCGCGCAGTAAGGACACTTCAAAGCAAAACCCCCGAAACAAAGCGAAAACAAAAGCAAGGAAAACCCTAACAAAACCCAAAAACGCACTACTCTTAGTGTTTCAAACCCGTACCGACTACTACATGCGGGTTTATATTTTTTTCGGTTTTAAAGCATTGGTTAATAGGTTTTTGTTGGCATTGAGCGAGTTTTCTGGATTTTAAGCTGCGTTACGCGCGTTACGCGGGTTTTGAAAGATTTTCTCGGCGTTTGCGTTTCGCCTCTCATAAACGATTAAATGACGGCTTGAAGGCAGTTGGTTTATTGGCGGCCGCCGGCGCCAGCGAGCACGCGCGCCCTTACAACTAACGAAAACCGGCAAACAAGTGAAGCAAGTGAAGCGAAACAATTAGGGTTAAATATTTTAGTTGTTTTTTGTTTAGTTGTTTTTTGTTTAGTTTTTTGTTCGTGGTGTTCAATGATTTTCTTGCTTAAAGCAACGCGAATGTTGCCCGCGATTTTGTTTGCCTTTTTTACTGCAGCGTTCCCAGTTCTCGTGTTTGCGCAAGAGCACGAAAGTGTTTTCGTAGTCAACAATTCCGACTGTGGTTATGCAGTACCGAATTACGGGAATGGCCTCGGAAACTGTCCGAGCGGGCTTTCAAGCGTTGGCGGCTTGAATGTTTCACCAACACGAAGTTGTGGTTACGAAGTTAATGGCACTGATTTCGATTTCACGCGCAGAAACGCTTTAGTCGCGTCTGGCTGGATGGTTTTGTGTTCGACATTCGCGTACAAGCAACCTAACCCGACTGAAACGCCTAACGACACCGTGTTAATAATCAACAAGTCTGAAGGCTACCCGCCTGATTACGGGAATGGTCTTGGAAACTGTCCGGTTGGACTCGCGCAAAGAGGTTTTTTCCGCGTTGAAAACCAAGTCGGCAATTCGCAGTCCGCGAGGGACTACAGGCGCGTAACCAGGCGAAACGCTACGCTTGCGCTTTGCACTCCCCCGCAGTCTAACGACGCGTTGCTCGTCTGGTCTAACGACTGCGAGCAAGCTCCCGAAAAAAATTCGAGTGAAGCATGCTTGGGAATAAATAAGGGTGGTTTTCACGTTGGGCTTGGCGTGGAAGGGTGCAGCAAGAACGAGTATTACGGGGTTTCTGCAAGCGGGAAAGCAATCAAGTCAGGCTGGATGTACTTGTGTTCTAAACCTCAAGCCATCGCCAAGCCGACGGTAAGCCCTCAACCGCAATTGCTTCAACCCGAGTTTATTCCAACAACTCCCGACGACGGAACCGCATTCAACTTCAACCAACAAAAATGGTTTTTCGTGAACGTGAGCGCTGGACGCACAGGTTTCCAGGATTACTTTAAGTTTGACGACGTTAATGAAAGCGAAACGTTTAAGGAAAGCATTAGGGCAATGGCGTTGTTGAGAGTCATGCACGGGTTTCCAAACGGCGTAAACGAATCAATGCGCGCGAATGAAACCTTCAAAAAAGACGGCAACGTTTCTCGAGCTGATGCAAGCGTTTTCCTAGTGAAAGCATTAAATCTTCAACTTGACGCTAGCGGCGGGCAGCAATTCGCTGATGTTCCGCCAACGCATCCAGCGTACGCTGCTGTCCAAACGCTTTACAACAAGCAAGTTGCTGGCGGGTGCGTGGGAAATTTGTTCTGCGAAAACGCTTCGATTACTCGCGCCGCTTTTTCTGCTTGGATCGCGCACGCGCTCGCGTTGCCTGACATTGCTTTGCCCGCACAACCAACTTATTGTGACGTTAACCCGGCTGACTCGTTTTATTCCGTCATTGAAAACATTACACGCCACGGAATTGCTGTCGGTGCTGCTGCTGAATCGTGTCCCGCCAACTGCGCACGCTGTTTTTTGCCTAACAGAAACATTACGCGGGGGGAAATGACGAAAATGCTTTTAGCGGGTTCTAGAACGTGTTTGCTTGAAATCAATTCGAGTGGAAGCAGCGATTACACTAACTTGACGATGAGTTTGGGAACTAACTATACTTTTTGCCACACTAACTTTACTAGCGTTACGCAACCAACTGCCGGCAAGATAGAGTACCGTTACAGGGTTTGGGTGAACGACGCTCTCGGCTACTGGAACGCGAGCGACTGGCGTACAGTGAGTTTTTACGTTCCCTCGTGCCGCGTTGTAGTTGAACCAAGTTATTTAGGGGAAAACGGCGAGAGTGCGGTAAGAGTGGAATACATTTTGTCAAGCCCGCCGTCTCCACCACCTCAAGTTGATTGCGGGAACGGCCAGACGGTTTACACGCAGTGCCCTACTACTGGAACAGAGGGAGCGTGCGTTGGAACGAGTAATTGTAGTTACGCGGGCGAACCACAAGATTTTACAGTAACTTCAAGTATTACTGCGGGCGGAAAACAAGTTTCTTGCACTCCAGCTATAGTGAGTTTACGAAAACTCCCTAAAGTCAGTTTTCTAGATGCGCGTTGCCCCAGCGAACTAGTGACTGCAAACGAGGCCAACGTTTCAGTAGAGCTAATGCGGGAAGGAACTCGTTCCTGCAATTCAAGCATTGTTCTAGGCGTTAAGATTACTGACTCAAACGGTTTTATTACTGTGGAAGAGTATCCAAAACAAAATTGGCCGCTGGTTTGCGGTACTGAAACAAGCAACTTAAACGTTTTTACAATAAACACTTCAACTGACGGGCTTTACGAGGTTAACGCCAGCCTTCAAGAATTCGAGTCCTCGAATTGTCGTTTCCGCGCCTACCACAAGCGGGCGGCCAGCGTTCCAGAACTCGACACACTCACACTCCTCGCAGTCTTTACGCTCGCTTTCTTTTTTCTTCGCACTCGCTGTCGGCGCAGCCAGGCGCGCGCCTGCACGCGAAGAAATTAAAAACTAGACACCTTATTTTTCTAGGGGTTGAACGCGGTTTGAAGCAAGTAATTAAAATCAGTGAGGCTTTTGAAGCGAAGCCAGGCAGCAGGGTGCGCGTGCGCGGTTGGATTTACCGCAGGCGTTCAAGCGGCGGCGTTGTTTTCGCGGTAGTGCGCGACAGTACTGGAGTGATTCAAGCGGCTGTGAAGAAGGAGAACGTGCCGCAAGCTGATTTCGATCGCGCTTCACGCGCACTAATCGAGTCTTCCGTTGTAGTCGAAGGAATATTGCGTGAAGACGAGCGCGCGCCTGGCGGGCGCGAGATTGAAGCAAAAGAATTCGAGGTCATTCACTTCGCGCATCCGTTCCCAATTACTGAACACCAGAGCACTGAATTTCTTCTTGACGTGCGCCACTTGTGGCTGCGTTCGCAGAAGATGACTAACATTATGAAAGCACGCAGCAAGATTGTTAAATACTTGCGCGAGTTTTTTGAAGAAAACGATTTTTGGGAAGTCACTCCACCAATAATCACGCGCAACGAGTGCGAGGGGGGCGCGACGCTCTTCGAATTCAATTACTTTGGGCAACGCGCGTTTCTCAGCCAAAGCGCGCAATTGTATAACGAAGCTTTCATTACCTCGCTAGAGAAAATCTTTGTTCTCGCGCCCTCGTTCCGCGCCGAGAAGAGTCGGACGCTCAAGCACTTAACCGAGTACTGGCATTTGGAGGAGGAAGCAGCTTTTTTCGACAACGAAGACAACATGCGCTTGCAGGAAGAAATGGTTTCACACGCGTGCCAGAAACTCGCTGAAAACGATTCCGCGCTTTTGAAGCTTCTTGGACGCGACGCGAGAACACTCGCTGAAGTCAAGCCGCCTTTCCCGCGCTTGAGTTACGATGAAGCGCTCGAGAAACTCCGCGAAAAAGGCGTGGAGATAGAGTGGGGTGAAGACTTCGGAGCAGAGCACGAGAAAATCTTGACGCAAGAATTGGAGAAGCCGTTGTTCGTTCACACGTGGCCGAAAAAAACGAAGCCGTTCTACATGGAGATTCATCCAACAAAGCCAGAGTACGTGCTGAATTCTGACTTGCTTGCGCCAGACGGGCACGGTGAAATAATTGGCGGAAGTCAAAGAATTTGGGAGTACGACAAGCTCTTGCAACGCTTGAAGGAAGAAGGCTTGAACGTTAAAGACTACGAGTGGTACCTTGACTTGCGAAAGTACGGAAGCGTGCCGCACAGCGGATTTGGTTTAGGAATAGAACGCCTCGTGAAATGGTTGCTGAACCTTAAACACATTCGTGACGCGATTCCATTCCCGCGAGTCATAAACAGGGCTTACCCGTAACACGCGAAGCCAAAAAAAAAAGTCGAATTATTGAAACTATATCGAGAAACTATATTGAAACTATATTGAAACTATTTTCTTGACAACGAGTTCCAACTCGCCTGAAAAACGATTCGCGCGCGGCAACACGACTGCGGAAAAACTTTTTCCTTCAAGCGCCTTCGCTTTCTCCGCGTCAACCTCACTAACTTCGCTCAAGCCAATAGAATTCAATAATTGTTTTGCGTCCCCGGCAAAAAAAACTGTGCGACGCCTCCCAGAATCGTCTTCAACTTCAACACTAACGAAAAGCGTTTCCCTCCACGAAGTTTCCCTGCAAGCACAGAATCCCTCGCGCTGTCCACACTTTACGCACTTGCGCGAAACCCTCGCGTCGAAAACGCGCGCAATCCGCGCTTCAACAAGCGACTCTACGCCTTCCTCAAGCAAAACGATTTTGCGCGCTTGCGCGGCCACTCCGCTTGCTCCGCTTGCGCTGCTTACGCTACTTGCGGACGCGCTCGCATTGTCGCCTTTTTTAAGCAAGTAAATCATTGACGTATTGTTAGCGTGCAGTTCGACTTCGCCGCTCGCGTTTTTCTTCACTAAAACACTTTCAAAACGCGCTTCATCGCCCTGCGTCAAGCTGCGGGAAAGCGAAACCGCGTTATTCCAAACGATTAAAGGCACTCGCGCTTGTTCTGCGCGTTCCACGCTTTCAGTGTCTGCAAGCAATAGCCACTGGCGCAAGCCGAGCCTGCCGTCGCGAGAAACGAACTCGCGCGGCTCGCGCAAGCCTGCAACGCGCGCGGCAACGTCAACCACGCTGCCTTCAGGCAATGCGGTTGCTTCCCTAATTGAAAGCGATTGTGTTTGCGGCTGCCCGGAATCCGGGATTTGTTTGACTAGCGTCGCGTTGCGCGCGTGAAACTCAAGGGGAGAAATGCTTTTCACGAAAGCGTTCTCGACGCGAACGCACGCGTTCTTGCGCAGCGAGCCACTTGAAACCAAGTCAGTCAAGTCATCCCATAAAACCAGGTTGGCATTGTTTTTTTCAGCGTCTATTAAGGAAACGTTTGCGACCCGCCCACGCCTACCGTTCTTGTCGAACTCGCGCGGAGGCAGAACACGAACAATGCGCGCGTTGAAAGAAACCATTCGACCAACGCTCGCTTGCGAAAAACTCTTTAAACTCGCGCTTTCGCCCGCTTGCTTTCCGCTTTCACTAGAATTTTCGTCCGCAAGCAGTTTCAACGCGCTTTCAGAGTCTGCGAGCTCGCCGTACTCGCGTTTTTTTTCCGCAATCGCTTTTTCAAGTTGTTCTTTACTCCAGCCGAACGCTTTAAGCGCCAACTCTTCCGTCTCGCTAGCCACGCCCCTTTCACCAGGCAAGTAAAGCCATTTAAATAATCCTTCGCCCCAAATCTTTTTTTATCCCAACGCGTTTATTATAGTTTTGCATGCATAATTTGCATGCTTTCAAGTTTTAACTCGACGTTGCGTTAGCGAACGAAGCGAACGATAAAGTTGAAAAACAATTGTTGTAAGGTTTAAAAAAAAGGTTTAAAAAAATGTTTAAAACAGAAAAATATTATTCCGAAAAAATATCTACGCAAGGCGCGATGCTTTTTTCCTTGATCGACCCGGACAAGCTCGCGCGAGAAGCAGGCGCGCGAGTCGCGCGGCAAAGCTATGAAGGCGGCGCTGACGCGATTCTCGTTGGCGGAAGCATTGGAGTGCAAGGAAGCATTCTAGACGAAACAGTTAAAATGATTAAAGAAAGCGCGCCGGGACTGCCAGTAGTGCTTTATCCAGGCTCTCCAGGCGGTTTAACGCCTTACGCTGACGCCGTTTACTTCATGCAAATGCTGAACTCGCGCGACGTTTACTGGCTGAGCACAGCCCAAATCCAAGCAGCGCCAGTAGTGGCGCGAATGAAGCTCGAAGCCATTCCAACTACTTACCTCGTCATCGAGCCGGGGCGCGCAGTAGGGTGGATTGGGAACGCGAACCTCGTGCCCCGCGACAGGCCAGACCTCGCAGCTGCCTGCGCGCTCGCAGCGCGCTACACTGGCTCGCACGTTCTCATTACTGACGCAGGCAGCGGCGCGCCTTCGCCTGTTCCGGACGCACTCGAATTGATTCGCGCGATAAGCAAAGCGTGCGACAGCGACTTGTTTTATTTTTATGGTGGTGGAGTGCGTTCACCTGAAGACGCTGCGCAAGTGATAAGAGCAGGCGCGTTAGGCGTGCAAATCGGTAACGCTTTCGAAGAGCAAACCGCTTTCAAGAAAATAAAGGAAATCAGTGCTGCAATCCGCCGCGAAGGCAAAAAACGAGTTTGAAAGCATTTAAGACACTCGCTTGAAGGCCGCGGTTTCTGTTTGTTTCTGATTTCTAGTGGGCTGTTTTCACCGCTTGCACTGCGCTTGCGTTGACGAAAACCATTATTCTTGCGCGCAACGTGAAAGCTCGCGCCGCCTGCGCCAACGCGACCAGCGAGCCCGCGCAACCCCCTACAAAAACTAACGAACAACTAGAAATAATTAAAGCGAAAAATAATTGGCAAGCAACTGAAGTGAAACGATTAGGGTTGATTCGTCCCGCGAGTGAACTCGCGTAATTTTCAGCCAAACGCGTTAAAGAAAAAGAATTTAATTCGTGCGCGCTAACTCTTTTTTCATGATCTTCGATTTCGCAGTCAACGTGTTGCTCTCGCTTGCAGCCGGCGGCTTGATTGGGCTTGAACGCGAACGCGGCTTCACTAAACCAGTTCTAGGCACGCGCACTTTCGCGCTCACCGCATTCCTCGGCTTCATGCTTTCTTACTTTGGACGCCAGCTTGGCTTTGGACTCTTGTTTACAGTAATCGGACTTGCAGGCGTTTTCGCTTTAGCTGCATTTTATTACAACTCGCGCGTTCGCGCGAGTTATTACGCGAGAGAAGCGATAGGCTTGACTACGACGATGATGATTCCCTTCACGTTCTTTATCGGAATCCTAATCGGCTACGGGTTTAACTTGGAAGCTGGAATCGCTGCTGTCGCAAGCGTTTACTTGCTGGTTGAACGAAAAGAAGTGCACGCGTTTGCGAAAACCATTTCACGAGAGGAAATAATAGACTTGCTGATTTTTGCAGTAATCGCTTTCATTATTTACCCGCAACTCCCGCCAGGCGAAGTCACGCTCTTCAACTTGAACTTCAACCTTCAATACTTTTGGCTCATTGTCGTGCTCGTCACTTCGATAAGCTTCTTGTCGCATTTTGGGTTAAAGTACTTCCACGAAAAAGCTGTTGTTTATGCTTCATTCGTTGGCGGCGTTCTCTCCGCGACAGCAACCATAGTCTTATTTTTGAAAAAACACGTTGGCGAAAACGTTTTCTTTACAGTATTCGCGGTTTCAAGCGCTGGCGCCTTGCTTGCAGACATCGTAATGCTCGCGGCAGTCAACCAAAACCTGCTTCTAGCCGCGTCATCCTTCCTCGCAACTCAAACAATTGCCTTGCTCGCTGTTTCGTACTACTACGCTCGCAGGTTACGCGAGTTCAAAGAAGTAGTGCCTGAAAGCAAGCGTTTTCTCTCCCTAAAATTCGTCTTTGAATTCGCAGTAATATTCTTCTTGGTTTCAGTCCTAGTAAACGCTGGCAGCGGAGTGCGCGACTGGAGCGGGGCTGGAATACTATTTACCTCAATCATAGGCGGGCTTGTTTCACAAACCTCGGTATTCGCTGCAATCGCTTACCAAAACTCTGCGGGCGCTGTAGACACCGGCACCGCAGCCCTCGCGTTATTCGTTTCCACCATATCTGCGCTCGCATCTAAAACCACGCTTTCAGCGCTTGGTTTAAAGAAAAAAGCGGCTGCGGTTTCAATAATCATTTTCGCTCTCGTCACAGCAGCTACAACCGCTGGTTTTCTCGCCTTCCACTCTTAAAAATCTCTTAAAAATAATTCACAAAATCAAATTAATTCACAAAATCACAAAAACTAATTTCGCGTAAAGCGTTCCTGTTCCCAGCAGTAACGCTTCAATTGAATGCTAGGTCACGCTGACTTCCAATAAAAAAATTAGAAGCAAGCCGAACAATCCCTTCCACTAATGTTTATAAACCCTAAAAAACATAGTATTAACTACTAAATAGTAACAACACACTTGATGATGGTAATTTTAGTGGCAATGCTTTTGCAGTAAAGACGGTGAAGACGCTTTTATAGTTGTAGTTAAAACTTTGGTTGGCTTCATTGTTTTGCGGGTTTTGTTTTTTGCAGGTTTTTGTTATGGTTTTTGTTATGAGTGAAGGCATTTCAAAGATTTGTTTTTGCGTTTCTGAGTTTTTCGTTTTTCTAGCCGCCGGCATGGTTTTGTTGAACGCGAGTGGTTTTGTTGCTTTCACTTCAGCATCCGCAATCGCGTTGACGCCTGCGAGCGTTGAAGAAACCACGTGCATTTGCGACACGCAAATCACGAAGTTCATCGCTTCAAACCCTAGCGACGTGGAGGATAACTATGTTTTCTCGGTTTCTGGCGATGAAGAGTGGGGCGTAATAGCGCCCTTCAACGCTGTTCTAAAACCCGGCGATGCTGCAGACATTTACTCGTTCATAACCCCTAGTTGCTTTGCGGTGCCTGGACTGTATTCGTTTACTGTTTCAGGAAAATCTACTACTGAAGAAGCTAAGAGCGTAATAAAGCTGCGCGTGAACCCCTGCATTAAAATCGATGCGGACGCATTCCCGCAATCAGCGTGCGTCGGCGAAAAACTTGTTGCACGATTTTCTCTGCACAACAACGGCAAGACGACTAGCAAAAACTATTCGATTCTCCTTGAAGGCGATGCTGCGAAGGCCGCGAGCGCAAGCGAAAAAGAGGTTTGGGTTGCTGCCGGCGAGACAAAGCCGCTTCAAGTTTTCATTGATTCAACCACTTTAACGCCTGGAGCGCACAAGCTCGTTGTGAAGGCAATCGCACTCTACCCGCCTACCGGCCAACCTACTGGCGACTCGGACGTTGCTGAAATCGTTTTCGAAACGCGCGCTTGCCAAGACATTGGAATTGAGGTTGAAGGCTTGCCTTCCCCAACCATTATTCCGGCAAACGCTTCAACAGCTGGAGTAGGCTTAATGATTCCGGAGGCTTTCGGCGCTTGCCTGAAACAAAAAAACAGTATTCGATTGAAAATCACTAATTACGGTGTTGCAGGCGACGTCGTCACTCTCTACACGAACGCGACTGAAGTGATTCTCGAAAAAACGAGCGTACCCATTCCCGCAAACTCAAGCGTTTTTGTGAACGCGGTTTTCGAGCCTCAGGGCGCGGGACTGAAGGACTACGTGTTTAAAGCACGCACGACGCGGGGGGTCGAGAAAAGCGTTTTGCTTCCAGTAGAGTCAAGCGAGTGCGCGGGCGTGTTCCTTCGCGTTGAAGGACCGAAACAATTTTGTTCGGAAAACGGTTCGCGTGATTTCAATGTTTTCATCAAAAACATCGGCCGACCAACAAGTTTCAAACTCCTCGCGCCGAACCTGCCTTTCGCCGGATTCGCGCAGCAATACATTTCAGTAAACACTGGCGAAGAAAAAGAAGTTCCAATAGAAATTCCGGCTTACGTTTCACCAGAGAACTACACGCTCAGCGTGCGCGCTGTTTCGCCGAACGCGAGCGCGAAAAACTTTACGCGTTTTGAAGCGCTCGATTGTTTTAATGTGCGTGTGACAGCTGCGGATGGTGAGGTTTGCGAGAATGCGGATAAAGCTTTTCCATTCGAAGTAATAAACCTTGGAACGCGTGAAGACGCTTATTACGTGACGATGCTTGCCGGCCCTGACTGGATTTCATTCAACGAAACCCAAAACTTTTCTATTCCGCCGAATTCAAAGAAAACTTTCTTTCCACAAGTAAAAAATTCTGAAGCGCCGCCCGGCGTATACCACATCGTGTTCAGCGTCAACTCGCTGACCGACTCGACGAATGTGTGGGACCGCGTTGGCATAAACGTTACCGCTCGCTCGAAAGAAGAGTGTTACCGCGCGCGCGTTTCACTGCCACGCGAAGAATTCGTTGAACCGAACGCGAGCACCGTGATTGCTGTACGCGTTTTAAACAACGGGTTGGAGGAAAACGTTTACTCGCTGCGCTTGGAAGCACCCGAATGGATTAATTTCACTCCAGGTTTTCCAGGATTTCTCCGCATTCCGAAAGGCGGGGAACGCGGAATAAAACTAATAGTCAACCCGCCTGCAAGCGAAGTCAACAAAACCTTCATAGTCAAACTCGCTGCAGTTTCCCGCGGGGTTAGTTCAAGCGACGAAACGATTCTCCGCGTGGTAGCTGTCGGGGAAGCACAAAAACTGCGCAAGGCAGCAGAAGCAATACCGTTGCCTGCTGACGTCGCGCAGGAAAACGGTTTCATTACAGTGCGCACGCTGCCTGAAGCGAGCGTTTCCTTTCTCTCCGGCAACAAAATCTTTGAAACTAAAACAGATTCAAGCGGCAATGCGCGGCTAGCTGTAAACGAGTCCAGCCTTTGGACCATCACACTAAAAAAACAAGGGTATAGTGATACTAGCGTTTCATTCGAATTCAAGCAACCGCAGAAAGTGACTGGAGCATTCCTGCTAGACGCAAACGCGATGCTTTACAGCGCAATTCTGCTAGTCGCGGTTGTTCTCGCATTATACGGCGTTTACCTGCTTTCCGGAAGAAAGAAAAGAAAGAAAAAATAAAGTTCTTTCAACTTTCGTTTTTTAAAATGCTTTAAACTTAACTATCTTCATGCTTGAAATCGACGGCAGTCACGGCAGCGGAGGCGGGCAAGTCTTACGCTCGAGCCTAGCACTCAGCGCGCTCACGCAGAAAAGCTTTTCACTTAAAAACATTCGCGCGGGCCGCAAGAATCCTGGTCTTGCAGCGCAGCACTTGACTTGCGTGAACGCAGTCACCGAACTCACGAACGCGCGCGTGCAAGGCGCAGAACTCGGGTCAACAAAATTGGTTTTTGAGCCTCAAGGCTTCGCAGCCGGCGCGCACGAGTTCGACTGCGGGACAGCGGGCTCAGTAACACTCGTACTGCAGGCATTGCTTCCAGCCTTCGCTTTCGCAGGAAAAAAAACAAGCGTAAAACTCTCGGGTGGCACAGCAGTTGCTTGGTCTCCGCCAGTCAATTACTTTCAACGCGTTTTGCTTCCAACGCTTACGCGCATGAACTTGAACGCTTCGCTTGAAGTAAAAAAGTGGGGTTGGTACCCGAAAGGCGGCGGCGTCATTGAAGTTAAAGTTAAACCAGTGAGTTACTTGAAGGCTGTCGAACTAATCGAACGCGGCGCGCTTGAACGCGCTAGCGCGGAAGTGGTTTGCTCGAACCTGCCAGCGCACGTCAGCGAGCGAATGAAGATACACGCGCTGCGACTCGCTTCGGAAAAAAAACTTGAAAACTTTAAGGCAAACGTTTTTCAAGCGCCTTCCGTCGGGCAAGGCGCAGAGTTCTTCCTGCTTGTGGAACACGCGAACGCGCTTGCTGGCTTCAGCGCGCTTGGAGAACGCGGAAAGCCAGCTGAAAAACTCGTTGAAGAAGCTTTCGCCGCCTTCGAGGGATTCGAGAAAAGCGGTGCCTGCATCGACGAGCACTTGGGCGACCAACTCATTCCATTCCTCGCACTCGCACGCGGCGAAACGCGTTTGCGCGCGCTTCTCACGCGACACTTGCTTACGAACGCTTGGGTTTGTGAACAGTTTCTTGAAACCAAATTCGTGATTCAAGGAAAAGAAAACGAGGTTGGACTCGTTTCAGTCAAAGGAGTTGATTTCAAAAAATAGAAACAAAACGGTTTTAAACGCTCGAGTGTTTTATTAATCAAAATTTTTGTCGAGGTGGGGTAATAGTGGGTTTAAACAAAATGTGGGGCTTAATCGCTCTACTTTCAATTGGATTGCTGCTGTTCGGCTGCACGCAGCCGCCTGCGCAACAGGGGACCGCAGCGGTTACGCAAGCGCCAGGGCAAGCGACTCAACAAGCTGTTCAAGCCACTCAAGCGGGTGCCCCGCTTGCTGGACTGGGTTTCGAACAGCTGCTTTCGTTGAATACGCCGACCGCGTGCGACGTGCGCGTGACCAGCGAAGGCAAGACTTACGATTCCAAAATCTATTTCTTGAACAAGCAGTATCGGTACGAGGTGGACAGTATCGTGGAAGGTAAAACCTTCAAGACAATAATGATTTCCAAAAACGGCGTCGCATACATGGACTTGAACGCGATGAAACAACAAAATCCTGAAGTTACGATTCCCTGCGACTGGTTGAAGATGGAAGCGCAAGCGACTCAAGAACCGCGACCAGCAGTAAGCGAAAGCCAGTTGAAGGAAATACCGCCGGTAGACTACAAGTGCGCGCCAGCTGTTTTCGGAAACGAAAAGTTTGACACGCCAGGCAAAGTCTGCACTTTCGACGAGTGGATGAAAGCGCTTACTGGCGGGGCTGAAATTCCCTCGATTCCAAGCGGGTGAGTAAAACAACTTGCTTAAGGAAATAACAATAGTGGAGAAAGACCGAGTCGGACTGCTTGCAGACGTCAGTGAAACAGTTGCGAAAGCAGGAGTGAACATTGAAAGCATTCACGCAGAGTCAAGCGGACAACAAGCAATCATTCGCTTGCTCGTAAACGCGCCTGAAAAGGCTAAGAAAGCCTTAAATAAAGCAGGCTTCAACGTGCTTGACTCCAGCATCATCACCATCCGCTTGCCGGACAGACCAGGCGAATTAGCGCGAATCAGTAGGCTGTTGGCTGACGCGAAAATAAATATTCGAAACATTTACCTTGTCTCAAAAAGCGGGGGCGAGGCGATAGACGCGCTGCAAACCGACGACAACAAGAAAGCCAAAAAAATACTCAGAGAATACTTGTAATTAAAGAAACGCGGTTAAGAGAACAACAAAAACACGATTAAGTCGCCGAAGGCGAGAAAAAACACTAACCCGAACAACGTGAAAGGCGCAAAGCGCGGAAGCTCCTTGCACACCGGCCACACGCGCCTACCAGTTTTTTTCTCTACAACGCGCAGTTTACTAACCTCGCTCTTCGTTAAAACCCGGTTGATTTTGAAGCGCTTTACTAGCGATTGCGGCAATCCCTCCAAATAAAGAACGTCTTCATCTTCAACATCACGCAAACGAATCTTTTTAACTATAACGCGTTCCATTACTTCCTTCTTAAACAAAGCGTAGAAAAACGTTGACAATGCCAGCAAAACGAAAAACGTTTTCTGTGCGAGCGACAACGGCGTAAACGCGAGCGCGGCAACCGCAAACACGCAAACGCTTGCGAACGCAAACACTTTTCTTCTCCGAAAACCGCTTGCCTGCACCAAACGAAACGCGTACCACGCGCTTGACGCGATTACTGCAGCAAGCGAAGCAGCGGCGAGAATGGAAACAACTGGCGGGTAAAGCGGTTGCGTGAAAACAAGAGCCTGCGCTTGTAGAGTGCTTGCGGAGCTTGCAGTCAACGCTCGCGTCTCCTGCGGGAGCAGCAAGTGAATTCCGAGAATCAACAACACGTCGCCGCCGCCGAACTGTCCCGTGCGGTAAGCGAGATAACCGAAAACTCCGATTGCAAGCGCGAATAATGCGGTAGAAAGCCAGAATTCTTGTGGGAGAAACAACGCATCAAAAACGATTCCTATAGTAATCATGGAAAGCGTGATTTTGTCGTCTATGAAACTCGTGCGCGCGTCCTCCCAAGCCGCGAGGCCTACACCAACTAGCGCGGCCGCCGCCCTCAAGACCCCGATTTCAAAAAACATTTTATTCCACCTTAAACTGTTTCAATCCCTCATTCTTTCTTTACCTTTAACCATTAAACGTTTTCTGAAAACTTTGAAAGAAATAATAATGCCGCACATAAAATACGCATTTGCTAAAAAAATACGCATAAAATATGCGTACTGCACACCACGAAAATTACCACAAAAAATTAACCACAAAAAATCCAAAAAACAATAAAATAAACTCTACGTTACCACGAAAAAACAATACAAAAAACAACAATAATCTGAATAATTTGAATTATCACGAAAAAAATAATCTAAAAAAAATGATGTAAAAAAATTAATCTAAATGCTTTGGTTTGCGTGTATTACGCGTTGCGTGTATTACGCGTATTGCGCGTAAAGCCGAAAACCTTGAAAGTCAAGACGATTTCAAGATTCTAAAGCGTTGTAAACCATTACTGCGGCTTGGTCGCGTTTCACCGCGTCTTCAGGCCCGAAGTGAGTAGCGTTGTAACCAGAAGCGATTCCGTGCGCGACAGCTGTTTCAACGTACCGGTACGCCCAATGCGTTTTCGGAACGTCAACGAAAGTTGGGGCGTCCGGATTAACTAAAGGCAGACCCAAGCCGCGCACGAGCATCGCAACGAATTGCGCTCTCGTCGCCGCATTCTCTGGACAATATTGATTCGGCGCGCAACCGCCGGAAAAGCCGTTATTGTAAACAGTTTCTATCTGCGCGTAAGCCCAATGCGTTGAAGGAACGTCTATAAAGTGGGGTCCTCCACTAGTGTTTAATTGCAGTCCCAACGCATTCACTATAACGACGGCTGCGGAAGACCGTTGTAAACTCGCGTTTGGCGAGAAAGAATCGCTGGAAGTCCCGCCCATGATGCCGCGCGTCGCGAGAAACTGTATTTGCTTCCAAGCCCAATGCGTTTTCGGAACGTCCGCGAAATAATAAAGCATTAAGCCGTTGTCTAAAAGCTTTTTTTGCACTTCCCGCGCGTCAACATTTTTCGGCGAAACGCCTTGCAACACTGCGGTTGCTGCAAGCGCGCCTGCAGCTTGGCCTGCAATCAAATCAATACTGTTAATGCGCAGTCCACCGTTAGCGATATGCGTTACTGAAAGCCCGCGCACGCTGCCAGCCACAAGATTGTCGACGTTAACGCTGACGAAAACCTCTAGAGGCAAGTGAAGCCAAAAGTCAGTCCAACGCGCTAGGCCTCCAACTCCATTGCAAGGATGAACGTCGATTCCGACATAGAAAACCAACGCCAACGCATTCACATCTTTTTTTGAAGTCAAAACATCGTTTTCTTTAATCGTCTTCAAGCCCACTAAACGCCGTGACTCGCGCACGTAAGGCACGAAAGAAAACGAGTCAAGCGAAGAATACTCGTTAAACAATCCGAGCGTGTTCTTTCCTAAAACAGTTTGAACAAAGTAAAGAAAACCAAGAGAATTTTGTTTTCCTTTTTCAATCCAATAACCCCTCTGCGCGGTCGAACCCTCAATTAACTCGTTTGACGGCGCGCAGTAATCAACCCCGTAATTCACGTAATACTTTTGGTTTACTGGTAGTTTCGTGTAAGAAGAAAAACTATTCCAAGTCATTGCATTCGGACACAAATCATTTTGAATCAAACAAACATAATTGTCTTCCAAATAATTTTGAGGTTGAGGAATCATTGAGTTAACCCCGTAATCCCTCCAAATCATTATTGAAGCGAAAGGTTGAATAACGTCGTCTGCAACAACAGGCGCGTCCTCCTCGCCAGTCTCACTCTTAGCTTCGCGCCCCAACCTGTAAAGCGCGCCGCTTGCCTTTAACGCGTCGCCGAAAGCGTCAGCTCCAACAAGCACTTTCAAAACAAGGCGCTTCAATTCGCCGCTTGAACTCTTTACAATAATGCTTGACACTTTACCCCCACTTTTTTCGATGTAGTAAAGCGAGTGTTGCTTGAATAAAGACAGTTTAGGTTCAGCTGCAACCATTTCCTCGAAAACGCTTTCAGCAACAGACGGCTCGAAACACTCTAAACCCCAGTAACAAGAAGACAAGTTTATTCCAGGATAACGCGCCTTGACTTTATCGTAAAACTCTTTCAACAAACCGCTTCGAGCGCTCGCAAAACCCTTTTTTTCGAAGGAAGGCTCGAACGCCGGGCTTGCGAGAAACAAGTCGCCAAGCAACGGAGATTCTTCAACCAAGCAAGTATTCACTCCAAGGCGCGCTGATTGAATCGCTGCAGCCACCCCGCCTGGACTAGCTCCGTAAACAGTGACGTCACAATAATAATTGACTGTCGGCGTTGGAGTCGCTGCCGGAGACGGGCTCGGCGTGGAACTCGGGAAAGGAGTTGGAGGCGCAGAAGGGCTGGCAGTCGGCGAAAACGAAGGTGAGACGATTGGAGTCGTGAAAAGCGTTGGAGAAACTGGAGAAACGCTGGGCGTAAAGGAAGGCGCTGGTGTTGCGGAAAGCGTTGGATGCGTTGAAAGCATCGGCGAAGCACTCGAAGTGAAAGGCGAAGACGTTGCTGTTGAAACGGTGGCGGAAGGCGAGGGTGTTGAAACAACGCGTGGAGTTGGTTTGATTGCTTGCTTTAAAATTACGGGTTTTTGAAGCGGAAACTCAAATTTTACAGCGAGAGCGAAGAAAACCAAAACGAAGAACAAGAGCAGTAAACCAATTTTTTTTCTATCAGCGAAAAACGCTTGCAAACCCATTTGGTGACCACTTTACTTCCCGATTTTCATGAATCCGGGCGCGAGTTTCCCCAATTGTTTAAGCAACCCCCTATTCTTACGCAAGTCCTTCATCATCTTGTTGACTTTCTCGAAATTGTTTACGAGCTCGCACACTTCTTCAACTTTGAGTCCCGCTCCCCGCGCGGCGGCGATTCGCGCGCGGAGATAATGACGCCGCCAGCAAACGCTGGCAGCATACCGAAATCTTACGCCTTTAGGCGTAGGTTATTAAAAATTATTGTGTTCGCGTTTTTGCGTTTGCGGTTTCCCTGC
>JBBIMI010000011.1:0-29686 GCA_037444485.1 Microcaldota archaeon
TTCACAGGAGCGCGGGCGACGCCGACTTGGAAACAGTCGCGCGTTACGTGCGCGAGGATAACGACGCCCGCCAGCGCAAGCTGGCAGCATGCTAGAAATCCTACGCCTTTAGGCGTAGGTTATTTAAAGTTTAAATTTAAAGCATAAATTTAACTATTCGAAATTCTGTTGGTGATGAAATTCTAATAACTAACTCGACTGCCTTCAAAAAAGCTCAAAAAAAGCTCAAAAACAAGCTTTGGAAGGATGACTGGAAATTGGTTTTGCATTCTACTCGCATTTTTCTCGCGTTAGTTGCAGCAGTAAACATTGCTGGCTTCGCGTTCGGTTTGTGGTACTATGCGCCGCAATTAGCGCGCGCGAATCCAGCTTTTTGGGTTTTCATTCTTGACAGTCCTTTAAGCGTGCTGTTCGCCGCGCTTGCCTTCGCGCTCGCGCTGCGCGGCGTGCGAAACTCGCTCTTGAATTTTTTGGCTGGCGCGAGTTGTTTCAAGTACGGTTTTTGGACGTTGTTTGTGTTGCTTTATTTCAGAGAATTTTTCTTTTCCCCTGAAAACGCGGTTCTTTACGCGGCGATGTTCGCCACGCACTTTGGAATGGTGGTTCAAGGCTTGTTCTTCGCGGGTTTAAACAAGCCGACTGCCGCGCTAGGCGTGGTTGGAGCATGGCTTTTCGCAAACGATTTCTTTGATTACGTGCTCGGCACGCGCGCGGTGCTGCCAGACGTTCCCGAAAAAATTTTCATTACCGCGCTTTTCTCAACAGCGTTGACCGCGTTTTCAATCGCGTTGTTTTGTTTTCTTGCGTGGCGCAAGGCGAACGTTTTCGCAGCTAACAGTTTTCTAACGCGCGTGCGAGATTTCCTCGCGTGAAAAAACGCCGGACGCGCGTTTTTTAATGCGTTTGGTTGAGAAATCCACGAGTTCAGTTGCGAGACGCATCAACTCTAATGTTCGTTAATGCTAGTAATTGTTTCGCTTCGCTTGTTTGCCGGTTTTTTGTAGGTGCAGCGTTTCGCGCGCATTACGCGCGCTGATGGCGGCGCCAGCCGCCAAGCCCGGCAGCGTGCAGGAATCCAGCGCCTTTAAGCGTAGGTTGTTTAACTAAAAATGCTTTAATAAGCGAGACGCTTAACAAAAAAAATAATAAAATAATTTAAACGTGTTAAAAATTTTTTTAAAATAAAAATGAAAAAAAAATAAAAAAAATAAAAACAAAATAATAAAAAATAAAAATAATTCTAAAAATTATGGTTAAAAAATTTTGAAAAATAAAAACAAAAAAATAACAAAAAACGAAAAATTGGTTAAAAGAAATTGGTTTAAAAAATTTGGCATGTTTTAAAAAATTTGGCGCGATTAAAAAAATTTCGTGAATTGCGGTGAATTTAAATTACGGTGAATTTTAATTGTTTTTTTCATTGAAAAACTTTTTGCGTGGTTTGACGTTCGCAACAGCTTTGTTGCTCGCAGGCTGTGTAACTCAACCGCAGCCTGTTACAACGCCTTCGCCGAGAGTCGAGGAATCGCTAGCACCCACATTCACGGCGACTGCAACTTCAACTTTAACAACGTCTATTGCAGCGGCAAGCGTGCAACCACTACCAAAACGTTTTCAAACTAGTGACGGCGTGATTATCGCAGCTGATTATTATGCGCGAGCTTCAAAAAAAGGAGTCGTGCTGCTGCACATGCTTGGACGCACGAAAAGCGATTGGCGTGATTTCGCCTCTTCGCTGCACTCGCATGGTTTTGCAGTGCTCGCAATCGACTTGCGGGGTCACGGCGAAAGCACTCGCGCTTCGGATGGTAGGACGCTGGCTTGGCCTGACTTTAACGAAAACGATTTTAGAAACATGGTTTTCGACGTTGCAGCTGCAAAAAAATTTTTTGTAGAGCAAGGAGTTGATTCAATCGCGTTCGTTGGTGCGAGCATTGGCGCGAACGTCGCGTTGAACGCGGCAGCTCAAGACGCGAGCGTGCGTGCGGTAGCGTTGTTGTCGCCTGGCTTGAATTACCGGGGCGTCACCACCAAGCAAGCAATGCGTGACTACGTGGAAAGCAAAACGCGTCCCGTATTCATCGCAGCTAGCGAAGACGATTCAGCAAGCGCAGCGGCATCACGCGAGTTATGCGAGATTGCACGCGCGACTGCCGGCGGGGCTGCTGGCGCGAGCGCGTGTGAACTCGTTGTTTTCAAAAATGCTGGTCACGGTACGAATATGTTTGTCGTAGAGCCGAGCTTGCGCGTTTCGCTGCTCGACTGGCTAGAAAAAGTTGTTTAAACAAAAGTTATTTAAATGCTGGCTTGAAAAAAATTGTTGAAGTAAAAAATTTTGGTAAAAATTGAAGTAAAAAATTCGAGCGTTAAAATAAGCGAAGCAAGCATTTAAATTTTCTTGTTTTCTTGTTTTTTTTGTTTTTCTTGGTTTTTTGAATTTTTTTCATTAATTTTTTTGTTATGGTTGTTTAAAAGAAAAAGGTGGTTTGGATTATGGAGCAAATCAAATTTTTGGGAGTAAGCATAATAATTGCTGCATTGATTCTCGGCGGAGCGCTGATTTACTCTACAAGCGTGCGGCAAGCAGCAACACTGCCGTCAACGCCTACGCCGTTAGTCACGAGCACCGCCACGTTACAAGCAACAGCACCGTCGCCTTCACGCAATTTCGACTTGTCCGGCAAAATGCCGCGCGGAAGCGCGAACGCGCAGATTACCGTGATTGAATTCGGTGACTTTCAGTGCCCGTTTTGCGGACGCGTTAAGCCGACAGTAGACAAACTGCTTTCAGACTATCAAAACAAAATCAAGTTTTACTATTTTCACTTTCCTTTAGATTTTCACGAGTTCGCGCAGAAGTCAGCGGAAGCAAGCGAGTGCGCGGCCGTGCAAGGAAAATTCTGGGAGTACCACGACGTTCTCTTCGCGAACCAAAACGCGCTTGACGTCGCGAGCTTGAAGAATTACGCGAAGCAACTGGACTTGGATTCTGGGAAGTTTGACTCTTGCCTTGACTCTGGTTCGATGGCTGGCAAAGTGCAGGCAGACGTGCAGCAAGGCATAAAAGCAAGAGTAACTGGAACGCCTAGTTTCTTTATTAACGGCGTTCAAGTGTGTGGAGCACAGCCTTACGCCGCGTTCAAGCAAGTTGTCGACGCGCTTCTCGCAGGCCAGCGTCCGAACGACGTTTGCTGAAGTTTCTGTACTTTTTTGAACTTTTTAGTTTTTTAGCAGGTTTTTAGATAATTTTCAAGAATGCTTGCGAGTTGCCTGTAAATCGCTCGAATCGCTTGGCGGATTGTCTAGAATAGATCGTCTAGAATAATATTTTTTCCTAGCAGTTACGAACTTTTTTCAAGCGAGTCCGAGGGCTTTCTTGAGGGCGGGCTTGTTGAAGCCGACTATAATTTGGCCGTCGACGTCTATTACTGGCACACCCATTTGCCCGCTTTTCTCAATCATTTCTTCTGCCGCTTTTTCGTTTGTTGAAACATCAATTTCATCGTACGCGATTCCGTTCGACTTCAAAAAGTCTTTAGTCATTACGCAGTAAGGACAAGTTGGAGTGCTGTAAACGATTACTTTCTTCACCATCTTATTCCCACCTCCAGCAATCAAGCAAACGGTTTAAAGCAAATAAAGCAAAAAAAATGAGGAATGCAAAAAAATACGAGGAATTATAGTGGCGCGATGGTTTTTAAAACCTTGTTTTTCCTACTAAATTTGATTTCGCATGCAGACGAGAGTACTACAAGCGCTACAAGCAGCGCAAGAAGTGCCAGAAGCGTCGAAAGCGCCGGAAGCACCGCAAGCGTCGAAAGCGCCGCGAACGTTGCGAGCGCTGTTCGCCGCGCTTGTTTTTCTCGCTTTTTTTTCGCTTGCAGCGCTAGTTGCGCAAAGCGTGCAAGCGCTTTCTTTCAGTGAATACTCGTTTCTCTATGAAACTCCGAGCGCAAGCTCGTGGCAGTACTTGTTTTACGCGAAGTCGTGTAAAGGTTTTCTAAAGCAATCGTTTGAACCGCCTGCGATTCTCGTTCAAAGTAAAGAGTACGCGCCCGCGCTCGCTGCAGTGCTGGCAGCGCGGGACGCATTGCGTGAAGCGGCTGTCTTCGCGTCCTTGCAAAAGCTTTCACTCGACTGGCTTAACTATATTTACTATAATTGGTTTTCTTACTTGTGTTTTTCTCGCGGCGTCAGCGCGCTTGCGAGCGCTGAAGCTGCGGTGACAGCGTCTTTCGCGCCGCTTGACGAGTCGATTGCGAGCTTAGAATTCGCGTCTTCGAGCGAGTATACTGGAAGCGCTGGAGGGGTTTTAAACGAGTTGCGTGAAGCGTTTGAAGACGTGCGCGCGCGGCGAAGCGATGGGAACGGTTTCGGCAAGAAGTTTATTGCGAGCGTGAATCTAGCGAACGGGGTTTCGAAGGCGTTCGCGTTCGCCAGCGCTTCAAGCAGCGATTTGTTTAACTCTGTGGATTCGCTCGCGGGACGGGAGTCTTTCTTGAAGGAGTCCATCGCATTGCGCGAGCGCGTTGTTGAAGCGCTTGAATCGCTTTACGCTGAAAACTATGCGTTGGAGCGTGACTTTAACGCGCGGTTGACTGCGGCGAAACGCATTCTCGACGAAGCGCGGAATGAAAAGCTTTACCTCGTCGGGACTGGCGCGTTTCAACTCGTTGGAGCCGGCAGCGTTTTGTCTTCAGAGTATAAAGTGGCTTCTTTCGAGGAAGAACTCGAAGACGCGCTTGCGCTTGTCGAAGACGCGCAGGCCCTTGAACGCGATGCGAGCGCGGCGCTCGCGCGTAAACGACGGGGTTTTCTTGCTGAAAGCATTTTGTTGTTGCGTGAAGCGGTTTCGAAAACTGTTAGTGCAAAGCAATCGCTTGACGGCGTTATGGAGAAAAGCGTTTTTCTAGAGAACGCATTGCGCGAGCGCGTGTTACGCGAACAACAAAACCTGCGCAACGCGATTGACGCGATTCGCGTAAGCAATCCTTACGCTGCTGCACGGGCTGAAGCATTTTTCGAAAAAGATTACGCTGCTTTGACGCAAGCCATTCGCACGCGGGGCGAGAGAATCGCGTTTTTCTTGAGTGAAGCCACCGAGTTAATCGAATTGCAGAAGACGGCGTTTTCGTCGCAGGCGGGCGTGACGCAGGAAAAACAAGCGCTTTCAGGCGAAATCGCGTCCCTCAAGCGTTTGATTGCGGATGCTGAGAAGGACGAGCTTGAACTTGATTACGAGAAACAGCGGCTTGCAGCAATAGAGGCGGCTGTCAAGCAATTAGGTGACGACGCGCAAAGCGCAGAGTCGCTCGCAGTGTTAAAGAAAGACTTGCAGGAATTGCGTGAAGGAGTTATAGCTCAAGCAGTGGAAAAATACTCGCTCGTATTAACGGATTACTTTGCGCGCGTCAAGACTTTCGAAGAACTGCTCTCGCAGAAAGAGCAACTCGAATTTGCCGGAATCAATAAGTTTTTTGACGCGTTCGGGCAGCCGCGCGTGGCGGAATCGATAGGAAGCTTGAAGGGCGTGAAAAATTCGCTTGAGAAACTCATCGCGTCAATAGAACTCTCGCTTCCAGCATTATTGAAGAAAAGCTTGGAGGAAAACGCGCGCGTTACGGTGGAATTCGCGCAAGTAGAGTTAGACAAGCCTACCCGCGTCGTGCTGCGCGCAGAGTTCACCAACGTTTTACCTTACTCTTACGACAAGCAGCTTATCTTGCAGACGAGGGAAATAAAAGATTTTCTGGCAGACTTAGAGAACGTGAAAGTGCTGAAAAAAAGCTTTGGGTTAAGCATTTCACGCGAAGGCGTTCTATTAAACAAACTCGATAAAGAAGAGAATTACTTCATTGAACTCGAAAAGAACGTGATTATTGCTGAAAAGACCGGGGTTACAGAACAAACTATTTCCGCATCCGAATCGCACGCAGTAAAACGTGAAAGCGTTTTCTTCAACCTCCACCCCCAGTTGCCGGCCCGCGTTTTTGTGTTAGTGAAACGCAGTCTCGCGTTTCCAGCCGAACTCACGCGCGTCGACTCGAACATTCTTGAAGCGCGCGCAGAGCGCGAAGCCGGCGGAACAACAGTAACGCTACTCGTTTCAGCTGATTCAGGCCAGAACAAGGCAGGGTTCGAGTACGAAGTGCGCAACCCTGTCATAGTAACGCGTTCAGTGAAAACAAGCGGAAACTCGGTTGAATTAAATTATTCTTTCACTTCCTCTCACGCCGGGCTTTCGCTCGAGTCTGTCGAATTAAACGTTTTCGAAACGCTTAACTGCAGCGTGAAAAAAATTTCCATAATCACAGCAATGCCTTACAAAACCAGTCAAGAAAACGGCTTTCTAGCAATTAGCTTCAAATCGGAGAAAATATCGCAGTACTCGAGCGAAACAGCTCTAGTGCGAATAGAGTGTGACTCGCTTGAACAAGCTGCTCGCGCAAAGCTGGAGGAACTGCGGCGACTACTCGCACAACTTGAAATCGCGGCCGAAGACAAGACAATAATAGAAGCAAAGCTTTCGGCAGCAGAAACAGCGATAAGCAAAGAAAATTACGCTGACGCAATGCGGTTGCTGTTTGAAGCAGAAGATTTGATTCGCGTCGCGCAACAAAAAATGCTCGAGAAACAACAACTTGCGCGCGAAGCAGAACTCGCATTGAATTCTTCAATACTGTTGACTGCACAGCTCCACAATGCTTCAACCGCACTCCTCGCGAAAGGCAACGTCGCGCAAGCGAACTCGCTGCTTGAAGTCGTCAAAGAAGCTGAAGCAATAATCGCGCGCGGCCGCCAATTGATTGCAGCCGGCGATTACGCAACCGCGCTCTCAGAACTCGGCGCACTTAACACGCGCCTCTCAACTGCACTAGAGGATTACGCTCGCGCAGAACTAGAACGCTTGCTTAAAGAATGCGGCGAAGCCGACAAATCAAGCGAAGCGTGCAGTGCGCAGGCACGCGAAGAACTACGGAAGGCTGCTGGCTTGATTGCGGCAAACGCTTTTCTCGACGCTTTCGACTCGCTCGCGCAAGCGGAAAAACTCTTGACGCAGTCTGCAAGCGAGTTTGAAGGCGAGAGGACTGCGAAGAGAAATTTGATGCAGTCGTACCCGCAATTCAAGCAAGGCGTGCAAGACGCGCTCGCAGCGTTCGACGACGCGTTCAGCGTTCCGCAAGAGCTTGTTGGCGAGCGGCGAAAGAGTTTGTTGTTTCAAGAAGGCAACGTCGCGAAAACGAAGGTGGAGCGGTTGCTGAAGAAACTCGACGACGCTTGGACGGCTTTCGAAACCGGCGACGAGGCTTTCGGAAAGTATTCACTCGCGTTTTTGAATGAATCGCTCTACTCGCTCGCGGCGCTTCGCGGCGTGCTAGAAGAAAAAACTACTGCAATCAAGCTCGACGCAGAGCGCGAGCTCTCGACGGCGCGCGCGAGAGTAAAACAATTCGGTAATGATGTGACGCGCCAAGCATTGGAACGCGCTGAAAACGCTTTCGCCGAAAACAAATTTTTCACCGCGTTCGTAATCGCTAGCGAAGTGAACCGCGCGTTGGTTGGAGTGCCGTCCGCAGGCGTTGCAGAAGAACAAGCTGAAACATGGAAGCTCATTCTCGCAATCGCTGGACTAACAATTTTGTTTGCGCTCGCGTACTTCATTGTCTTGCGCGACAAGACGCCGAAAAAGAAAAAACTGTTCGACTAATTGCTGACTAAATTGATTATTTTTTTCTTTCTTGTTTTTTTCTTTCTTGTTTTTCTTGTTTTTTTTGTTTTTTGTTTTTTTCTTGGTTTTTTTCTTTTTTTCTTTCCTGTAACCGCTAAACAACGCGCAAAACGTTTTTAAACCCGTTCGTTTCTCTTTTTACTTACTTTCAATTCCATTTTTTTCGAGAAAGCAGGTGGGAAGATGTACGGCGAGGTTAACCGAGAAATTGCGGAAGAGGAAGAGTACGAGCTTGAAGACGCGGATTACTTGGAGGAACAAGAGTTTGAGGACGAGTACGAGGACAAGCAAGGCGAATCAACTGCACCCAGCTCGCGTGAACACCCGCTTGAAGAAAAACTCGAGCAAGCGCAAACAAGAGCGCGCGCGGCGCGAGCGCGCAAGCGAAGAAAACCGCGTGAAAAAAAGCGTGGAAAAAAGCGTGGAAAAAAGCGTGGAAAAAAGCGTGGAAAAAGCACGCGGTGAAACGCGCTGCAAAACACGCTGTAAAACGCGTTGCAAAACGCGGGAAGCGTGTTGGAAAGAGAGGAAAACTCTAAGGAAACGCTAGTTGAATCGCGAATCGCACTTGCCTTTCTCTTTCTAACTTGCTTTTTTCTTTTTTTTTCTTCTTGTTGCTTTTTTCTTTTTCTTTTTTCTTTTCGGTTTTTTCTTTTTTTTCTGTTGCTTTTTCTTTTTTCTTTCTTTTTCTTTTTCTTTTTTTCTTTCTTCTTCTTCTTTTTCTCTCCCTATTTTTTTCTCTCCCTATTATTTTTCGCCTTTCTTGACGGTTAGTTCAAAACCAGCTGTCGGCATTTCAATCCCAAATTTTTCGAGCACTTCGGGCGAGAACTCGCCTACGAAACCCAAGCGCTCGCCCTTCGCAGCTTCGCCAGCGAACACAGCAGCGCAACGTCCTTCAATAAAGTGTGGGTGGCTCGCTTTTTCGATTACTATGTTTTGACCAATCGCACGCGCGGTTATCGCTAGGACGCTTGCGGCTTCACTTAAACCTGTTTCTGAATGCGCTGTAACTGCACTTGCCTGTAAGTCGGTGCGCGTGCGCGTTTCAGTCCGCGCGTCTTTCACGACGACTTCGCCTACTTCGAAAAACTTTTGGGGGTACGCGTGCCGCGTGTTTTTGCCAAGCGTTTCAAGCAAGCCAGGCAAGAGCGAGCCGCGTAACGCCGAGTACTCTTCGCTCACTGGATTGCGTATTCTCACGATTTCGCGCTCGCTTTTCGCGCGCCGCGCTTTCTCTTCATTCGTAAGCACGTAAGAACTCACTTCAAGAAAACCAGCGCCCGTCAACGCGTCACGGATTTTTTCGACTAGTTCGGAATTCATGCTAAAACCTCCCTTCGTAAACACTTGCGGCTTCACGGGTTCGAAAGCATTGTAACCGTAGCCAAGCGCTACTTCTTCAATCAAGTCGATTGAGTGCAGCACGTCAGCGCGGTAACGCGGAATCTCGACTTCGACTAGCGTGCCTTTGCGCCGCGCGTTGAGCCGTTGCCTGCGCAGGCAGTCGACGACTTGCGCGGGCTTGAGAGTAAGTCCTAGAGTGTGATTGCATTGTGTGACGCTTAACAACATTTTTTCGGGCCTCGCATCCGGGCAAACGGTTTTCTTGCCGAATGCATCAATTACGGTGACTGAGTGAATGCGTGCGCCTTCGTCGCTGAAGTGGTTGCATAACACGTTCAACGCTACGTTGCATGCTTCGAAATCAGTTCCAGTAACGTCAAGAAACAATGATGTCGTTTCTTCGGTGACTGCTGTCAGCCTGCCATTGATTATCGGCGGAAAGGAAACCACGTTCCCTCGCGCGTCGAGAATAATCGGGTACCGCTCGAATCCTTTGAGCGTGAACGCGTACTCCCAGCCTTTAGGAGTGTCGCGCAGAATCTGTTCTAAATCCATTTTCCTGTCTTCGCCGAGGGGCACGAACTCTATTTCTTTCGGCATCACTGCCTTGTACGTCAACGGAAACGCGATGGGTGCAGCGTCGTGAATCCCGATTGCAACGCGCTTGCGCCTGCGGCCATGCGTGAGCGTCAGTTTTTCCTGCAGTTGCATCAACTCTGCAATGTCTTCACTTGAAAAACGCAGGTTAGTCGCGAGCGCGCCGAGTACGATGGGGCGAACTCCGAAAACGCTTTTCTCAACACGAATGAATGCGGGGCTAGCGCGGATTTTCAGTTTTGGCGCGCCGAGTCGCACGCGCGTAAAACCGTTAACCGCGCGGGCGACGCCGGTCCTGCTCAGCAAATCAGGACGGTCGCTAGTTATTTCGAGCGAGATAGCGTCGCCCTCGACAACATTAATGCTTGCCTTCACTTGCGGTAGTACTTCGAAGAGTTTTTGCTCGCTGCAGCGCGTGTGCGCTAAAAGCCATTTTTTGCTTACAGTGATTGAAACCAAGGCTACTCCCTTTTTCTTTTAAATCTTCTTCAAAACCCAACTGCTTTTTTTCTTGTTTCTATTTATTCAATTTCATTATTCAATCAATCTTTTCAATCCAATCCGATTTTTTCAAGGCTTTCAAGGTTTAAATCTTTTTTTTCAAGAAAATTATTTGAAAAATTATTTTATTTGAAAAATTATTTAATGTGTTTGGTTATTTAATGTGTTTGGTTGAGAATTCCGCGAGTTCAGTCGCGGGATGAATCAACCTTAATGCTCGTTAATGCTCGTAATTGTTTCGCTTGACTTGCTTGCCGGTTTTTGTAGGCGCCGTGCTGATAATGACTCACGCCAGCGCAAGCCGGGCAACATACTGAAATCCTACGCCTAAAGGCGTAGGTTGCTTAATTTTCATTAATCTTCATTAATTTCCAAGAATTTTTTTAATTCTTGAACGTGTTCGTTTGCTTTGAATGCTTGAAATACATAAATCCTATTTAGTTCTTCTTTAGTTAAACTTCTTTCAACATTTCTTTTTTTGAAGTAGTTTTCGAATGCTTTTGCAATAGCTTCCTTGGTTTTAAACTGGTGTAACGTGGTTGGAATTATTATTTTCACGTGACTGCTTTCAGTGCTTGAGAGAATCAAGTGCATGATTTCAATTAAATCAGTGATTCTGCAGCCTTCAGCTGTAGACAACCCGAGTGAAACCGCTTTATAATCTTTTATTTGTCCACTCTCGATGAAGGCCTTAACTTCATTCATCTTGTCTAGAGTCATGACGCTGTGCTTCAACTGGTGTAAGTAAATGCTTCCGTGCTGCACCTCGCCTTGTTTAAGGATTTCCTTGACTACCGACGGTATTTTTACGGCCAAAATCTTTCCTTTTTCTTCACTGCTCTCGTAAAACTCTACCACAAACCATTACCTGCTTCACTCGCTTGACTCGCTTCCCGTTTTTTTTTGCAGGCTTGTTTCCCTCATTTTTTGTTTTTTTCACCACTTGTTTTTCAAGAGTTCCAAGTCTTGAGTGAACAAGTCGCGAATGTCTTCAAGTCCAAGCGCGAGCATCGCGAGCCTGTCTATTCCTAAGCCCCAAGCGAGGACCGGAACGTTGACGCGCAACGCGCTCAACATTTCAGGTCTAAACATTCCAGCCCCGCCCACCTCAGCCCAACCGCGTTCCGGAATGTTGACGTGCATTTCAACGCTTGGTTCAGTGAACGGAAAGTACGTGGGCGCGAAGCGAACTCCGTCTTCACGCGCGCCGAAAATCTCGATTGCGAAGTCCTTCAAGTAGCCAAGCAAGTCGCGGAAAGTCATTCGCTCGTCCGCCACTATGCCTTCGCATTGGTTGAACTCGATGAAGTGCTTCCAATCAATTTCGTCAGGCCTAAACACACGTCCTATGGAGAACAAGCGCAAGGGCGGCTTCAAGCCTTTCGCGAGTTCGCGCGCGCTGACAGCCGTCGTTTGAGAGCGGAGAACTAGTCGCGCCGCGATTTCTGGGTCCCACTTGTACTTCCATCCCTTGCTTCCAGCTAGTCCCCGCTCGTGCGCTGCGCGCACTCGCTCTAGAAGCTCTGCGTCTAGAATCTCGCCGCGCGCTGGGTCTTCAACTTGAAACACGTCGTGAATTTCGCGCGCCGGGTGGTCTTGAGCCATGAACAACGCGTCCATGTTCCAGAATTCTAGTTCAACTAGCGGGCCGTGAACTTCTTGAAAACCGAGGCCAACGAGTTTTTCTTTTATTTTCTTTAAAAACTCGATGTAAGCGTGTTTCTTGCCGAACCAAATCGGCGCGATCGCTGTGCTCACGTCGTACTCGCGGAATTTCTTGCCGCGCCAAGAACCGTCGCGCAACATTTGTGGAGTGAGTTGGTTTACGAACAACGCTTCCTTGCTTGACTCTGCGAGCGCGCGCTCGCCTTTCTGCGTTATGTTCAGCAAAACGTTTTTTTCAATCGTGGTTTGAATGAGTTTGCGTGTTTTCAAGTCGTTCAGCGTGCTAGCATCGAGTGAAAGCGCGTTTTTTTCAACGCGTTTTCCAGCGAGTTGTTTTAAAGCGCGTTCGACAGGGCTTTCCTTGCTTTCAAGGGGCGTGATGACCGTGCGGCCGCTTGTTTTCTCTACTGAAACCCAGCCGAAGCGGATAGCCCACTGTAATGCAACGTGTTTTTCTGCTTCGCTTAATTCAGCGAGCAGAACCGCGTCTTCAAGCGTCATGGGCGCGTCGAGAACGTCACGCAGTCTGCGTTCTGGAGTGCCGCGTTTGGCGTAATCGCTTCCTTCGCGCGTTAGTTCGACGAGTTCGCGTGTTTCGCGTTTGACTTCAGCGAAACCATTCATTTCAAGCGTTACTGCCGCGCTCATCAAACTCGAGTAGGGAACCGTGGTTTTCTCGCTTAACTCGCGCGCTTCCAACGCGCCGTGTTTTTGCAGCGCGCGCAGAATCTTTTCTTCGATTGGAGTCATGCTTTTTTTCCTTCCATGCTTGCAATCAATTGCAATTGAAGTATCTCAAGTATGTAAATTGAAAAGTTTTTTTTCAGTGTTTTCAGTGCTAAGTTTTTTTCAGTGCTTAGAATTAGGTTGAATTAGGTTAAAAAGATTGATGGGTTTTGCTGCGTTTGTGTTTTTGTGCTGGGCGCGTTGATTATTGCATCAAATTCCTCTAAACTCAATTGTTTTTTACGGTCGTGCTGTGAAAAGAATTCCTCGCCCACTACTGGTGCATCAAATACATTGGCGAATGGGTTTGTGTGACGAGCGCATAGTTAATGTGGTTGACTTCGCGAGACATTAGTTTTCCCACCAAACTGCGAAAAGAATAGCGTTTTAACTAAATTCATTTAAATAAAGTTTTTAAGCGTTGGGAGAGTAGCCTGCCGGTGGAATTCAAATGGGTTTAGAGCTTGTACCCGATTTTTTTGAGAAAGTCTTTCCGCCACGCCTTGTCTTCCGCGCCTTCCACGCCCAAAGGCGTTTCGCCGTCAATCACGCCGAGAACGCCGCGTCCTTGCGGAGTTTCAGCGATTATTGCCTGGACGCGGTTGGCTGTCGCGCAGTAGACAGCGCAAACTTCGCTGACTGCCTTAATGCGGTTCAGCACGTTGACTGGAAAACCGTTGCGCAAGAGCACAACGAAAACGTGTCCGCAGCCGAGGCGCTGAGCGTTTTCGATAGCTGCTTTCGTGAGTTCGTCGTCATTTCCTTCGAAACGCACGAGCCGCTTGCCACTTGACTCGTTGAAAGCAATGCCGAACTTGAGGGAAGGCGAAGATTCCGCAAGCGTTTCATGCAAGTCGCTAACGCTTTTAATGAAATGCGTTTGACCGACTATAACGTTCGCGTCTTTAGGTAAAACTAGTTCAACTATTTTCAACTCGATTTCTCCAGCCACAAAAACACCTCTAAAAAATTCAGTGTTTTCGTTTTCGCGCGCCGGCTTTCCGCTCACGTTCAGCGCGTAGAATTGCGCGGGGCTTCAATTCGCCGTTGTGCGACAATTCGATTTCGCTGTGGATGTAAGTGCGGAGCACGAAAACAAGTGTTGCCAGCGCGGCGAAAATGAGGAACGACTGGATTGCTAATGCGGTTGCGCTTCCGCCAAGCATGCCCCAAACGCCTGCAAGGGTTGAAAAGCCTAAGAGTAGGGTGACCGCAATTATGCTTGGCAGGGAACGGGATTCATACTCGCCTTTGTATGCGACTACCGCGTAAATGATTGCGATGGGCGTGAGTATTACTGACAGGATTTGAAAAAGTTGTGTGAACAGTGAAACATCGATTGCAAAAACCATTTTTTTTCTTTCAACCCCCATGAAAATAATTTTTCTGCTTCTATTTTAAAAACAAGCGTTTTTAGCTTCTCCTCTGCTTCTTCTCTTTAAGTGTCTCCTCTTTAAGCGCTCGAATTGCTCGGCGCGAGTGCGTCTAACAATTCGTTCAACCCGATGCGTTCCCAACCACTCGTGCGCGTGAGCGTCACGTTTCTCGCCAGCGCGTTCAACGAAGTCACTCTTTTTTTGAGTGACTTGCGTTCAGCTTCGCTGGAGAGAATCTTTTGCAAGCGCCCTTTCCTACGCGCAGCCAAGTCTATCTTGTTGAGTGCGATGGTTAGCGGCAGTCCAGTAGCAACGTTCGCTAAACCCCCTAACGCTTTCACGAACTTTAAGCAATCATCGTTTAAGCCATCATCGCCATCGCCAGCAAAACCGGAGTCGAAAACTAGGACTAGCTTGTCGAAAAAACTGGACGTGAATTCACGCGCGCTTGGAGAAGTAAAGAATGATGGTGAGGCGTTCGAGTCGAAAATCGCTAGTTTGACGCCTTCGCGTTTAGCTTGAGCCAGCGTGCTGCGGAATGCTTTATCTTCAAGCAATCGTTTTGAAAAAATTTTTTCGAGTGCGCGGCCGGGGTTTTTCTCTTCAGAGGCTTCCTGTCCGGCTTTAGTCTTGCGCACGTCGAAGAACGGCTGGGTTTTCAGCGTTTTTGCGGTAGCGTCTAGATTGAATTCAAGCGTGGTGACTCCTTGCTTGTTCGCGTGGCTCGCCAGCGCGTGCGCGAGCGTGGTTTTTCCAACGCCAAGCTCGCCGTAAAACAAGATTTTCAGCAACTTGACGAAAACCCCCCTTCATCGGCAGTCAAAAAGTTAACCAGTCATCACCAGTCATCGTTACACATCATTACAATTAAAGTGTGGTTTTAAATAAATAACGCTTTGCTTTTTGCTTTTTTGTCAGCTTCCAAAAAGTTTTTCAAAACCACTAGCCCACTAGCCGGCCCAGTGCGAAGAAGCGCGTGAAGAATGCGCGTGGAGAGAGATAACAAATAGCTGAGCGTCAAGCCCCGCCGAGAGCTCGCGGACGGGTTGTTCACTTTCTTTTTTTAAACGCGTAAATCGGGGCGACGTGCTTCCTGTCGAACCAGTAGATAAACCACGCGAAGGCGAGGAAAGCGATTATCGTCACGCCGTGGTCTAACGCGCGGTAGTTCACTCTCTTTGGAAAAACGTTAACGTTGAATTAAAAAACAGCGTGCAAGAAGCGGAAAACAGCTATTGAAACAAACCTTGCTGTAACTACTTGCTGTAACTAAAGCCAACGCTTTCGCAAACTCGCCTTTCGACTTTTCTTTAAATGGTTGCTAGAATGAAGATTGGAATAATGAAACTGGAATAATGAAGACTGGAATAAGTATAACGAGAAACGCGAGCGCGAGCAAGTGCACCATAAACTCGTTGAACAATATTAATTGCATCGTAATAGTTTCAGCAACTCTTTTAAAAAAACATTTTTCGAAACCCTGAAAAACACAGAAAACTAAAAAAACACAACTAAAAAAACACAAAAACCAAAAACCGTAAAAATCCAGCAAAGGCGCGATTTAAAATTTAAAAATCGAGCCGCCTTTAACCTAACTAAATTCGATAAAACACTTGAAATAGCTTGGAATCAAGGTGTTTTCGTTTGGCTGTTGTTGAAGACGAGGAAATCGCTGAAATACTGCAAAACGCGAAAACGATAGCAGTAGTCGGCTGCTCGCGCGATCCAGCAAAGCCAGCACACGAAGTGCCGAAGTACTTGCAAGCGCACGGTTACAAAATCATTCCAGTAAATCCTTTCGCGGACGAAATTCTGGGAGAAAAAGCGTTCAAAACGCTTTCGGAAGTGAAGCGAAAGAAACAAAGAATTGATGTTGTTGAAGTCTTTCGTCCAAACGCGGAATGCGTGCAAGTCGCGCGCGAGGCGGTCGCGCTCGACCCGAAGCCGAAAGTTTTTTGGATGCAGTTGGGAATAGACAACGCTGAAGCGGCAAAGTTGTGTGAAGAACACCAAGTGAAAGTAGTGGCGAATAAGTGCATGATGGTCGAACACAAGCGCCTAATAAAAAAATAACCCTAACAAAAAAAAGAAGCGGTAAAAAATAACGTGGTTAAAAAACGTGGTTTCCGTGAAATTCGTTCAAAGGCGTGAACTCGCGCCTTTCGCCACCTTCCAACCATCGAAAAACCAGCCTGTCCACAACTGGTTTTACTTCAAGGAAGCCTTCTCGCCTGAACTCGTGCGGGTGCTGTTGAAGGAATTAGAGCTTGAAGAACCCGTTCTCGACCCATTCTGCGGAATAGGCACCACTCTCTTGACGTGCAAAGAATCAGGCTTGAATTCAATCGGGTTTGACGTGAATCCCCTCGCGGTTTTCGCGTCGCGCGTGAAATGCGCTGATTATAAATTGCTGGACTTGAAGCAAGCGGCCGACTTCGTGCTTCGCGCCAAGTGGCGCAAGCCGAGTTGGAAATGGCGTTTTGAATTGTTTCCGCCGTCCCGCGCGTTCCCGAAAGGCAGTTTCGAGGAAGCGCTTTTCTTGCGCGAGAAAATCAACGAAATCAGCGACGAGAAAGCCCGCGACTTCCTGTTGCTCGCATTGGTGAGCGTGATTCCGGAAGCGAGTTGGACGCTCAAGGACGGCGGCGTGCTTAAGCTCGCGAAAAGAAAACGCGTTCCGCCGTTGCGGCAGGCGTTCGAACGCAAGCTTTTGAGAATGCTGCGCGACGTCGCGTCGCACGCAATTTCAGGACCAACACCTGTTGTTGAAGAGGGTGATGCGCGAGCTTTACCGCTGGAAGACGAATCAATTGGTGGAATCGTGACTTCGCCTCCTTACTTGAACAACGTTGATTACACGAAAGTATACGGGTTAGAGTTAAGCTTGTTGTTCGACGAGCAGACAATAAAACACGCGCGTGCGCGTTCGCTGCATTCCTTCATAAGCGCGGATTACAAGCAGCTGGAAAACGCGCCTGTCGTCAAAACCGTTTTAAAGAAAATCTTGGAAGAAAACCAGCGCGTCCGCGAAAGCTGTGAAAGCAGCGAAAGCGGTGCGGGTGGCGTGCGTGGCTTGCCTTTAGTTGTAAGCGCTTACTTCAGTGATTTGCTGCTCGTGCTTCAAGAATTGTTCCGCGTTTTGAAGCCTGGCGCGAGCGCGGGCTTCGTGGTGAGCAACGCTGTGCTTCCAGAACTAGTGGTGAACGTGGACGAGTGCGTGGGACTCGCGAGTGAAGAAATCGGCTTTAAGGTGAGCGCGTGGGTTTGCGGAGAGCGTTCAGCGCGTGTGAACGCGCGCGGAATTCCGAGAGAACAGCTAGTGCGCGAGAGCGTCGTAGTCCTACGCAAGGCTTAATTTTTTTTAATTCAAAAATCTTTTTAGAGCAAGTGGTCTTACTTTGTTCCTAGCCTTCATTTTTCTTAGTTTTCATCTTTGATTATTTTTTTGATTATTTTTCAGCTTTGGTTAACCACTAAACCAACTGCAAAGAAACGTGCGCAAAACGTGCGCAACGCCAGCGATCTCTAGAAGACAGCAACACCAAAAAACGAACCAGTCAAAAAATCAAATTTTTCGTTAAGTTGACTTGTTTTCAATTAAAAAGTACTTTATTTTATTGGATAACTTTAACTGGAAGATAATTTATTTAAACGGTCTCGCCATTTTATTAAAGCGATTGAATTGACGCCCAAGAATTTGACCAAGAATTTAAAGAATTTGAATTTGAAGTTCAAGATATTGTTTTCCAGGATGCTGTTTTTTCTCGCCTTACTCTTTTTCACGCTTATTTTTTCTTTAAACCCCGCGAGAGCAGCGAATTACTCTAACGCTTACGCGCCTGACTTGTGTTTGACTAGCGCGCAAGCGAGTGCTTACAACTGCACGATGGTAGGCGTCTGCGGAACTTGGGGCTTGAATCGTTATTATTGCCCGCTTTCTCCCGCGCCTTCACAGGAAATAGTGGTAAGCGACTTAACGCAGACTATTGAAACAACGCATTGGAAGATGATTAAGGCTTTAAATGGAGTACGCGGATTCGTTACCGAAATCTACGCCGACCACTTAGGATTTGCTTTTTACGACTTGAACCCGATGTTTGTGTCTTTCACTGAATCGGCGAGAGAGGGTGACGTGCTTTCTTACGCTGGCGCGACTTTCAAGATAAACAAAATTTATCCCAACCCGTATGCGCCCTCGCTTTACTTGGCTGAAATCACTGTAAACACGAGCGTCACACCCACAACACAACCAACTCCAACGCCTTCACCTTCAATCTCGCCCTCGCCAGCTCCAACGCCTTCCCCAACTCTAACGCCTTCCCCTAGTCTTCAGCCTTCTCCAAGCACTTCCCCAACAATAGCGCCTTCCGCAACAATCGTGATAATCGGAAGCGTGAATCCAACTCCGCCCCTGCAGCAGCTTGGAGACGAGTGCTCTAAAAACGATCGACGCGTGATAAATCAAATCCCGTCTTACTGCAAGCGCGGAAAATGGGTTCCGCAACTCGCGGCCGGAAGTTACTGCGCGAACGGCTTCGAATGCGAGAGCGGACGCTGCGAGAACAACGCTTGCACTGTTCCGGAAGAGAACGCGCCTCCGCAAAACTTTCTTGACACTTTCTTGCGCGCTGTCGCAAACTTCTTCCGCTCACTCTTCGGAATAGGCTCTTAACCAACGAAAAACTTTAATCTAATCAGCTTTAATCGGTTTGATGCGCACGCTTGAATTAAAAAAGAGAACAGAAGAGAGAAGGAGAAGAACGCTTTAAAAGCGCGTTCGACTCGTTGTATTCCACCGTCTTACTTTTACGTTCTGCGCGACAACAGCGCCAATCGCGGCGAGAATCGCGACAATGAAGTCCGTGCAGCCCCTACAAAAACTAACAAATAACTAAAGCGAAAAAGTAAAGCGAAAAATAATTGGCAAACAACTGAAGCGAAACAATTAAGGCTGATTTATCAGTGGTTCATCCATTGCCTGAATGCAACGGGTTTCTCAACCAAACGTATTAAACATTAAATTTTAAACATTAAATTATTAAATTAAATTATTAATTAAATTGTTAAACAACTCTTGTGCTTTATCTTGTGCTTTAACTAGCAACAACCAACAAAACAAGGTTTGTTAGTTTAAGAATCTTATTAAACGAGTTTCAACTTAATTTAGTTCATGTTCTTCAACAAGAGAGAATACCAGGCGGAAGCCGGCGGTGTTGATGAAAAAAAACTTGAAGACTTGTTCAAGCAAGCCGTGCAGCGGGGCGCGGTCCTCGCGCTATACCACTTCGACGCGCACGGCAAAGACCCTGAAGCAGTTAAAAACACTTTGATTGAATTCGTGTCACGTTTGAGTGCAGAGCAGGGAGTGCTTTATTGTAAGGGCGAAATCGAGGCAGCCATCGAGCGCGAAGGAATGTTTTCGTGCGCTAGCGAAGTCAAGATTCTCGCAGAAAACTTAAACGTTCTCTTGAATCTCGCGCTGCGTTACGGACCAATCGCGATTGAAGTCCTTGAACCAACCGAAATTCGTTTAGACGTTCAAGAAATACAGAACCTGTTGCTTGACGCTAGTCAAACTAGTCAAGATTACGCGAATTATATTCTCGAAAAACTCATGAAGCCTGAAGATTACGTGGTGCTTCAACAAAAACTCGCCCGCCGCGCGGAACTAGGCAAACAATTGAAAGAAAAACACGAGAAAAGCGGGAAACAACAACCTAAAATTGAAGAAACGCGAACGCCGCAAGAAACGCCGCAAGAAACGCGAACGCCGTAAAATCGAAAAACTGGTTTTTCCAATTTTTAACGAGAATGAAAACCAATTTTTTCGTAAAAAACCACAAAAAAGCGAAACGCTGACGAAAACCCGCTGTCGAAAACCAGAGCGTGAGGTTAAAGTATTGGCTGAAAAAACATTGGTTGAAACAAACAAGGTTCTTGAAGCGATTCGAAAACGCAGAAGCATTCGCGCCTTCAAAAACAAGCCCTTGCCTCGCCAAGCAGTGAACGAGTTAAAGCAAGCAATCAAGTGGGCGCCAAGCGCAGGCAACCTGCAATCAACGTTCCACTACCTTGTTTTCGACGCGCGCAAGCGCGAGCAACTCGCTCGCGCTGCGTTCGACCAAGATTTTATTATGCAAGCGCCGCTTGCTGTAGTTGCGTGCGCGGATTTCAACGCAATACGCAAGTACGGCAAGCGCGGACGCGAGTTATACGTTTTCCTCGACTGCGGAATCGCGATTCAAAACTTGTTGCTCGCAGCTTTCGCGCAAGGCCTCGGCAGCGTTGTTGTAGGTGCTTTCGATGAAGACCGCGTGCGCGAGATTCTCGAGATTCCCGAGCGTTTGAAGCCTGTCGCGATAATTCCAATAGGTTTTCCCAGCGAGTCGCCGCAACCGCCGGAACGCAAGAGTGAAGAGAAAATGTTTAAAGAAGTTTAACTAGTTGACTTAAACTCTTAGTTGGCTTGAAATCTTTTTTTTCAAGTAAAAGGTTGAACAAAAAGCGTTGTTTTTAAGCCCTGCAAGGCAAGTTAAAAACTGGTTATAAAAACTGGTTATAAAAAGGCGATTGAAATGAGTGCTGACTCGTTGCCGATTGTTTTCGCGATCGTCTTGATTTCAGCTTTACTGCTTTTCGGCTGCGTCACGCAACCTCAACAGCAAGGACGCGAAAATAAAATGAATCAATTAAATCAAACAGTTACGCTGGCAGTTACGCTGGTGCCTCCGAGTGCAAGCCTGCGTCCGCACGCAACAACGCCGTCTCCGTACCCAACTGCTTTTCCGTCTGTTTCTCCAACGCCTTTCCTCGAGTGCGCGAAAGACTCTGACTGCATCGTGAGCGGATGTAATAACGAAATCTGCGCGAAGCAGTCTTACTCTTCAGTTTGCATAGCAAGGCCGGAGTTCGAGTGCTTGAAACTCACTTCATGCGGGTGCAGCAACGGCCGCTGCGGCTGGAAGCAGAACGACGCTTACGCCGCTTGCTTGAAAACCAAAACAAGTTGAAGGCATAGATTAAAAAAAATTTGAAAGGAAAATTGAAAGCGGTTGAAATGGAGGAAAAAATAACGTTAGACTTGAATTCTTTTAAAGCGTTAGCCAGCGAAACGCGAGTGCACATTCTAAAGAAACTCGGCGGACGACGCGCTACAGCCAGTGAACTCGCGAGTTCGCTTGAAATCAGCGTTCAAGCTGCAAGCGAGCACCTCGAGAAGATGCGCGCAGCCGGGCTCGTTGCCCGCGTGTCGCGAGAGGAGGAACCGCCGCGCAAGTGGGTTTACTACGAGTTGACTGACAAGGGCCGCGCGTTGCTGCAGCCCGAGTCAACAAAAAAAATTTGGGTGCTTCTAAGCGCCAGCATTCTAGCGATTGCAGCCGGCTTTTCGCGCATTCTGCTAGACGTTTTCTCGCCTCGCGTGACGCTAACTCCAAGTGGTTCGAATGGCTTCAGTGATTACGGCGTTAACAAGCTTGCTGTAAACAGTGTTGAAGGCATTCAAAAAATTGTGGAAGCAACCGCGAGAGCAGTTGAAGCGGCAGGCGGACAAGCTGCAGCTAGCGTAACGCCTGTTTTAAAAACGTTCGCGGCTTCCCCCACGCCACGGTTTATGGGCGTTGAATCCGGAATCAGTGGGGTTGCGAACGTGACGGCAAACGCGAGCAATGCGAGCGTGAATGTTGTTGCAAGCGCGGTTGCGAGCGTGCAGCCCTCAACGCAGTTCATTCAAGCTGGAGCGCAAGCAACGCAGGGAATACAAATCGCGCAGGGAGCGCAAGCAGTGCAAGCCGCGCAAGCCGCGCAGGCTGTTCACGCGGCTGGCGGAATCGCGTTAAACAGTTTCGAGCTCTTGTTAATTGTTTTCGGCGCGCTTGCGTTAGGCGCGAGCGTAATGCTTTTAGCGCGCGCAAGGCAGCGGAAAGCATTATAAAAAATTTGTTACGATTTATTACGACTAAATAACTTACGCCTAAAGGCGTAGGATTCCAGCACGCTGCCCGGCTTGCGTTGGCTAGCGCAACTATCAGCGCGCGTAACGCGCGCGAAACGCGGCGTTAAGGCTCGCGCCGCCTGCGCGAATGAAGCCAGCGCGCCCCCTACAAAAATTGAAGCAAAAAATTGAAGCAAAACAATTTGAAGCGAAACAATTAGTGGTTGATTCGTCCCGCAACTGAACTCGCGGAATTTGTCAGTCAAACGCATTAAAAAAAGGCTTTTTAAAAAAACTTTTTGTTTTTAGAGGGATTATTCTAAAGGCGTTTAAGCATCGCAAACGATTATAAACCTTTTTTACTAAAAAAAGATTAATGGTTGAAGAAAAGATAGAAAAAATAGAAAAGATTAAAGTCGCGTTGCTTGAAGACGATGAGTTACTCGCGCGCGTGATTAAAGACTATCTTGAAATGAATGGCTTTCAAGTTTTCCACTCGCCGGAAGGCACGGGCGCGTGGTTGGAAGAGTTGAAGAAGGAGGGCGTCAAAAATTTTTTGCTTGACGTTGAACAAAAAAACCAACCGCTTGGAATAATATTCGCTGAAAAAATCAAGAAAAACGAAGAAATAAAGAATCCTAAAATAATTTTAATGAGTGGTTCGCCGGAACACGAAGAAAAAGCAAAGCAAATGGGGCACCCGTTCGTCTCCAAACCGTTTTTTCCCGAGTCTTTAATTGAGCTACTTAATCAACACTTCAAGAAAAAATAAACAAAAAAAACGAGGAAAGAATAACCTATTGCAGTATTGCAGTGTTTTACGCAATTTTTTTTCGTTTGCTGGCGGTAGTGCGAGAAAAACGCGTTGGTTTTTTCGCCAATATTTTTGTGTTAAGTTCTTATCGTTTTTTTCGCGTTGGTTTTCAAACTGTTTTCACGTTTTCAAATTGTTTTTTTTTACAACTGTTTACAGCCGTGACGCGGGCTTGCTTCACGCAGCGGGCTTGCGTGCGGGCTTGCGTTAATGCCGGCCTGCTGGCCTCGCGTTACAAAACGCTGAAATAGTTTTTTATTTCAAAGTCCGTAACGTGCTTGTTAAACCTCGCGCATTCTATCCTCTTGTTTTCCACGAATTTTTTGAACACGTGTTCCGGAAGCGTTTTCCGCACGAGCTCGCTTTCCTCGAAAAGTTCAAGCGCTTTTTCCAGTGAAGGCGAGAGTTCTTCAACCAACAATTTTTTTCTTTCTGACTCGGCCGCGTGAAAAACGTTTTTCTCCATTCGCGGCGGAGGAATTAATTTTTCTTTGATTCCCTGTATTCCAGCAGCGTGAATCAAACTCATTGCTAAGTAAGGATTGCAGGCTGGGTCTGGGCTTCTCAACTCTATTCTCGTCGCTTTTTCTTTTCCTTTCTGGTATTCTGGAATCCTCACGTAAGCCGACCTGTTCCTAGTTCCCCAAACGAGGTACGTTGGAGCTTCAAAGCCAGGGCAAAGCCGCTTGAAAGAATTAACCCATTGGTTTAACCCAACCTGAATTTCTTTCCCGTATTTTATTAATCCAGCAACGTAAGACTCTCCAGTTTTGCTTAAACCTTTTTTTTCTTCATCGAAAAACAAGTTGTTATCATTCCTCCAAAGCGAAATATGTAAGTGCATGCCGCTGCCGTTGATTCCAGCTATCGGCTTCGGCATGAAGGAAGCGTAAAACCCTAGTTTTCTCGCTACTTTTTTCACTACGTACTTGCTTAAAACCACTGCGTCAGCCATTTTCAAAGCGTCGTCGAAAAGCAAGTCTATCTCGTGTTGGCTTGGCGAAACCTCGTGGTGGTCGAACTCTGTGCTTACCCCCATTTCGTTAAGCATTAACTGCGCTTCTTTTCTCACCTCTCCGCACAATCCAGACCTAAAGTAACCGCCTTGGTCAGTATGCGAAGGGTTTTCGTCGTTCTTGAAAACAAAGAATTCGAGTTCAACGCCGACTTTAAGCGTTCCGAAACCCGCGTGTTTTTTAACAGTGTTTTCAAGCAACGCTCGAGTATCACCCTCGAAAGGCGTCTTGTCCGGCTTGTACACTCCGCCGAAGACTATTGCTTCCCTCCAAGTTTTTTCCGAAGCCTTGTACTCCCAAGGCAAGATTTTTAACGTATTCAAGTCAGGACGGAATACTAAGTCGCTTTCTTCTATTCTAGCGAAGCCTTCAACTGAAGAACCGTCAAACCCTTTCCCTTCATCAATCAAACTATCGATTTCGCGAATCGGGATAGTAAAGTCAATCATTCTCCCGAGTACGTCTACAAATACGGGTCTAACGAATTTCACGTTCTCTTTTTCAAGGCGCTGTAAAACCTTGTTTTTTTCGATTGTTTTCCTCGCTTTCCCTATAACGCCACACCCTCAAATCAAATAAAAAAACAAGAATCGAATAAAAAACAAGATAAAACGCTGTTGTTTAATAACTTTTCTCTAACATAACTTTTCTTTAAAATAACGCCTTTGCTAATAAAAGGGTTTTGGTAGCAGGTCAAGAGAGCAAGTTCCTGACTTTAAGATTTTTAACAACTTTTTTTTCTTTTCTTTCTTTCCTTTAACAACTTCTCCATTTCCTCTAACAACTTTTTTTCTCCCCCATTTTTTTTCTTCAACCTAACTCTTTTCCCAGCCCGCCATTAACTCTAATCCTGACTCGAAACCAAGAAACCAGGAGACCTCGAAACTAAGACCCCGCTTCAAAACCAAGAACCCGCCTCGAAACCAAGAGACCTCGAAACCGAGAGATTAGAAACGTTTTTAAAGCCCGTTCGAACACAAAAAATACTTGGTGGTTTTTGTATGCACCGCGAAGTAGTAATTTTCTTTACGATTATCGCTGGCGTGTTGGCGTTGTTTTACGGGCTTGTTTTCGTCTTGAAGCTTCCGCTGCCCTTAGTGTTCGCAGTTCTAGCGGCAATAGTGTTTGCTGCTTACTTTTTTCCGCGTTTCGAAGAATTCAAGGAGTACGAGCGGGGCATTGTTTTCCGGTTAGGCAAGTTTGACCGCGTTGTGGGACCGGGTTGGATTCCGTTGTTTGGACGCGTTGAAGACGTGGTGCGCGTTGACTTGCGGACTCAAACAATTGACATCGAGCCGCAGGAAGTGATTACTAAAGACGAAATCAAGGTGAAGGTTGACGCTATAGTTTACTGGCAGGTGGTAAACCCGCGGAAGGTAGTGATTGAAGTCAAGGACGTGAAGAACGCGGTCAAGCAAGTGATTTACTCAAACATCCGCGAGGCGGTTTCGAAACTCTCGGTCACCGAACTCTTGACGCATACGGACGAAATCAACGCGCAGTTGCAGGAAGTGCTCGAGCAGGTGGCGCACGATTGGGGCGTGCGCGTGACGCGCGTCGAGATTCAGCGAGTTGAACTTCCGCCGCTGTTGGTTGAAGCAAACCAAAAGCGCAAGGCAGCCGAGGAATTCAAGCTGAAGCTCGAAACGGAAGCGCGCGCGAGGCAAATCGCGCTCGAAATTTTGAACGAGGCGGCGAGCAAGCTGAGCGACGAAACCATGGCTTACCTCTATCTGGACGCGTTGAAGCGCGTGGGCGAAGGCAAGAGCACGAAAATCGTCGTGCCGCTCGAACTCACGAAACTCGTTCAAGCGCTTGCGGACAAGACGGGAATCTAAAAAACAAAAAAAGGGAAGGGTAGTGTTTCAAGTAAATGCAGATTGTGATTAACGATTACGGCGTATTTTTTGGTAAGAAAGGCGAAGTTTTTCAACTGAAAAAACCTGACGCGGAAGCTGAAGAAATTGCTGCCGAGCAAGTGAGTCAGGTAGTTATCGCGTCTCCAGCGACTGTTTCTTACGATGCGGTAAAACTCGCTATCGAGAAGGACGTTGACATAGTTTACTTGGATTGGCGTGGAATGCCGATAGCTCGAATTTTTCCCTGCAAACTCGGTGGAACTACCCTGACGCGAAGAAAGCAATTAGAGGCTTACGAGACGGAAAAAGGCGCGGTTCTCGCGAAAACGATGGTCGGCGCCAAAATACTGAATCAAGCTTTTTTCTTGAAGTCTCTGGGAAAAAGCAGGAAAAACAAGTTGTTTTACGAGAATGCCGAAGCTATTCTAAAGTGCGAGAAGAAAATTGATTTTCTAAGCAAGAATATAGATTCCTTTAGGCAAGAGCTTTTGGGCATAGAGGGAAACTGCGCCAGCATCTACTTCAATTCTTTATCGGCAATTCTTCCTTTTAGTGGAAGGAATCAGGACGGCACCGACGCAGTAAACGTGTTCTTGAACTACGGCTACGGAATACTGTATTCCGAGATAGAGAAAGCATGCATCTTAGCCGGCTTGGATCCTTACCTAGGCTTTTTCCATACAGATAGGTACGGCAAGCCCTCGATGGTTTTAGACTTGATTGAAGGCTTTCGCCCAATAATAGTAGACCGCGCGATAGTCACGTTGTTCATTCAAAAGCAGGTTGACGAATCTTGTTTCGAAGAAGCGGAAGACGAAATTGGAAAAAGGTTGAGTAAGAGTGGTAGGGAAAAAATAATCAAGCAGGTTATGGAACGCTTGCACTCGAAAATAGTTTTTGAGGGAAAAAAGCTCGAGCTTCAAGGCATAATTTTGAAGCAGGCGCGAGCGATAGCGAAAAGCTTGTTGGATGATTCGTTCGAATTCAAGCCATTCATTTACAAGTGGTAGGGTAGTAAGAGAATGTATTGGGTTATTTACGACATTAGCGAAAACAAAGTGCGTTCCAAAATCGTTAGGTTGTGCAAGAACTTCGGCTTGAGGAGAGTGCAGAAAAGCGCGTTTCTCGGATTGCTTTCGAAAAACAAGGCGGAAATGCTTTACGAGAAAAGCAAGGAAGTCCTCGAAGAAAGCGACTGCGTTTTCTTTCTTCCAGCTTGCAGAGAGTGCTTCAAAAGCAAGATAATCGCTGGAGAATTCGATGAAGATAAGTTCAAAGAGAAGGATTTCGTGGTGGTTTGAATGAATCGAAACGGCGTTTTGTCGATGAAGGACGTAATGAATTTCGAGTACTGTCCTAGAATAATTTATTTCGAGCACGTCTTGCGGGAACCGCAAGAGACGACTATAAAAGAATTCGCTGGCAGGGAGAAAGACAAAGCGTACACGCCGTATTCCAAGCGGCTTAAGATAATCAAGCGTGAAAAGCCGCTGAAAGCAGAGCAGAAGACTGAATTGCCGGCGTTGGAGCGGAAGTACAAGGTTTGGCTGTATTCGAGGGAAAAAAATTTTCAGACGGTTTTAGACTGCTTATTGTTTAACAATGAAGAAAAGAAGGCTTTTCCTTTGCAGTTTAAGAATACTTTCACGCCCGAAATTGTTTTTCGCACCCAAAAGTTGCAATTGTACGGCGAAGCGTCGCTCGTAAAAGAATTGCTTTGTTTTGACGTTCCAGCTGGTTTCTTGAAGTTTTTGAAGTCGGGCGATTGCATTAAAATACCTATTTGCGCTTATGGTTTAGAATGGTTTGAAGGCGTCTTGAGTGACGTAAGCAATATAATTGAAGAGGAATGCTTGCCTGAACCGACGCCTCACAAGAAACGATGCGTTGACTGCTGCTTCAAAAAACAATGCTTGAGGACGTAAAGAAAGAGAGGTCATTTAATTGGTTAGAAAGAGGAATGCGCAAGCAAAACAGATAAAATTATCCATTAAACTACGTTTTAAACCAAACCCAGAACAAGCAAAAGGAATATTGAAGTATCTTGAAAATTATAAACACATTTTTAACGTGGCGTCTAAGCGCATAAGTGAAATCAGGAGTCCATGGGCAGACATAGACGCGCAGATAAATTGCGATAAGTGCAAAATAGAGAGTCCTAGAAATAATAAACAAAATTTGCGCACAGGGGAAAAAAGATGCCCAAAATGCTATAATTATGAATTCGGCAATCAATTCATACGAAAACTTGTTTTGCCTTCTCGTAGAAAGTCGGATATCACTAAACCCGTAGATCGGATCTTGCGGTTGACACCACAAAAGCTTGATTATTACGCGTTAGTCGATCACGCAATAAACCACTACGAATCATTTAAAGAACAGATTAAACAGCGAAAGAGAGTGCTTAAGAGATTCCGACTGAGATTGAACAGGTTTGAACAAATTTTAGAGGGTATAGGCTCGCCAAAGGTTGTAGAAATACTGCCTACTGGAAAAAAAAGGGTTTCTCGTTATCAGCTCAGAGAAAACTTTGAAAAAGGATTCAAAAGAGGTTACACTTTAAATGAATTGCAAAATAAAGTAATTAGCCTGAACGAAGATATAGAACGCAAGCAAAAGTCACTCAAAAGAAGCGCAACACCACAACTCAAAAAGTTAATCGCAAAATTGTGGCAGGGTAAAGCAAAATTCGATTTTTCACAAGAGTCAGCACCGCGTTTGAGTCTAGAAATTGGTGGAGAAAAGTATGAAGACATGCCGATCGTTGTTAAGGACATTGTAAGCGAGACGAGTAGGAAGAGGGTTGAAGATGCACTTTCCACTATAAAGGAAGAATACTTCAAAAACAAAGAAATTTCAGAATATGCTTACTTCTTTGCAAAACCGTCGCGAAAAAATCTTTCAGAAAGAGAGAAAACCCCAAGCAATTATGAATTTTATCTTCAATACACTTTTACGCCCAAAATCGAAGAAGAGTATATCCCTGAAACAGTTTTGGGTATAGATCTTGGAATAAAACATCCAGTTGTTTATTCTCTAGAAAAATTGCCAACATCTCCATCTCAGAAACCTATAGAAGTAAAGTTTGATCCAAGACCTGAAAATGTTCGGGGGGCAGATGTTATAAAAAAATTTCTAGAAAAAAAGAACCGAAGAGGAAACTATTTGTGGCGAATAGCGCCACGCAATAGAAAGGGAGAAGGCATTAAAAGAAAAAGTAATCGCCTTAAGTCGCTTCGTTCGATAACGAATTATGAGAATTGGTTTTTTCACAACATTTCAAAAAATTTGGTTAATTTAGCAAAATCAAAAAAAGCGCTTATAGCTATGGAAAATCTCGAAGGGATACGGCGCCGCATCCGGTATACGGGTAAGGAAAACCGTAGAGTGTTGTCGCTATTTACGCAAAAAAAGCTTCGAGATCTAATTAAATATAAAGCAAAACTGGCTGGTGTGCCATTCATTGAAGTACCGCCCGCTGAAACGAGCAAAAGGTGCTATGTCTGCGAAAAAGAAGGTGAAAGACCATACGAAGGAAATAGTGAACTATTTCACTGCAAAGAGTGCAATAAGACATTCAATGCGAACTATAATGCGAGCCGCAACATAGCAGCAAAAGGTTTTAAAATCTGGTCAGTACATAACAAGAAATAGGCAAACTTGACCTTGTCAAGTTTTCGGCTTAGTTATACTCACTTTGTGAGGTCTAGTCAAGAGCAATCTTCGGACCCTACTTAGACTAGACGACCTCCACTGCAGAGGTCAAGGCTGTGAAAAACAGTCTGCATGGGCGCAATGATAAGCTTAGGGCCAGCGTAAGCTGCTACCGAAAGCGTCCCTAAAGGAACGTTAAGAGAAATTTTCTCTAAACGTGGACGCGCCCAATCCTAGTTAAGGTTCAACCAGCTCCGCAAGTATTTATTAATGAGTTTGTAAAAATGCCAGTTACATTAAATCACCTTCTAAACAACCGTTCTTAGGCTTCCGTTAGTCGAAAGGAGAAATTTTTTTGCCTGTTGCGGCGCGCGAATAAACGAGACTAGGAATGCAACATAAATTCCAGTTTTCCTTTGGAAATCTCGTTTTCAAGTTGCGGCGCGCGAATAAACGAGACTAGGAATGC
>JBBIMI010000012.1:0-27353 GCA_037444485.1 Microcaldota archaeon
GCAAGCCTTTAAAAATTCTTCCAGCTTCAACACCTCAAAAACAGTATTTCGCGCACTACTGCAAATGCGCCGTCCGCGCGTTCTGTCTCGGACAATGCTCGCTCACGCTAGACATGACTTACGCCTCCGGCGGCGCAACATCCGCGCCGCTAAGAAGGCATTATAATCGCAAAGAATTTAGGGTTAATTCATCCGTTGCCTTGAAGGACAACGGATTTCTCAGCCAAACGCATTAAAGGTTTAGCAAATTCTTTTTTAAGAAAATATTGCGGTTAGCCAATAGTCCATCAATAAACAATCTTAGAATCTTACTGCGAAATTCTAAATGTACTACGCCAAAAGGTTTAACCTTGTGCTCGCCGACGCCGATTGCTTTCTTTAATATTATCTTGTCAACATCTAAACCGCATTCTATTTTCCAAAAGTTTTTAACTTCAGAAAATGTCTTTTTTGAATTCTCATGCAATTGTATCCAGATTTCGCCAGGGGTAAAACTGAAAAGTTCAAAGAACCGTAAGGCTTCTGCGATTATTTTTGGTTTACTATTAATAACTTTGACATTTCGTCTTGTTTTAGTTCCCTCACCGACATATATTCCCAACCCGCGTAAAAACGTTTCAGAAACTTTTATTCTCTGTGGTAAAATTACTGGTTTAGGGGATTCACCCACTCGATTTTCATAAAAAATGATTACATTGCTAGCGCTTTTAGTATAGAATAATTTGGAATTAGTATAAGACATGCCAGTAAAAACTTTCAGAACATTTAGAAACCATGCGCCGTCGCGTTTCACTAATAAATCACCATCAGATTCGCTGAGGGGCGCTGCGGCAGATTTGTTTATGAGCCGAGCGTCAAATTCAATGCTGTCTTTAACTTATTCTCCCAAGCGAATTAAGGATTAAATATCATCGTTGAAGAAGCCGAATGCCTGAAAAACTTTTTCTTGAATTTTTGGTGAAGGAACCTTATTCTTTCTAATCCAGTTATGAATTGCGTGATATGATCTATAGCCAAGCTCCGACGCTAATTGCTGTTGCGTCAAATGATTTCGGCTTAATAAGCCTATAATGAAATAAGCCAAGCCCAAAAAGGGTTTGCGATAACCTTTTGAATTGTCGTAATACAAAGATATAAAATGCGGTTTATAAACTTCTCTCGACAGTAGGCTGCCGGTGAATTTTTTTAGAGGAAACAAAAGGCAATCATCGGCAAAACAACTGGTGAAGAAAACTTGGAAGAAATAGTTTTCGACAAGGAACTCAAGAAAGTCCAAGTTTTTGCGGACGACCGTGAAGTTGGCGGAGCCACGTTCAAAAAACTCTTGAAACTCGGGGCAGTGATTAAGCCAGTCCGCCTGCTCGTCGGCGACTTTATTGTCAGCGAACGCGTCGGCGTGGAACGCAAGACAGCGGCAGACTTCGAGGCAAGCATTATTGACGGGCGTTTGTTCACGCAAGCAGCTGAGTTAAAAAACCATTTTGAGTGCCCGCTGTTCGCGCTCGTGGGCGACGACTTCGAGAGAATCCACCCGAAAGCGTTGCGCGGCGCCTTCATCGCGCTCGTTGTCGACTACAAGATTCCTTTACTGTTCTTCGAAACCGACGAAGAACTCGGCGAATTCCTTTACGCGCTCGCGGAACGCGAGCAGCTGCTCGAACGCGGCGAGAAAAAGCTTCGTTTCGAAAAACGCTTGATGCCCGTGCGCGAGCAACAGTTGTTCGTGGTGGAGAGCTTGCCGCTCATCGGCCCGAAGAACGCGCGCAACCTGCTGGCGCACTTCGGAAGCATTGAAAACATCGTGAACGCCGACAAAAAAGAGTTGACTAAAGTCAGGGGAATAGGTGAAGTCAGGGCTCGCGAGATAAAAAAAGTGCTTTCCGCTAAGTATGTTTCAACCAACCATGCCGAAAAAGAGAAAGAAGAATAACTCACATAACTCGCGGAGAACACTGGATTTTGAATTCAGCCGAATGCCGGCGCTTCGTAACGGAATTCCAGTGAAACGTTTTTCGTTAACAAAAACGAACTGACGCCGACTGGCGCTAGCTGGCCGTCAACGTAATACTGCCAGTACTTTCCGGTTTTCGAGTCTTCAAGCAACCCGTTGATTCCGGTGACGTAAATCCCGTAAACCGGGTGCATGGTGTAAGACAAGTTTGCCGCTGCTTTGAAAGCGTCGAAAGCAGTCGAACCGTTTTTGACGTAAACTGTTTTCGAAACTACTCCAGAACCGTTGTTCACTGAAACGATTACACCCAGCAGCCCTGCCTCGCCAACAGGCCCAACAGGCTTTCCTGTTTGATCAAGGCAGCCTGCTAAGAGAAAGGCTAATGAAAACAAGAAAAACGCCGGCAAACCCGGCGGCAAACCAAAAATTTTTTTTGTTTTGCTTGAATACACGAATTAACCTCTCACGCTGCCTTCAATTATTCGCTTAACTGAAAATTGTCGTAAAACTTTTTTGTGGGCTTCAACAAACGCGTGTTACCGTGTTTTTGCGCTTCTAAATAACCGGCTTCCTTTAACTCGTGAACGTAAGCATAGATTTCCCCCTTGAAGTACTTCGGCAATTCCTTTTGCAGCAACTGTTTTTTCTTCGCGACTAGAGCTAGAATCCGCGTCGCCTTGCGACTCAAGTCGATTTGTTTTGAAAGCCGCGATACTTTACTCAAGAACTTTGCGCGCACTTGCAGCGACACGACGTCGCCATTCACAACCATCTCGAAAGCGTTGCCGTTAGCATCGTAACGCGCGCGCAGTTCTTCGACGAGCTTCACGCACTCGTTTTTGCTGACTCCGACTATCTCGCTCAAACTCGCGATTGTAAGCGGCTTGTTTGCTAGGAAAAGCGCTGCTTCCAGAACGCTTGCCGGCGGGAGTTCGGCTCGCTCGCTTTCAGTAACCAAGTCTTCAAGCACAGGTTTAGCTCCGGATTTAGCTCCAGGTTTAGCTTCGGTTTCTTCGCGCGCGGCGTTATCTACAGTGTTTTCAAGCCCGTCCTCAGCGTCTTCAAACTCGCCTTCTTCCAGAACACTTGATTCCGCATCCGCGTTTTCGTCCACGAGTTCAAGTTTATGGTTTTCAGGTTTACGGTTTTCAGGCAAGAGTAAACACCTTCAACCAAAGTTTGACTAAAGTTTTTGGTCTTCGCTTTTGCGGTCAACCGTATAAAGTCAACTAAGTCAACTGTCTAAGGTTTGGTTTAAGAATTATTTTGTGGCAAGGAAAGTATTTTTAAGTTTCGCCTTCAAAAAAAACATTGGCTGCGTTTAACTACTTTGTTTTCAAACGCAGACTAACTAGTAACCGGCTCTGCGAAAAAAATTTTCGAACCCGGCGAAAAAAACGAAAAATAGGGAGTTGAAGCGCTAATGGCTGAAAGGACTATTGAACTATTGATTCCACAAGAAAAATACTTGAGTGCGGGCGCGCACATCGGAACGCGCACAAAAAACGGAACAATGCGCGAATTCATTTACAAAACGCGTGAAGACGGGCTGCATGTTCTCGACTTGAAAAAACTAGACAACCACATCCGCGCGGCTGCAGCGCTGCTCGCAAAGTATGAGCCTGAAAAGGTTTTCGTTGTAGGCAGCAAGGAAAACGCCAAGCAAGCGTTAAAGAAAATGAGCGAGTATACTGGATTTCATGCTTTAATAGGGCGTTTTACTCCCGGGCGTTTCACTAATCCTTCACGCAGCGACTTCGTCGAACCAGAAGTAATCCTCGTAATCGACCCAAACGTCGACAAGCAAGCAGTCAAGGAAGCATTCTACATCAACATTCCCGTAATCGCGTTGTGCGACACTAACAACAACACGAAGTACGTTGAATTCGTCATTCCAACCAACAACAAGGGACGAAAAGCCATTGCTTTAATAATCTGGCTTTTAACCCGCGAAATCCTGAAAAATAAGGGTGCTCTGCAGAACGATGAAGATTTTGCAGCAGCGCCTGAAGACTTTGAAGCTTGACCTGATTCACTTCAAACTTTTTCAAAGCCTTCAATTTTTCAAAGCCGTCAAACTTCCCTCTCAATCGAGTAATCAGCGAAAGCCTTCAAAACGCGTTTCGACTCCCTTTCCTTCAACACTTTATCTACGTCCTTCCACGCTCCGCGCACGAGTTTCCTCGCGAATTCGCGAGCGTACTCGAACGCGCCGCTTTTCTTTATTAAGGCAATCGCTTCGTTTATCGTCGTTTGGTTTGAAGTGTGCGAGTCGAGAATTTCACGCAAGCGGTTTGCTTCCTTCTGCGGGAGTTTTTCAAGAGCGTGAATTACGAGAAGAGAGCGCTTGCCTTCATGCACGTCTTCGCCAACGCCTTTGAGTTCGCCGAACTTTTCGCCCACAAGGTTGAGAATGTCGTCTTGAATCTGGAACGCGATGCCTATGGACTCGGCAAACTTGCCGAGCGCTTCGATTTGCGCGGCGCTTCCACCACCGAAAAGCGCGCCTAGTTTCCCGCTCAAGCGCGCGAGCGTGCCGGTCTTGTAAGCACACATTTGCAGGTATTGTTTTTCGTGCGGCCGCGCGCGGCCTTTATGCCACCAGATGTCGAAGCCTTGACCAAAGTGGATGTTAATCATTTCTTGTGCGTAGATTTCGAAGGCTTTTTCTTTAAGCGCTTGCGGGAAATCGTTTTTCAAAATCGCGTTGAGGGGAAGGAAGTACAATACGCTGCCAGCGTTTAACGCCACGTCAACGCCGTAAATCTTGTGCAGGCAAGGTTTCCCCCTCCGCAATTGCGAGTCGTCTTCAATATCGTCTTGAATAATGCTGCCGTTGTGGATTATTTCGCACAATGCAGCTAACTCTATTATTTTCTCGTTTGGTTTCCTGCCGCTCACCGCCTCGTAAACGATTAGAAGCAAGGCAGGCCTCCAGCGTTTTCCGCCGCGGTCGAGAAAATTCCATATTGGTTTGCTGAGCGCGTTGGTCGCGGTTTCCACGTCGTACTCGTAACGCGGTTTGCCGCAAACGAACTCCATTTTCTCTGCATCAAACCTTCTAGGAATCAGTTTCTCGATAGCCGCGTCAATCGCTGGCTTTTTTTCGTTAAGCACTGAAACAATGTCTATTTTTTCCGCCAAGACGAACCACCTTGTTTTCGAAAGTTTTCAAAACGATTTATAATATTGATAGCATATTAGTTTCAATAAACAATAAAATATAAACTTGATTGCGTGATTGTAAACAAGGATGCTGGTGAAAGTGTTGACGAGTTTAAAGCGAATAGTTTTAAAGCACGCGTTAAAGAACGCGTTAGATTACGGCAAGGCTGACGCGAAGGCGGTAGTCGGCAAAGTGTTTGCCGAAGCGCCTGAAGCAAAGAAAGACGTGAAGAAAACAATGCTGCTCGTCGAAGAAACAGTTGCGGAAGTCAACAAACTGCGGCACACAAAAATCGAAGAACAAGCCGCCAAGTTCGAGTACGTTGAAAAAAGCGGGGAAGAAAGCGAAAAACAAATCCGCCTCGAAAACGCTGTTCGTGGCAAAGTCGTAACGCGTTTTCTCCCTGAACCGAACGGGTTTGCACACTTGGGCCACGCGAAAGCCGCATGGCTTTCAGCTGAAGCGGCTCGACAGTACGACGGCAAAGTCATACTGCGTTGGGATGACACGAATCCGGAGAAAGAAAAACAAGAATTCGTTGAAGCGATTCGTGAAGACTTAAAGTGGCTTGGACTCGAGTTCGCGCGCGAGAGCTTCACTTCAGACTTCATGCCGCGCTTTTACGAATTCGCAGAAAAACTAGTAAAGCAAGGTGACGCTTACGTTTGCTATTGCTCGCGAGAGGAAATAACTAGAAACCGCGAGTTACAGAAACCCTGCGGGCACAGGAACGCTTGCGTTAAGGAAAACCTTGAAGCTTGGGAGAAAATGGTTGCAGGAAAATTCCGGGAAGGAGAAGCAATTTTAAGGTTGAAGGCGGACTTGAACGCATTGAACACGGTAATGCGCGACCCGACCTTGTTTCGAATGATTTTCACGCCTCACTACCGCCAGAAAAAAAAATATAAGGCTTGGCCAACTTACGATTTTGAAGTAAGCATTTCCGACTCGCTCGATGGAGTGACGCACGCGCTCCGCAGCAAAGAATACGAATTGCGCGACGAATTGTATTACTATATTATAGACAAGCTTGGCTTGCGTAAGCCAATTATTTACGATTTTTCGCGTTTAAACATTCGCGGAACCACGCTCAGCAAACGCTTTCTCCGTCCACTCATTGAAGAAGGCAAAGTTTGGGGTTGGGATGACCCGCGCCTGCCGACAATCAGGGGCCTACGCAGACGCGGCATCCTGCCTGAAGCAATCAAGGCATTCGTTTTAAGCTTCGGCTTGAGTAAAGTCGAAAGCGAGCCAGGCTGGGACGCGTTACTTGTGGAAAACCGTAAGCTACTCGACCCGATTGCTGAACACTATTTCTTCGTCGAAAAACCAGTCAAGCTCGCAGTAGAAAAAGCGCCTGAAAAACCTAGTATTGCGAGGTTACCGAAACACTCGACGAAAAATGGCGAACGATTAATCAAGCACGAAAATGAGTTTTTCGTGCAGGAAAGCGACTTGAAGAAGATTAGAAAAGGCGAGGTTTTTCGCTTGAAAGACTTGTACAACGTCAAACTACTAGATTACTCTAAAAACAAGGCGAAAGGCGAGTACGCGGGCAGCGAGTTGATTGAAGGAAAAAAAATACAATGGGTTTCAACACTCGAATTCGAGAAAGCAGAACTCATTGAGGTAAGCGACTTGTTTATCGACGAGAAATTCAATGAAAAAAGCCTGCAAACGCGTAAAGGCGTGTGCGAGAAAGCTTGCGCCCGCTTGAAGCAAGGAACCATCATTCAATTCGAGAGAGTCGGCTTCGCGCGCTTGGACGACGAAAAACAAATGCGCTTCATCCTCTCAAGCTGACTGCTTTTTAACTTTAAACTTTTAAACTTTTCGAGAATAAAGCAAAGGTTGTGCGCGCCGCTTCGCGCAGTTTTCACGCCGTTCTTCTCGTAAAACAATTCGCGAACGCGGAAACCGTGCGCGCGCGCGAGCGCGCGGATTTCTTTTTCTTCAAAAAAATAGTAGTAGCGTTTTAATTTAGTGTCTTTCCACTTGACGAGCGTGCTTTTGTTTTTTAGTTTTTTGAAGCGCGGCTGGTTTTTATTCCAAACGCTTGCAAAAACAAGCGCGCCCGGCTTCAAAACGCGGTTCATTTCCTTGAACGCTGCGCGCTGTTCACGACCAGGCCGCAAGTGGTGTAGCACCGCGATGTAGAAAGCAGCATCGAACGCTTGATTGTTGAAAGGCATTCTCGTAAAATCGGCTTTCACGAAATCAATGTTTTTCGCATTTTCAGCGCGCGCGTTTTCTTGCGCGCATTCAAGCATTTTTTTAGAAAAATCAAGGCAAACCACGTGGTTCGCATGCCGCGCGATTTCAATCGCGTTGTTAGCGTTCCCGCAGCCTGCATCGAGAACAACCCAATTTTTTTTAATGAAGGGGAGGAAGAGTTTAAGCCATTCGCGTGGTTGTTTGCGCGCCTCGTCGCGCTCGCGAGCTATCGCATCGTAAGTTTTCTCTAACACTGGGGCTTTAATGTTTGAAGCTTTCATGTAGAGAGTTTTGCTGCAAAAGAAATTAAAACTTGCGCGCGCTTTTGAAATAAGCAATGCTTTTGAATAAGCAATAATTTAAGTGGTATTAAATGAATAAAACTGTTTTTTACTTGACCGCGTTCGCCGTATTGGCGGCAGTCGCTTATTTTGCTTACGGTGACGTAAAAGAAACACAGTTTCAAGCCAGCGCGTGGATGGATCCTGTGGTAACGCGCGAGGAATTCGCAGCGCTAGACTGGATTCGCGTTAACACTCTTGAACGCGCTGTTTTCGTCACAGATATTTTCGGCGGAGAACTCATAATGGGTGAAACGCTGCGTGAAGGCGTTGAAGGAGGGGATTGGGCTGTCGTGCCGAACGTAGTACAACGCATGAATGACGTGCAATACAAGTTTTACGGCAGTTCAAGCGCGAAGGAAGCGTGGAACACGGCGCGAAAATACGGCGCGGAGTACGCTTGGATTCCGAACCGCAGGATTTTCGCTGGCTACGAATGGAAGCATCCTCTTGAGAAAAACGTGGAATTCGACAACTCGACGTTTTTCGAAAAAGTTTTCGATAACGGCGTTAAGATTTACAGGGTAAAACAGTAAAGCAAAGTAGTAAAGCGAGTTTGAAAGTTGAAAACGTGGTTTAGTTTGAAGGAAGAAAGCAGGAAGTACGTTGCTGCCGCTTGCATTCTCGCGGCTGTTGCATTGAGTTTATATACCCATGCGATGGTCTTCAGCGAGTGGCACATGCCGACTTACGGCAACACCATGATTCACGTCGCTAACGCGAGGCACCTAGTAGAACACGGTTATTACCCGCTTGAAAACGATTATTCTTACGGCGGCGGGATTCCAAACATTTACGTCCCAATTTACCGCTTCCTTGCAGCAGAACTCGTAACGCTCACGGGCTTGAGTTTTGACTTGATTAGTAGAATTATTGTAGTAATGTTCGCCGCGCTCGTTCCCCTCGCGTTTTACTCTCTCGGCAAGGCCTTGTTCAACGATTTAGTTGGCGTGCTCGCTGCTTTCTTCGCCTCGCTCGTGCCTGAACTGCTTATTTACACTGTGCGCCCGCTGCCGCAAGGCTTGGGGCTCGCACTCCTGCCGCTGGGTTATTATTTTTTATTCAAACAAAAAAAATGGGGGGCGCTAGCTTTCGCCGCACTGGTTTCCCTCTCGCATCAGGAAGCAGGATTCGTTTACGCAGCCAGCGTTTTCACGGTGTTCGCTGCTTTAACAATTGTTGAAAGCGTTAAAGCAAGGAAACTCGTTGTTTCGAAGCTTGCTTTGCTTGCGTTGAGCGCTTGGCTAGTTGCAGTCTTCGTTTACCTCGGCTGGCAGTTTGCTTCATTCGGCGACCCCAACATTTTCAAGCTAGCTCAATTCACGCAGCACGAGGGCGGCAAAGTCTCATTCGACTTGCTTTACTCTAAAACAGGTAAGGTGGTGACAGCGCTTTCAGTAATTGGCGTAATCGCGTTGTTTGCAACCGGGTTTAGGAAACTAGTTCACGGCAAAGAAGTTGAAAAAGAAGTTTTTATCCTAGCGCTTTTCATAACCGGGATTATACTTGTTAAAAACGATTTGATTGGCTTAAATGTTTTCATGGACAGGTTTATCGTGTTTCTCAACCAAGCAATGATTCTCGCTGCGGCCTTCGCGCTCGCCTTCGCGCTTGACGTTACAGAAAAAATTTCTAGAGGCGTGAAAACGCCGCAAGCGCTTGAATTCGGTTAACACAAAACTTTGAAAATCTTGTAATTCTGCCAAGTTTCCGGAAACGTTTCATCAAAAACCTTCTTGAATGAAGGCGAAGACTCGAAGGCGTTCACGTTCGGGGAAAGCTTTGCTTCAGGCGGCCCAATGAAAACGTAATTCACGCCATACTTCTTTAAAACTCTGCAGTCAGCAGTCGCGTAAGCGAACTTCACGTCCTGCTCTCGCGCTCCGTAATTCAAGCCGTGACTCCACAACCAACCAACGAAACCCATGACGATTTGCCTGCCTGCAATAGAGTCAACCAAGTGATTATGCGCGTCGCTCGTCAAGAAAACCGCGTTCGCAGGAGTGTTTTCACGAATCCATTCCGCAACCCGCAAGTCGCTCGCTGAAAAAACTTCGTAACGCGCGTTTACGCCAACGCTCACCCACAAGATTGAAAGCACGCCAGAACCAATTGCTAGAATAACGAGGACGACCGCCAAAGCCTTAAAGCTGAACGCGCGCACTCCCGAAATCTTTTTCTTTCCAACACGCCCAACCTCAAAAATCTTGGCTACCGCCATCGCAGCGAAAATCGATGCAAACAAACTCCAATGCATGAAAACCTTGTAATTATCCCAATCCCACGTTTGAAAACGCAGCACGTTGCCGGCGAGAAACAAGGCCAGAAAAAAAGCGAAGAAAACCAGTTGCCGTGGTTTGGCGAACGCCAGCGCGGCGAGCGACAACACTAACACTAGCCAGCCGTTCTTCACCCAAAACATTACTAAGCTAAAAAACGGTTTGCCTTCGTTTGAAGCAATCCAACCCAAGTGCGCGCTGAAGGTTGCAAGCGTTACTTGTTGACTCATCCAAAGCATTTGCGGAACAGTTAGCAACGCAGCTGGAATAATCAAACAAAGCCAAGCGCGCGTGGGCTTGTTGAAAAACGAGAATGCGGCGACCACGCCAGCTGCGAGGAAGGAATGCGCGTGCGTTAAAGGCAGCAAACCGAAAAAAAGTCCCGCAAGGAGAAACTCTCGCTTTCGCTGCCGACCCGCCGGGTCAAACGCATTCCTCCACAACAATAAGTAAACAACTACCGCTGCGGTAAAGCCGAGCAGCGCGCTGCGTTCAGGAACGAAAACCGCGTAAACAACGTTCAAGAAAAACAAGCCGCGCGGCTCGTCATGCGAGTAATCCTGCGCAGGCTGCAACAACACACCCGGATTCTGTAATGCGTCACCCAACGCGTTCATTATTCCCGCGTTACCGTTAAACAAGAAAAACAATAATGTGAGCGCCGCGATTTTGTTTGAAGACGAGAATTCCTTCGCCAAACAAAACAAGAACACTACTAAAGCGAAAAACAATGCGATGTTCGAAAACCAAAGCGCTTCCCGCAAACCAAAACCACCCTTAACGAGAACAGCCGTGAAAAAATCTGTTACGAACGGGTAAGCCAATGGCGAGCCTTCAAGCACAGGATACTGGGGTGGAAAATTATTCCGCAAAACAAAAGAATTCACGAGCGAGATGTGCAGCGGATAATCACCCCAAACATTTACAACCGCGCTCCAACCCCCGCGGCCGTCATCAAACAACACTGCAAAAAAATTCAGCGCCACATAAACCAAGACGACAGCCGCAACCAAAACCAAAACACTGCGGGACGGCCATTTCATCTGCTTGCTTTCGCTCTCAACAAACAAAACCACGCCTAACGCAAACAAAACCCCGATTACAGAAAAAATAGACGCGCCGCCCAAACCACTGAAAACAAACCAAGAAAACGCTAGCGCAACCCAAGAAGCGCAAAGAAAGCCGAAAAAAACGGCGAAAGCAATGCGTTTAAGCCAATCGTCGATAAACTCGAAAAAACGGCTTGCAGCATAGCCGAAGAAGACCGCTGCGGCGACGAAAACGAGTGCGAGAATCAATTCAAACTCCTGTGCGAGCGTAAAAGGTGCAAGCGTAAAAGCGCGGAAGCGGAAACGGGCCCAGTGGGATTCGAACCCACGAACCTACTGGTTTCCCCCAAAAGGAAAACCATTTGTTTTCCGTCAAGACCGAAGCGTCGCCTTCCCACCAAACCCCTTTCTCGCAACGAAAAAGAGTTTGTCCGGAACCAGTCGCTCTATCCTGACTGAGCTATGGGCCCACTCACTAGATTTTGTCTAGAGAACATTTTAAAGAAAGCGGTAGCCATAACTTTATTGTAAAACGCTCCGATCGTCTAGTCCGGTCAAAGCTTTTCTTTAAGAAAGAAAACCTTGAAAAGGAAAAGCGCGCCGAAAGGACGCAGGCCTCTCAACAAGCTTTTCTTGGAAAGAAAGAAAACCTTGAAAAAAAGAAAAAAGTTTTGAAAAAAGAAAAAAGTTTTTCTTTTGAAAGAAAAAGAACATAAAATCTTGAAAAAACAGGGAAAGCCTGCAACCCGGGTTCAAATCCCGGTCGGAGCACTTTTATAGATTGATTTCGTTTCGCTCGCGCTCACCGCCTTGATGTTCGCAGTTGCTTGACAAAATCACGTCACGAGTGGAACGCTTAATGTCGAGCTAATGGCTAAGCGAAAAAAATTAATGCTTTTTCTTTCCGGCGGCCTTTCGCCTGCCTTTAATTCGCACGGCGCGTCCGACCGGCTCGCCTGAAAGCTCAAACAAAGCGCTGGAAAAAAATCCAGCGTTGAAAACAGTAATGAAAGAAAGTCCAAACAGCAAAATCGCTACGGAAATAACTCCAAGCACTGCAAACAAAACGATTTTTGAAGCCAGCGTCGCAAGCGACGCGATTGCGAGCAGAAAAGTTGCCGCAAGCGGCAGCGAAGCTACTATGATTACCGCCAGCAGTACGACTAGATAACCAAGGAATGCGAGCAGCACGCCGCCTGGCTTGCGCGCGAACAAACGCACGCTCTCACGCACTGACGAGATAATGCTAGAATTTTTAACTAATAAAAAGAATTGCGCAAACAAAAAAACTAAAGTGATTACAATGCTTACAAGAAACAAGAAAATTCCGTAAAGCACCACGCCTACGACGGGAATTAAAAACAAAACTGCTAAAATAACTTGCGCGATTGCGCTCGCAACCCAACTCAGCAAGCCAACCAAAACCGACAAAACAATGAATGCAGGCAAACGCGTTAAACCCTCACTCAAACAAACACTGAACGACTTGCGCTCGCGCTTCAACACGCCGGCTGCGGAACGCACCATTCCAGCAAACAACCACAAATACGCGAGAAAAAACACTAACGCCAACAACGCGAACACAAGCAGAAAAGCTAGACCCGTGCCAACAAACTGCGGAAGCAACTGCGCGAAACCCTCGACCAACGCGCTACGCGCTAGCCCGCCAAGCGAACTCTTAACAACAGCTAGAAAACCTAACGCCAGCGCGCCTAACGCTAGCAAGGCGAGCGCGTAGAAAGCGAAGAAAACGCCCACGCGCTTCGCGTCGAAAGCAAAGTTTTTCGCAAAAACCAAGTGCTTAGATAAATTCGTTTTGAATCACCTCTTCAAAACACCGTACGGCTTAAACAGCTTTTTGTAAACAGCAGCACGCACTTCAGGAGGCAAACGCCGAATCGGCATTACCTCCTTTGGATGGTACGCCTTCCCCTGTTTTAAAATGTTCAGAATTTCTTCACGTTTTACATGCTGTAAAACTTCTGGAGAAACTTGAACGTGTTGAACCTCTGGCTGTGAAACGCGTTCCGAACGCCAACGGGAAAAAGATATTAGGGGGTTTAACAAACGCGCGCCCTCTTTAGCCCCCACGATCTTAATCAACTGCCGGTATTCCTTGTTGGGCAAGTCAACGACCACGCCCTGTCCGAAACCATGCCTTCGCGCAAGCGCGCTAGCAAGATCGCCGAATACTGGAACTTGCCCGAATAAAATAAGCGCGGTCGACTTCAAAACGCCCTTCAAGCCAGCGTGCTTGTAAGTCAAAAGCAGCGGGCTGACGACCGGAATTTCGCCGTAAAGAACCCTTTCGACTTCGCTGGGCGCCTTCCACGCGCCTTGTTTAAGACCGGCTGTTCTGGCCCTAGCGCGTTCCGCAATCAAGCGTCTCAATTCAAGTTCATTAATAGCGCGCATATTTGGTGACTGAAACTTTTTCCTAGTTTCAAAAATCTTAGCCATAAACTGTTTTTAGCTGGACTGCTTTAAAAAACCGATTTCCGCACTTAAAGCTCGCGCTGGGAAATAGAAAAATGATTTAGAAGCCGGGAAAAGATTTTTTCGAGCTGTGTAGGCAAAGTGTTCTTTGAGGAGTAGTTTCTTTAAACGAAACCATTTAACTCTAAATTTTTTTGTTTTCTGGTTTCGAATAAAGATTGCGGTCTTTAGTAACGGTAAGCTCACGCCTCGCCTTGCGGCTTGACGCTTACACTCCCGTCCTATCAAACGAGTCTGCTTGCTCGCGACCTAAGCTGCCTCGTTTTAGGCATGACTTCGTCCTTAGTTAGGCGGCTTTTCTTTGCTAGGGTTTTCTTCATTAAAGAAAAACCTATGCCTTCAGGACTTATTCAAAAGGCGCGTGGCTACCCTGCGTCCCGACAGAGAGCAGGTAAACTAGAGGCGCCGATTCCCCGTTCCTCTCTAAAGCCGAAAAACAAGCCGTACTAAAAAAGATTAAAAAAGCGCTTGCGCGTCTGTTGACGAAACGAAAATTCCGCTTTCATCGCATTTCTGCTAGGCGCGCCATCCAACGCGTGACACGCTTTTTCTTCAAAGGCTTGTTCCTCGCGTACTTAGAGAACCTTACCTTCAGGCAGCCAAACACTTCTAGGAGATGCCACCGAACTGTCTCGCGACGTTCTGATTCTGGGACGCACAGGGCTGTAAAATATTCTTCAATTTTTGGGCTTTTTCGGGATGAGCAAAGCCGATTTTTTCCATGAACAAAATGACTGATTTTCTTTCTCGTATTATGACTAAAAACTGTTGCTTTTTAGCACTGTAAAAAAACTTGGCTTTTATTTCCATAGCGTTCAAAAAATTGTAAATCCACTCTGAAATACTCTTGTTCTTCACCCACAACATTATTTCTGGCGTGAAGTAAGCCTTGCCATTTTCTATGTGCACATCTCTGCTTACGCTGCCTTCGCCTGCAAACCACCCGCGAATATAATCAATCTGATCAGCTTCATCAAGATTAGAAGGCGGAATTATTGTTTCAGCCTTCTTGCCGACCGGAATCGCATATTCTTTTGTTAGTTTCTGAGAAATTGCTTTGTCATATACATAAACGACGTACTTTGTCTTGTTACTGAATCCGGTTTTGCTTAAGTAAACAGATGGCTTTTTCGAAGTCACTTGCTCCAGCAAAGGAATCACTATTTCATCGACGAAACGTTTGCTGGAATTTATTACTTTTATTCCGCAACCATCCCGCTCTAAGTGACCGTCACTTGCAACAATGCCTGCAACGAGACTTATTGCCTTGCTCACAAAAGACCAGCCTTATGGAAGCTCTATGCGTCTACCCAACTAACGTGGCTTTTTAATGGATGAACAACCCAACCCTTGGCGGCTCCTGCACCGCCAGGATAAGCCGAGCCGATAGCGATGTACCAAACCGCGTGGTCGATTTATTCTCGAACCCACTCGCTTAGCTCCTAGCCACGTCGTTAAGTCGCGTTCGATTCTCCCCTTAACTAGTGTCTTTGTAGGACATTCTAGAAAGAGAGAAACTAGACGACCCAAAGACGCGTTTGGATAACCAATCGAATTTAAAAAAACGATTGGAGCGAGTTCGTAATGAACTCTCGCACGCGACGAGCCTGTATGGAGTTCCGTCAATAACATGATAACGACTACCGTAATCACGCTTTTAAACTTGGCGCGACCACGGTGCCGGTGAAATCACTAGTTGTTGACGAAATTACCCCCGGGGTAGCTTGTCTGTCAGAACGAGCCCTCATTAAAAGGGACTTCGTTGTTCGTTAAGCCCTGCTTTCGCATCTGCGACCCATCTAACCAGCTTTTTCTTTCAAAAAATTTCTTTTTCAATGTTTTCCTTTTTCTTTCTTTTCCAAGGTTTTTTCTTTTCCCAAAAGAAAAAAAGCTTCTTTCTTTTCCAAGGTTTTCTTTCTTTCCAAGAAAGAAAAGCTTTTTGTTAGGGTCACAGTCAGGCCAACATTTGTCTTTAACCCTCTACAGCCGATTTCTGACCGGCTTGAGTTGACCTATGTCCAGTTTAAAAGCTTTCAAAAAAAAAATTTAATGTCCTCTAGATTCGTGAAAACAATCGCGGGCAAACCAATAAAGTAATGCTTCAGGTTCGGGTAAGTGTAAACCAAAATGCGGTAACCTGCACTAGAAAAAACCGTTATTTTTTCTTTCATGCGTTTCACATGCGGCTTCCAATCAAAACCAAAAACTTCGATTACTAAACGCTTCGAAGGCAAGAAAAAGTCAGGGTAAAAACCCAGCAACTCACGCTCGTACTCGAAAACGCAAACCAAGCCGCGACAACAATTTCGCCACTTCCAACTCTTTGAAGCTGCGAAACTTTTCACCGCGAAAAACAATCTTGCTCTTGAAAGAGCGGCGGAACGCTTTCCTGCGTTGGCGCGCCATTTTTTCAGGCGGACAGCTTTGAATTGATTTTCTGCCGCCCAGTTTTCCTAAAATATGGTAGCAATTCGCGCCGAATTTTTTCTTCAAAGCCGACTTGATTGAATTACGCCATTTTTCGCGAAGTGTCTTGTCGCGCATCAAACGCTTTTTAAGTGTTTTCATGCCGCGCTGCCCAAGTTTTTTACTCCACTCGCTTCCAAACTTTTTTTTCAAAGCCGAAACGCCTTTCTCGCTTGCGTGCCGTAAAAACGACCGCAAGTCGAAAGTCAAGTAACACCCCGCTTTCAAGGGAATACTGAATTCGTCAGACCATTTTTCGAGTAGCGAAAAAGGAACCGAGCGTTTTGCTCGAACCCAGAGTTTGAGGCACTCGTAAGACACTCCGAGCTTCTTCGCCAGGTTGAACAGCGTTTCGCAGCCGGTTTTTTCCTGAAGGCGTTTAAAGAACGCTTTCGAACAATCGGCATTCTTGAATTTGGCTCGCTTTGACTCCACGAAATCTAGAGGACTCCTAGGCTTTTAAACTTTTGGACGCCTTTGTTTTCTTATCGAAGGCGTGCCGCCCCAGCCAAACCACCCACCTGCAGCTGTCCCCTTTCAGGTTAGCAACGCAGTCAAAAAATAGCAGTGTCACACTTTCGCTTATTTGCGTCCCGAAAGACGCAACGTAACGGCTCCTGCTTACTCTTTGATCTTTCAACCGTGCCACAACAACAGGCTGTGGTTAAGCTCCACGGGGTCTTCGTTTCCCCCTAGAAGTCCTCGGCATGTTCACCGAGTAGTAGGTTCACCAGGTCTAAAGCAGGGACAGTGGGACGCTCGTTACGCCATTCATGCTTCGGCAGAAAGCGCTTAACAAAAAATTAAAAGCTGCGCAAGTCTCTCTTCTTTCTCTCGTGCTTTAATGGCATACACTCATAAAACCGCAATAGGTTTTTCTTTCCCGTCAACGCGAGTTCGTCAGAATCATGCAATTGAGACTTTACGTCAATCTTATCGAGAACATTCTTAACGAACTCTAGCGGTTGTTGCCACCAGCATGTTTGCAGCGGAAAGACGCACAAGCTTGAATGGTCTTGGTTTTACCATTCGCGAATTTGGCTGCATTCCTGCAACCCCCTTCAGAATCGTAGAAGCCAGCAACGTACTCCAACTGCAAATTTGCAGTTTCAACCAGAGCTGGCGTACGCCAGTAAAGCTGGTCTCCTGGATTGTAAAAACAGGCTAGCAATTCATAAACTTTTTTTGAATAGAGTTTCAACTTGTAGCAATCACGCTTGCTTTTCTTGTCCTTCACCAAATACGTTTTGAACTTATGCTCTGGCAAGTCAAACTCGGATGCCGCCATTTTAGTCACGGTTCGTAACGTTCGTAACTATTCTACTCTCGGGTCGGTTGCAAGCGTCAGTTCTTTCTTTAAACCGCATTTGGGTAAAGAATCATTCGCAATGCGCCGAGCAAGTAGAATAAGTTTTTGGTTATCATGCTGCAAGCACGAAATGCCTGCTTAAAAACTTTAGGAGGGCTCAATGCCGGTAAATTGTTTGAAGCGCTTTCTTAAGCCGCCAATTAAGCGGCGAGGTATTACGCTACCTTAAGAGAGGTCTCCACGTAGTCCTGCGAGTAAAAATTAGCGCAGGAATTCGTTTCAGAGTTACTCCCGCTCTTTAGCAGTCCTTAGACACGTTGAAGCGTGCTTTGAGATACTGCCAGTGAGCAGGCGTCAGCTTCCGTACTCAGCCTTTCGACTTTGCGGAAACCTGTGTTTTTGTTAAACAGTCGACGTCCCCTTGTTTACAGCCCCCTTCAAAGACGCGCAAAATGGTAATTTAGTCAGGCGCTATCAACCTCATCACTAAAAAAGAAGCTTTTTCTTTCAAAAAAATTTCTTTTCCAAGTTTTTCTTTTTTTCAAGAAAGAAAAGCTTGTTCAGAGGTTGTTCAAACGCTCATCACTCTTTGCCTTTGTCGGGAGTTACTGCGACCTACGAACCCTCCCGTTGATGTAATCTCTGGGAAAGAATGTAGGCACCCCTTCTTCCGAAGTTACGGGGCTATTTTGCCGAATTCCCTTGCTTTAGTTCTCCTGCCACGCCTTAGCTTCCTCTGCTAGGGCCACCAGTACTGGTTTTACCGAACCTGCAGTAGACAAAAAATTAACTACTTTTAGGCTTCTCGGTACGGTCGCGTGAAATACTTCCCACACTTTTTTCATGGAGTCGTGGATTCAACCCAACCCCTTGCGGGGCTATTCCCGGCTTACGCGAATGCTCCTCGTTACGAGACTTCTTCGCGTTAGTCCAAGTTAAACAGCGTGTTACACTGCTGGGCCTATCCCCAACTGTCTAGTGAATGGGCTTGCGTTGCCGCACGCATTCACGCGGCACGCGATTATTAACGCGTTTCCCTTTCCCCAATCGCGGTTGCGCTTAGGGTTAGGACCGGCTTACTCTTGGTCGAATCGCCAGCTTTTCTCTTCATTCTTTCTTTTCCAAGGTTTTTTCTTTTCTTTAAAGAAAAAAGCTTCTTTCTTTTCCAAGGTTTTCTTTTTTTCAAGAAAGAAAAGCTTCTAGCGTTGCCAAGAAACCCTTGCCCTTTCGGCGTCCAGGAACCGAGTCGCAAGAATTAGTCAAGTTTTCTTTTTATCAAATTTTTATCAACAAATTTTTATCAAATGAAACGGTTTTTACCAATGAAAGTGAATGGCGACAGCAATTACAATAACTGCGATGCCGGACCAAAGTTCGATTGTTTCCAAACTCGCATTACTAGGTTTGTGAAAAAGTGTAGCTCGGAGAAACAAATCATAAACGCAGCCCATACTAAAAATCCACCAAGTAGAGAAAGCCGTTTTGTCAGTTTACTCGTGCACCGAGTTATAATTGCTTGAAATTCTTGCGATTTCTCGCCTGGAATAGCTGCTACTAGTACCAGGATCTTCATTGCAATTAGGTCCACTGGAACTCACGCCCCAGCTTCTGCCCTAACCGCACGTCCTCCTACTCGATCACGCGCACCGCGCGTGCGCCACAGTATCGGCGAATGGCTTTAGTCCCGAGAGTCTGTAGCGCTTCGGTTCTTGACGGGTCCGCTGTTACGCGTTGTTTAAAGGATGGCAGCTTCTGTTCTTGGGCCGACGCCAAAACCGCTTTTAATCAGGCCGTCCGTCAATCCCCATTTTAGTCGGAATTTTTTAGTCGGAATTTGTTTTGCCGGTCATCATTATTTGGTTTCGGGATCGTCTACCTCCCCGCTGTCTGAGAACCAAAACGCCTTATTGATTAACACTTAGCCATTTCTTAGGGGCCTTAACTGCAGTAGGGGTCGTTCCCCTCTCGGCAACCGCGCTTAACTCGGTTGCCCAACTCCTGTCTTCTCCAGCAGCGTTAGCTTCGGAGTTTGACTCAAGAATGAGGCCTTTCGGCCCCGCGTTCTCGAATCAGTGGCTCTACCTAACGCTTGCCTCTGACAAGGCTGTACTGCGGTACACTTCGAAGGAAACCCGCTATAGCGAACTCGAGAAACTAAAAGAAACTAAAAATTAGTTTCACGAGTTTATCGCCGAGCTCGAATGAACTTTCATCCCTAGGCGCAAGTCACCCAAGCAGTTGTCCAGCATTCTTTTTTCCTTTTTCTTTCCCAAGGCTTTCTTTTTCTAAAAGAAAGGCTTATAGACTAGCATTGGTTGCGGGCTTCCACCCTTCTGAAGAAGGGCTTCACCCTGCTCGCGTCTAGATCGCTTCGGCTTCGGGTCTTAAGAAAGTGACTGACCGCCGGTTAAGACGGCGCACCTCGCCTTCTTGCGAAGGTTGCGTGCTAATTCGCTTTCGCTTTGCTTGCGCACGCCACTTTCTTAAACTCCCTGGCTCTTGCTTCAAGAAGTACGACACCACGCTGTTTGAATCCGCTTGTTCAGCGGATTTACATTCCTTTCGCGCGAGTGTCTTATTGTAGCCACTCTGTTTCAAGCACTTTTAACCCCCCTTTCGGGGTGCTTTTCAGTTTTCGTTCGCACTACTTTTTACGCTATCGGTCTTGGATTCGTGTTTAGGGTTGCGAGTCAATGGCTCGCGTTTTCACGCTCCCAAGCAAGGGAACGCTACTCTGGATACCGCCACGCGCGTCGGCGCGTTTGTTTACAAGGCTTTCACTTTCTTCGGCCCGGCTTTCCAGCCGAGTTCAACTCCACGCAACGCGTTAAAAGACGGTCCAAACGCCACATTCGAACCCACCTTGCGGCAGGCCGTTCGGTTTGCCCTGCGCCGTTTTCGTTCGCACTACTAGCGGCATACCGGTTGGTTTCTTTTCCTCCGCTTACTAAGATATTTCAATTCAGCGGGTGTGCCCTCCTTCCGGAGTGATTCGGGAACCCGTGGTTCAAAGCCCGCGTGCGGCTACCCACGGCTTTTCGCAGCTTGCTACGCCCTTCATCGCCGTCCAAGCCTAACTATCCACAGAGTGGCAGCAGCATTACTACTCCTCGATTGAACACCTTTTTCCTACACAGCTTCACGAAACTCGGAAAACAACGGTAAAGCGATTTTCCAGTCTTTCAGCATTCCATTTCCGAACGCCCGATTGCGGCGGGACTTGCTTCGAAAACTTCATTTGAACGCCCGCGGAAAGCATTGCGCTCTCAACGCGAACAACAAAAATTTTCACTTTTTCTTTAGTTGAGTTTTCTTTTTTCCCGAAAAAGAAAAGTCAATGGACTCGGCGGGATTTTCGCAATCCCAGCGCGCGGCGCGCTTTGCGCGCGCGGGCTTTTTCGAACCCGCGGCCTCCTGCTTTTTTGGAACGTGTATTCGCTTTCTTTTTAGTGAAGTTTTTTCTTTTTTAAAGAAAAAAGTTCTTGCAAAGCAGGCGCGCTGCCACTGCGCCACGAGCCCCTTGAAAAATGAATTCAGGCTCTTTGGAGTGAACAAAATTCTTAAAGGAAGAATAGTGCCTCGAATTAGGTCTTTCAACCAATTGGAGGTGATCTAACCGCAGGTTCCCCTACGGTTACCTTGTTTATCGAGCGGTTGAGATGGTATAAAAATTTAGATCCTATTTTGACTCGCTTCAATAAGCCTTGCGCATATAAAGCATTTATGCTCTTTCTCACGCGATAGTAAGGCATATTTAATGCCTGCATCACGTTCGAAATATCGGTTGGTGTCTCTAACAATTCTAGAAAAGCCGATTTATCCATCATCTTAGCATGCTCCTTTATTATTACAAGAATCTCGGCTTTCTTTTTTTGGTTTCGTCCGTGAAGCCAATTAATTCCAAAAATTTTTTGACATTTTTTACATAGAAGTAACAATCAGACTTCTTCGCATCCTTCTTGAGTTTGGGCGTTGTGCAGGAAATTCCTTTTTTAGTAAGGTATTGAAACAAACTTTTTACTAATTTGATTTTATGCGGGTTGAAACCTGCTTGAATTCTATGTAACCTTTGGAATCGACCGATGCTTCCGCGTCAAACAAGCCCCTCGCAAAAGAGGGCGTTAAATGCGCTTTGCGGATTGTTCTAAAAAGTTTTTCTGCTAACTTCTTTAAAGCAACTCTAATCCTAATTTTTTCACTATTTGATTTCCAAGGACTAGCGTCTCTTTTCAGTCTAACATTTGAAGTTGGCAGGCGCAATGCATTCGCCCACGCTTCTATCGACGCTGGATTTTTTCCATAGATGTCCGCCTTAATTCTTTGTATAGGAACATGAATTTTGATGGAGGCGATTGCTTCTCTAAGAATTGACTGCGACGTATTGTGAATTTCCGTATGTCGGTCATCCAAATAACCATCGCCTGAAACCAAACCGGCAAGCCAGTCAAAGCAATTCATCTCAATCACTTTACGACTATAGACCCCCACGACATTAAGTGTTAAAAATATATAATGTTGTGGAGTTAACCCCCCTCACGAAGCTCTAGCTCGAATTACGCGTTTCCGCGTAAGCCTCACTAAAACCTCGCTTGGATGGCTTGACGGGCGGTGTGTGCAAAGAGCGGGGACATATTCACCGCGCGATGATGACACGCGATTACTAGCCATTCCAACTTCATGGGGACGAGTTCCAGCCCCCAATCTGAACTGGGACCGAGTTTAGGCGATTGCCTCCGCCTTTCGGCGTCGGAACGCATTGTCTCGGCCTTTGTATGCCACGTGTGGCCCAGGAAATTCAGGCCATACTGACCTAGCGTCGCCCCTTCCTTCCTCCTACTTAACGCAGGCAGTTTCCACAGAGTGCGCCAAAAACTTCTTTCTGGTTTGCAACTGTGGACAGGGATCTCGTTCGTTGCAGGACTTAACCTGACACCTCACGGCACGAACTGACGCTGGCCATGCAGCACTTCTCGGCTTGTTAGGTAAAGTCTTTAGCTTGACCTTCATCCTGCCGTCTTTCCTGGTGAGTTTCCCGGCGTTGAATCCAATTGAACCGCAGCATCCACGGCTTGTGGTGCTCTCCCGCCAATTCAGGGAAGAGCTGCAGCGAGTTTAAAAAGTCTCCTGCGTTTTTCATGAAACGAGTGAATTCTATAAGCAAAATCTTTAAGTTGATTTCGTCGTGTTATTCTAAACTGCCAGACTTTGCCGGTCATCGTTAAATTCGTTGGCCGAAAATTTTGGCTTACTAGAAAATCACGTACGAACTCTAAAGAACTGCGCGATTTTTGATTGAAGGAAACATATTTCTGTGGACTGTAGTCGTAAGGAACACCACCTTCAGCATCCCAGAAACCGCTTATGTACCACCACTTCTCTTCTTCGCTGGCATTTGCCACGATGGTTGGCGTATTCCATAAGTCCTGAGGGCACTTGTATTCCGAAATTGAAATCAATTTCTCCACAAACCAGCGCTTATTAACGCGCAATAGATTTTTGGAAATTTTAGCTTCGACACCAAAATTTTTTGAAATAATTTCGGAAATAAAGTGAAGCCACTGTGCGTCCTTCTGGTACATGCGAAGTTCATAGTTTTTCCCTTCGCGAGCGTCAAAATTCCCGTCTCGCAAGGCACCAAGCAAGTAATAAATTTCAGGATTCATGTTATAGAAAACTGAAAAATGAGTTTTTATTCTTGTCTGGACCACCCTGCCAGTGAAAACGCTTTCTGCAGCATCTTCTTTCCTTTAAGTTTACTGTAGAAGAAGCCCTATAGAAAAAACTTTATCAGGGTGTTCGAACGGCACTAAACTATAAAACTTTTTGAAATTTTCTTTTGACGTTATAAAGAACCTGTTAGTCCCAGATTTTTTATCTGCAATAAAAATATTGCTTGATTTTATGCCATTTTTATTTAGCCAATTTTTTATGAATCTAAGCGATTCAAAATTTTTCTGACTAAAACCAACAACATAATTTTTGGTGCTACAATCACCCTCAGCATCGAAAAAACCAGCCACGTAATTTGAGATAACTTCTTGTGAAGCTTTTTTGATTATGCGTGGCGTATTCCATTTTTCTTGCGGCGCTATAAACTCATAATCGTTTACAAAGAGATTGTAAACTTTTTGAGAACTGAGGATCACTCGGTAATAATTTTCTTTGTATTCTTCTAGTCTTGGTTCTTTTTTGAATAGCTTGAATATTCTTTTTGCTATAGAATTTGAAAGCCATTCAGTATTGTTTTCATACCAAATACTGTTGTAGTTTCTGCTATTCTTGTCGTAGAACACGCTTCCGTCCCTCAGAGCGCCAACAAGATACGCTAAGTCTTTCTGCATAATAAAGTAAAAGGGCTTCCCCTATTTCAGTCTTGCGACCGTACTCCCCAAGTGGCAAACTAAACGGTTTCCCTACGGCACTGCAGCCACTCTAAGTGACTGCAACGCCAAGTTTGCATCATTTACTGCTAGGACTACTCCCGCTACAACGTGGTTGTTAAACCGATTGTAGACTCGGGTTTTTAGTGGCTCTTTATTTAAGAGCCATGTAGAGCCATATCTAATCCGATTTGCTCCCCTAGCCTTCGCTCCTCACCGTCAAACGTGTTTTAGCCAAGCGCTTTCGCCACTGGTAGTCCGCTAAGGATTACAGCATTCTCGGCGTTTTTTCTTTCTTGATTTTCTTTTGAAAGAAAAATCTTTACCACTCCCCCTAGCGTACTCTTGGCTTCCCCCACTCTCAAGCCAAGTAGTATTTCCCGCGCGTCTTCCAGTTAAGCTGGAAGATTTGACGGGAAACTTGCTTAGCCGGCTACGAGCGCTTTAAACTCAATATTCGTGGACACCACTAGTGCTACCTGTATTACCGCGGCGGCTGGCACAGGATTTACCCACCACTTATTCAACGAGAGTGTCAGTCTCGTTAAAAGCTTTCCTTTCGGAAAGCACTCGGATTACCTCCGTCACGCTTTCGCGCATTGCGGAAGTTTCGCGCCTGCTGCACCCCGTAGGGCTCGGGCCCTTGTCTCAGTGCCCGTCTCGGGGCTCCTACTCGGGAGCCTTTCTTTCACTTTTTTTCAAGTTTTCAAAAAAGAAAAAAAAACTTTTTTCCAAGGTTTTCTTTCTTTTCCAAGAAAGAAAAGCTTCTCCCATAGCCCCTACTGATTATCGCCACGGTGAGCCGTTACCTCGCCGTCTAGCTAATCAGCCACAGTCCGATTCCAAGGCGTTGCCCGCTGCAATCCGCGAGCCCTTTTGGGCCAAAACCCGTTCCAGAATGTTTTGGCCTATCGGGTAATATCCTCACTTTCGCGAGGTTGCCCCCGTCCTTGGAGTACGTTGACTACGTGTTACTGAGCCGTTCGCCGGGCTGCAACGCTTGCAGCCCAAGACTTGCATGGCTTAATCGCGATCCGATAGCAGTGTCCTCCAGCGGGATCGACTGGTGTTGCGCCGCAACGCCCCGAAAAGGGCGCCGCTGTCGCGCATTCGAGGTCGCAAGAACTAATTCTTTTGCCTCCAAAGAGCCTGTCGTCGAACTCGAATGAGTGCGATTTTTGGATTTTTTTGAAATCGTTCTTTGTTCGAGTGCCCATTCTCGCTACAGTAGAAAAAAGCAAGGTTAGTCATCACACTTTAAAACGTCATCGAACGCTGGGAAAGCGTTCTAGTACAAGAGCTCTAACTTGCCGGGAACTGTAGCATTAGAGTAATGTTCTTACGCGATGTAAGAACACAGTATTGTAAATGCTACCAACGAGTATATAAGCTTTTCTTCGCGACCAGTTAAAGCCTCGAAATGGGGCGAAAAGCGCGAAAATAAGTGTTTTTTTCGAAAAACAGGGTTGGAAAAGGCGTTTTTCACACGTTTTCGATTTTTTGGTTTCGATTTTCTGGTGAGTGCTTAAAGCGTTTGCTTTCCGAGCTTTTTTATTTTATTCTTTCGAGTATTATTGTAGGGCATATTCTAGTCACGCCGCCTACTGACTTTAGTTTTTTTTCGAACTTGGCCAATTCGTGAGAATTTTTAAAGCGAGATTCTGTTAATATCATGTGGTCGCCTGTTGAAGAGTACACGCGCGTGGCTTCCGGCATTTTCTTTATTTTTTCGATTACTGTCAAAAATGCTTCCGGCGTTACATCAACGCCAATTAAGGCCCGTGTTTTAAGCCCTATTTTCTTTAAATCCACGTCTATAGTATATTTGAGTATCACGCCTTCCTTCTCGAGTTTTTTTACTCGCTTTCTCACCGCTGTTTCGCTTACCTTTAAGTCTTTCGCGATTTCTACGAATGGTGTGCGTGAGTTTTCTTCCAGCAAAGCAAGTATCCTTAAAGTTGAGGCGTCTGCGGAAGCATTTTGAAAGTTTGAAAATCGAACCATAAAGTTATTAAATCGAATATATTTAAATAATCTACGCTTAAAGGCGGAAATTCCGGCACGCTGCCAGCGTTTGTTGACGGGTGCAGTTATCCGCGCGCGAAGCGTGAGACGTGAAGGCTCGAGTCGCCCGCAACACCTGCGCGGCCTCTACAAATAATTGGCAAACAAGTGAAACGAAATAAATAAGGTTAATTCATCCGAGGTTAATTCATCCGCGACTAAAACTCGCGGAATTTCTCAGGCGAACACGTTAAATTGGTGTTTAAAACGTTTTTTGAATTGTTTTATTGGACTAGTGCGTGGGTTTGATACCGGAATTTGATGGTTTTTTGCATAAAGACTATAAAGATTCATTCTGGAAAGAGGTGAAATAGAAGTGGTTTGGATTGGTGAAAAAATCCCTGAATTTGAACTAGAGGCATTCCACAAAAATGAAGTGCGGAAGGTAAGGCTTTCTGATTACAAAGGCAAGTGGCTTGTCTTGATTTTTTATCCCGCCGATTTTACATTTGTTTGTCCTACTGAATTGGAAGAGGTTGCAGAGCTTTACGATGAATTCAAAAAATTAGGCGCTGAAGTGTTGAGTCTGAGCACTGACACAGTATTCGTGCACAAGGCTTGGCACGACAACTCGCCTTCAATCAAGAAAATCAAGTTTCCAATGCTTGCAGACCCTAGTGGGAAGCTATGCAGGGAATTCGGCACTTACGTTGAAGAAGAAGGGCTTTCACTACGCGGCAGCTTCATTATAGATCCGGATGGAATCGTCAAAGCCTTTGAATTGCATGACAACAGCATCGGTAGAAGTGCTAAAGAATTGTTGAGAAAGCTTCAAGCCGCGAAATTCGTTAGGGAAAACAAGGGGTTGGTTTGTCCTGCTAGTTGGGAGCCTGGAAAAAAGGCATTAAAACCAGAGTTAGAGCTAGTTGGTAAGATATAGTTAATAAAATAATGCGATAAAATAAAATGATGTTAGTACGAAAAGTTTATTGATAATTTATTGGTGAACCCGTATTTTTTAAAATATTTTTTTCTAAAATTTTCTAGAATTTGTTGGAAAAAATGGGAGAGAATTAGGTTGGGAGGCGATTAGGTTGCAGTACGAAGCGAAAAACTTTGAACGCTTGTTTGGAACCCCTGGATTCAGCGACGATTTGCTTAAAAACCATTTCACTCTATACCAAGCTTACGTTTCCAACACCAATAAACTCGCAGACGTATTGAATGCACTCGTGAAGGAAGGAAAGCAAGCGACGCCGGAATACGCGGAGTTGAAGCGGCGTTTTGGTTGGGAATTCAACGGAATGCGTTTACACGAATTTTACTTTGAAAACATGACGAGAGACGGAAATCAAATCAATGAAAACTCAAAATTATTTAATGAAATCATTGAAGAATTCGGAAGTTTCAAGAATTGGGAGAATGACTTTAAAGCGACGAGCATGATGCGCGGCATTGGTTGGGTGGTTCTTTTCCACGACTCTGGCGCGAACCGCTTGTTCAACGCTTGGATTAACGAGCATGACGTCGGCCACTTGGCGACTGCAAAACCAGTCTTAGTGATTGACGTTTTTGAACACGCTTTCATGCTCGACTACGGACTCAAGCGCGTTGATTACGTCAACGCTTTCTTTAAAGCAATCGATTGGCGCGTTGCAGAAAAAAGATTCGAATAAAGCTTTTTTTAGCGTCAAACGC
>JBBIMI010000013.1:0-21586 GCA_037444485.1 Microcaldota archaeon
TCAAATTCTTTGACTACTGGCTGCAGCTTCTCAATGAACCCTCCAGTCATTTCCCTCGCTTTTCCTACAACTTCAGCATCTTCAATCCCTACATTAGCGCCTTTCAGTTGTTGCGCCAACTGCAGCGAATGCGCAAACAGCGTCTCGTAAAGATTGACGATTTTTATTTTTTTCTGCGTGTATTCGAAGTACTCTTTTCTGCTTTCCTTGGAAATCGGTTTTTCCAGTAAGTCCGAAAACTCTTTCAAATCCTTCAACGCTTTAACGCCTTCTGATGATGCACCCTCCGAAAAATCGAGGTTCTCGAGAAAACTATGCACTTCATTAAACCTTGTCCCCTGCACTGTATGGTAGGACAATCCCTTGAGTACTGTGTTTGTTAACTCGTCGTGCAGTTTTTTGGTTGGTTCCGTCGCCTTCCCAGAACCGCGCAGCCAGCGCCGCCACGCCAAAAACGCATCACCTCTCAATACTGGAAGAAAACAACTTAATAAATTTACTGGTCGTCAAAGACTCTGCAACCAGTTTTACCGCCTGCGCTATTACCTCGCGCGCGAGTTGAATGTTTTCAGGCAACGACCAAATAATTTGCAGGCCAGCGAATGGCGTGCTCGAGTACTGGGCCAAACCAGGTTTTTTCAAGTTAGTTCAACCATTCATTCAACTCTAACCCGTTCGTTCGATTCGCTCGACTCTGTGCAACAAAAACTTTTTAACTTTTTTCTTTTTTTCTTTTTTTTCTTTCCTCGTCTTTTCTTTTTTTCTTTTTTTCATTTCTGCTTCTGCTTTTTTAAGTTCCTTATGTAGTCAATCACGCGCCGCGTCAACATTTTCGTCCTTTCAGGCAAAATTCCTAGTTCAAAACTCGTTGCGAAAGGCACGTAAATTACGTTGTTTTCCTCGAATTCCTTCAAATTCTCTTCTTTTATTACTGCTGGACTTTCTGTAAGCTTACTCGTTTTCGGATTCTTGCGGAGTTCAGCGTAACGCTTTGGCCCGACTAACGACCCAAACCTGTTTTCGCCCGCGGCTTCTGCAGCCGCGATGCGTTCTTCAGCTTTTTCGCTAGTGGTTAAACACTCTATAAAAAAAACTTTCGCGCCGAAATCCCGCGCGATTTCATACAATGATTCGCGCTGGCTTTTGTTGATAAACGTTCCGGTAGCCACCGCCAAGCCTTTCTCATTCAAATCATTTTTTATCCTGCGCATAAGCTCGTTGTAAATCTTATCCCGCTCTCTAGGCGAAAAAGCACCTTCGTTAATGCCTTCCAAACTTTTCTTGATAAGACTTCTCTCGACGAATTCGTTTCTAATTTCGTCAGTCGAATGCACTTTGATAGGTTCAGGCAAGCCTGAGAGTTCGCTCAAGTGCTTGGAAATGCTGTAGGCAACCGTGCTTTTACCGCGCCCTAGCGCGCCGACGATGGCGATTATGACGCGCTGTTCACCGAACGGTTTTCCGCCTTCTTTAAACACGTTGTTCCCGTCCTTGAACGCTCTTTGACTCTATGAAGAATCCGAACGCTCGTGTTCGTTCAAGATTCTTATGTTAATTCGTTTATTAAACTCTTTATCTTATAGAGCGAAAGGCTGGACTTGCCCGAGCACACTACAACATCCCGCCTACCGTACCACTTAGCCCGCTTGTTGTCTTCGATTCTTTGCAACCGTTTCAACAACAGCGTCAAGTCAATGTTCTTGCTCTCTTTACCCGTCCTCACGCCGATTACCATCTCATTTTTTGACTCTCTGCGCAGGACTACTGGCGTCTCCGCAGCCGCGTAAACCGCGATTCCTGAGACGATAAAGTTTTCGTGTAGTAGCTTGCGCGAGTCAAGCACGCTCAAAAAATTGTTTTCCTTGCGCAACCGTCTTCGCGCTACGGTGATAGCCTTTTCGATTGCTTGAAGTCCAGCTTTATAGTCTTTAGAGAAAGCTTCAATGTTTCGAATTGCTCTCCCTAGTTTTTCAACGCTTGACCGTAAGAAAATCGTTTTCCGCTTCAACGAACTCAATTTTTTTAATTCTAGCGCCTTGTTCAACCAGCCAAGCATCGCGTAAAAAAGCTTTCTCTCCCGCCTGCCGCGAATGCGATAATCGCCGCTGAACGCAGTGAAATCGCCGAACACCGCCGTTTCCCGCAATAGCCGCTCTTGTTTCAACGCCGCGCGCGGATTGGCGAACGCGAATACCGACAACAGCGCGTCAGCGTCGAAATTGTCTGTGCAGACGACGTTATCGCCCTCTAAAACTGTTTTAACGCCTTTTTTTTTGATGAAATCCAAGCATTGTTCAGTTGAAACGCGTTTTTGAGAATACTCGTCGTGGTGGTCTAGCACTACGAGGTTTTCTAGTTTCTCGGCGTTCTTCCGCCCGATGTTGGAATCAACCAAATAAACCGCGTCAAACTCGCGGCACAAGCGCTGAACATGACGCAAGCCAAAAACCTTCAAGCCTACGACCTTAATGTGCATCCCCATTTTTTTAAAGCCCGCCTCGAGAAAACCTTTTCAAGAAAAAGTCTTATAAGCCTAAACCGATTTAAATACTTAAGATCTTAACTTAATCCATTAAATTATTTAATCCATTAAATTATAATTCATCAAAATCAAAAAAATTATTGTATTCATCAAATTATGAAATGGATTGCTTACAATCAGCGAATCAACGCGGTGAAGAAAAAAAATGGTTGAAAAAAGAATAACTTCAGTGTCTAAAGCGCACGTGCTTCAATGCGTTTACCTTGGCTTGAACACGAGCGCCGACATAGCGAAAGCTTTAAACACTTTCAAGGAAGCGGTGGAACGCGAGCTGGCCGCGCTCCAGCACTCTGGCCTAGTAACTGCAGGCGGGGTTATCGGCAAGAAGTACGAGTTGACAGCAGAAGGATTGAATTCGCTTGGTTCAGCTCGCATTGAATTGACTACAGTGCGAGAGTCAGCTGTCTTAAAAGCCAATACTTACAGCACGCTTTCCATAAGTGCTGTTAACGCAAGCCAGAAAGCCCCTTGCGCTCGCGGCTTGATTCGCATAATCTCGCCGAAAGTCATGAACGTCACTCGCGTTGGCGGCGCGCAGTACGAGGAAGACCCTGAACACAACGTTCTCGACTATTTCCTCCCACAGTTGAATCCAAACGAGAGCATCAACTTGATTTTCGACATGGTCGGCACGCTGCCAGGCGGCATAGTGTCAAGCAAGTACAAGCTGACGATTCAAGCTTACGTGGGTGAAACGCTTACCGACAAGAAAGAAATCTCTATCCACATCGAAGAACCTGTTTCTTAACGCTTAAGTTTCTTTGGATTCAGATTTTTGGATTCTGATTTTAATGCTTTTACGCTTACCATAGTAATAAAACCGGTTTTCGAGCGTTTTTCTACCATCTTTACTCGCCGCACTCCTAAAAGCCATTCCGTCATTTCCTTGAAACTATGAAACACGTAGTCCGGCTCGTGCTTTAAGAGTTCCCCAACGCTAGCCAAAGGGCTTAACACCGCAACCGCGGTAACGCCGGCGTTTTTAGCAGCTTTAATGTCTTCAGGATGGTCGCCGACGCTAATGGCTTTTTCAGCGTGCATGCCGCCCAACGCTTTCAAGATCCCCTCAGGGTCGGGCTTTTGTCTTTCAACGTCTTCTTTTCCCAAGATTTCGATTTTTTCAGCCAGTGCAGGCGCGTGAATGTCAACCCAGTTTTTAACGCTTGCCTTAGGCGCGTTGCTGCTTAAAACAATCGAAAAACCGTTTTTAATTAAAGCCTGCAGCGCGCCAACAGATTTTTTGAAAGGCTTCGTTGCGCGCAAGTTCTCCGCACTGTAACGGTGTTTCTCGTAAGCTTCATTCATTTTCTTCAAGACGCTTTCCGAAATTCTTTTGCTCTCGTCAGCTTCGCTTTTCTCGAAATACTCTCTTATTTTTTTAACGTCGCCTTTTTTAGCGCTTTCCACCAATTTCTTGAAATCGCTTTCGTTTTCGCGGCTCAAGCGCACCAATAGTTTGAGAAAAGCATTCCTTTCGTTTAAAAAGCCAGCTTCAGGCAATGTCCGCAAACGCTTAATCGTTTTGAAAGGAAAATGCTTTAATCGTTGTGATGTAACTCCTGTTGTTTTTAAAGCAGCTTGGTACGCTTTTAAAACAGCAGAATCTGCTTGATAGCGTATCACTCCATCAACATCTGAAATTATGAGTTTAACTTGAAGCGCGTCGAACCGCATCTAAAACCAACCTAGTTACATGATTTAACACGCGGTGCATCTCCGGTTTTCTTAAACTCTTTTTTACTTTTTTAGTTCAGCGTTTGCGGTAGTCACGCAACCCCTCCATTCGTTAGTCACGCTACAACCTGTCCATTCATTGCCTGGATGAAGTTTGACTTCGGGCTTGCTTTTTTTACTATAGAGTAGATCTTGTCTGCTAAGATTAAGGCTATCAAGGGTGCTACTAGAAAACCCTCTTTCGGCACCGGAATGTTTTTTATTACTTCCCCATGGTCTTCTCCAAACGTTTTTTTGCTTAACCTTTCCAAAGCTTCGCCGTGCATCCTCCTCGCGTTTTCCTTAAGTAGGCTGTCGTTCGGTTTTCCAATGTAAAAAGCTACCCCAATCTTGTTCCTCCCGTCGCTTCGCGCCGCATAAAGCTTTTGAATGATGCTGCCAGAATGCACCGTATGCGCTTTAGAGGGTTGAAGCAACGCGGTCCAATCTTTTTCTTTTGAGTGAATTGCTTTGAACGACATCCACGCGTCTTGAGTTGATTCCGAAACCGCGCGGACTTTTATAGCCGCGTACACTGGTCCCTTCTGACTTAAACCGCTAAGCGTTTCTTGAAAGTCGGTAGTTCCAACGCTTTCAGGAAGGTAAATGAGCCTCAGTTTACCGTGAATGTTTCCCTCGTAAGGATTTTGGGTGACTTCCTCGAAGCTTTCTTCGATAGGCGTTGTTGTCACGATGTAACCGGGATGCTCTCGCAGTCTTTCCATCAACTTTAACGTTTCATTACTTGCTTCAAGCTGTTCCTTGGCAACCGCTTTCTGTTTAACGATTTTCATAAGCGTTTCAAGTTTTTCTGCATTGGAAGCTTTACTATATGCATTGTAAGCTTTACTATATTCTTTCTCGAAAATTTTAATCGTCTGCTTCTGCGCTTTGGCGAATTTTTTCAACTCCGTCTCGTTATTGTAAACAAGCCAAGGATACTTTTCTATCAACTCAAACTTAATGTCTTTAAACGCGCTTGTCTCATTCGGGTTGATAATCTTGTAAGCGGGCGTGATTTTCTTTAAACCCCGTTCGTCCGAAATCAGGTTGTAACCCCGGTACTCGCATAACAACAGATTCTCGAGCGCTTTAGTGAGTGAACTGCAAGAATTGTCAAGAACTTTTTTCGGCGTTGATTTGGGTAAAATGTTTTTTTTCTCGGCTTCAATCATGTTTTCAACGTGTGGGCGTAATGCAGTCCAAAAAAAGTCAGCGCGTTTCGATGCGTTCAGACCTTGAAGTGACTCTTCTGGCAGCGAGGCTTCAAACAGTTTCCGAAGAAAGTAAAGCCTAGAAAGCCGCTTTTCCTGTTTATTCTTAGCTTCAGCTTTTTCTGCGTCTGTTTTTGCTCCACTCCCAGTTTTTTCAAGAATCTCGTTGTGCTTTTTCTCGAGATTTTTGCTTTCTTCCGTCAAGAACAACCATTCTTCTGGGCTCAGCGTTTTTAGAAACTGCATATATACTCTTAAAACTTGTTCTTGTCGTTCCGCAAGTTTCTTCAAGTCTTTCCTTTCAACGAATGCTTTAGTCCAGGCGCTCATTGAAATGCTCGACTTGATAACGCTGCTTGAAAACAAGTCTTCCAACTTGGCTTCAACTTCTCGCCAGAATTCCGGTTTTTCGAACACCGACTTTTCCTCGGAAACCGGCTCGGGTTTCCCGCTTATTTTCTCGCTTATTTTCTTCAAGTCTTTAAGCAGGTCTCCAGCGTTTCTATAACGGTTTTCACGGTTTTTTTCCAACAACTTCATCACGATTTTTGACAATTCTTCTGGAACGTTCGGGTTTAACTTCGCTGGCTCTACTGGTGTTTTCTCTCTTACAGCGTTTTTTAGTTCTCCGATAGTCTTTTCTTTTTCTTTGAACGGGTGTTTTCCAGTAAGCATTTCGTACATTACTACCCCAAAGGAAAACAAATCGGAACGCCCATCGAGCAAGGGTTTTCCAAACTCGCTTTGTTTTTTTGGGTTGTCTGCCAAATCTATTTGTTCTGGCGAAGCGTGGGTCGGCGTTAACGCCTTGGGATTGATTACCGCCATCGAAGGCGTTGAAATTCCCAAGTCTAGAAGCACCGCCTTGTTTTTCTTGTCGTCTATAATGATGTTTCTAGGCTTCAAATCCCTGTGAATGAGATTATTCTCGTGAATATGTTTCAACGCTTCAGCAATTTGAGTGGAGTAATTCAAAACAGTTTCTACGGGCAAAGAGTGTTTCTCGTCCAAAATCTTGCGCAGGGTTTTCCCCCTCACGAAGTCGCTTGCCAGATACACTATCTTCTTGTCCGAGTCGAATCCAATGTCGTGAAGCACCGGAATGTTGGGATGTTTTAAACCCCCGTGCATCAATGCTTCGGTGAAAAACATTTCAATAAGAAGGTATTTCTTTTCAACCATCGGCCTCCCGAGCATTAGCATTAACTCTTTTCCCGGCTGCGACTCTAAAGGCATTAACTTTAAAGCAACAATCTTGTGCGTGTGGGGATGTTCCGCCCTCCAAACAGTGCTGAAACCACCGCTTCCAATCTCTTCCAACAACTTGTATTCGCCAATCTCCTTCATCGCGCTTCCTCTTTCTTTACGCTCCCTGCTCTTTCTCGTGCAGTACTAGTTATTTCGTCGGTGATGCGGTTTAATGTGTTTAATGTAGTTCGAGCACTTCATACAATTGCAGCTGCTTTTTCTTGCCTTTTACTGAAACTGGTTCGAGGGCCTTGACTTTAACGTGGCTTCTCACAGCCTTGAACGTTGAATCATTTATTATGACTTGTCCGGCTTGCGCGACGCTTGCGATGCGCGAGCCTGTATTAACGTTGTCTCCGATAACACCGAATTTCTTGAACTGCTTGCTTCCAATGTTCCCCAAAATCATTTCTCCAGTGTTTATGCCCGCACCCATCTTGAATTCGGCCTTCTTGTCCTCACGCCTCCACTTTTCATTCAAATTCTTCAACGCTTCATTCATTTCGAAAGCGGTTTTTACTGCAAGCAGCTCGTGATTCCTCTCGCTCTTAGGCGTCGCGCCGAAAATAGCGAAAATCGCGTCGCCAATGATGTCGCTGATCTGCCCGCCGTTTTTGAACACGATTTGAGTCATTACTTCCAAGTACTCGTTGAGCAGTTCCAGAACCTCGCGCGCGTCCAACGCTTCGCTTATCGCGGTGAATCCCCTCAAGTCGGTGAACAAGACTGTAAGAATCTTGCGTTCGCCCTGAGCAACTCCGCTGGCCTGCGCGCGCGCGCCTGCTTCAAGCGCGGTTTTGAGAATCGTTTCGCCGATTTCTTTCGAAACGTAAGTCGTGAACAATTCTTTGACTTTCTTTTTTTCCTGCTCTTGAAAAATAGCGTTGTTTGCTTGTTTAACGAGCGAGGAGAACAGCGACAAGTCTTCGAGCGTGAAATGCTCGTTGATGCCGTGCTTGTTGAATACTTCGAAAACGCCGATGACGATTCCGTCTTCCGCGATTGGTTGCAGCAACGCGTTTGAAATCGTTGGACTCACTTTATTCAAGCGTTTTGTTTCAAGGCTCTTCGCAGCCTCTATCGCAAGCGTTTTCGGGAGTTCGTAGTGCGTGAACTCGAATTCCTTGCGCGCGACGTCGGTCGCGCCTGCAACATCAAACTTTTTAGCGGTTTCGCTTTCTTTCAGCAAAACCACGCCCATCTCTGCGTTTAAGGCTTTCGTTATTTCCCCTAAGACGGCTTCCAGTAACTCGCGCAAATCACGCATGCTCGTGGTGTACTTGTTAATGCGGTTGATGAACTCTATTTCTTTTTCCTTTAAAGCCAACTCTAGCTTTAAAGAAATTTTTTCTATTGCCGCGCTGGCGCTCAACGCGATGGAGGAAAGAACTTCCACGTCAGCTTCAGTAAATGCGCCGCCGCCCGCCTTGCCGAAAACGCCGATTACCGCCAACGGGTTGCCTAAGCCGGAGAAAACCGGCACGCAAATCATTGAATGCCTGCCCCCGCTTTTCTCTAAGCCTTCTGCAAACAACAAGTTTTTGTGACGCTGGATTGCTATTGAAGCCGCATCTTTGAGTGCAGCGTAGTCAGTGTCTTGAAACAATGCGTGCACTAAATCGTCTGCAGAGACTACGATTAATTCTTTCTCGCGTGGAACGATGACGAACGCGGCTTGAGCGTTTAAAGCCTTAACGCATTCCTTCAACAACGCTTCGTTTAAAGCATTCCAATCGCCGGCAGCGGTTAATGAAGCGAAAGACTCTAAGAGCGTGCGCTGAACTCGAGTCTTGTGTTGCAGCAACGCTTTCAGCGAGTCGATTGAACTCGCGGCGCTCGTCGAACTAGTTGAAGCAGGCATAAAAAAAATTTTGAGCAAACTACTTTTTTAACCCAGCGACTTGCCGGCAACCAACAACTTGACGCGCGTCAAACACTCTTCCAACGCCGCGCTCGCGCGCGTTGGGTCGCCGCGCGCGCCGCCCACGAACTCGTGCCCGCCGCCGCCACCGCCGAAAGCCACGCCGGCTGCCTCCATGATTTTGCCTACGTTTCCCCGCGCGCTTTGCGCTTTCACTCCACTCACGCGTCCATCGCGGTCGTTCGCAACGAACGCGTAATCACAACCAAGAGCTACAAGCGCGCTCGCGCACTGGAGTTCGAAAGCATGCGCTCGCGCGAGGGCGACTAGCGCCGCGCGCTCGCCTTCACCGATTTTCTCGATTCGCGCTCCCGCAACCGCCTTTAAAACCGTAACGCGTTCGCTTAAGTCGGGCTTCGGCGTTGCAAGCGAAAGAATTTTTTTGAAGTCCACGCCGCGCGTTCGCGCGAGTTCGCCTGCGTCAGCGAGCGTTGCGTTTTCCGCGCTTTTGAATAACGCGGTGTCGACAGTGATTCCAGCGAGCAGCAACGCTGCCGTCTTCGCGTTTGGTTTTACACCTAGTTTTTGCGTGATTTCGAAAACTATTTCGCTCGCGCTCGGTTTTTCGAGGTCGACGTAAACGAAAGCGTTTTTCAAGTGCCGCGTGTGGTAGTGGTTGTCTATCGCGATTACAGTGCCGCGGAACGCCTCGATTTTCGCGCTCCAATCGCTTAAAAGAGTGGGCGTGCTCACGTCTACGAGTATTATGTTTTTGAAGGAATCAAGTTGTTTGATTGCTTTCGGTGTTGGAAAACCAAGGCCGGCGAGAATGCGTCGCGCGCTGGCAGTCGCGACGTCAATGCAGCGTACTTCGCATGAAACGCCCTTGTTTTTTTGTTTGAGCGCGTTGGCGAGCGCGTAAGCGCTGGCAACGCTGTCCGCGTCGCCAAGCGAGTGGAACGTGATTAGCGTGCGTCCTTTAATGGAGAGTAGTTTGTCGAGTAGTGTGGTTAGCGTTAGGGTTTTTGTTTTCGCGGGTTTTTTCACGAATTAAAATAAAGTGGCTGGCGTTTAAATGACTAGCGTTAGGACGCTTGCAGTCGCTAGGGCGATTGCAGTCGCTTCTTTCACTGAAAAACGGTCGTTGAAAATCAGGAAAGATAGGAAAGCCACGAACACTGTGCTTAAGCTGAGGATTGCAGTGACTAGAGCTACTTTGCCTGTGCGTAAGGCGAGCGTGACGAACGCGAATGCGGCGAGCGAGAATATGACGAGTGATGTAGTCCATAATACGAGTTCAGGCTTGAAGTGTACTACGCCGCGGAGAAAGAAAAAGTAAGAAATTATTAGGGCTGCGAGGACTAGGACTGCAACCGGGGTTATGACGCTGCCCCATTCTCTTAAAACGTTTTCATTTTTCACTAAAAACTTTAGTGAAATGTTTGCGAGGCTAGCGAAAACCATTCCAGCTAACGCAAGTAAAACCCAGTCCCCCTCCATTTCCAACAAAACCCTCTTTTTAGTTTTTCTTTTTTAGTTTTTTATTTTCCTAACACTTCTTTCTTTTCCAAGGTTTTTCTTTCTTTTTAAGAAGGAAAAGCTTAAAGCCAACCGATTTTCTTCATGTATAACGCCGCGCCTATGGTGATTGCGAGCGAGACGATTATCGTCGCGGGATACGCTTCAGGTATTCCTAATTCCGGCATGAACTTGAAGTTCATTCCAAAGTGTCCGGCAATGATGTTGGGAATCATGAAAATTAGCGTGAGGGCGGTGAGTTTCTTCATGATGTCTGTCAAGCGCTCGATGCGTTTGTTTAATTCAATCGTCGAACGCATCTCGATTTGAGTGCGGATGTCGCGCATTTGGTTGACGTGGTTGCGGCAACGGTCAAGCAAATGCTGCGCGCGGGAAACCAGCAACTCGTAATCGTAGGAAATGAATGCGGTGTTTACTTGCCTGATTTTGCGTTCTTCGAGAGCGATGAGAATGTTTAGGAAATCTTCAACGCGGTCCATGGTCTTGCGGAGGGAAATGCTCGTGTCCTCGAAACGGTTGAGTTCTCGCCCTGCTTCGAACTCGTCGATAAGCGCGTTCAACTCTTCGAATTTCCGCGTATAGCTTTCAAGCACTGCTTTGCAAACAAGGTACGTTAAAACAGTGCTTTCGCCGTACTTTCTTTGAATCGTGTGGGAAAACATGCGGAAATCGCGGTCAGTAAACTCTTTCATTGAATACAGCAAGTTCTTGTCAAGCGACAGGATGAGAATGTTGCTGGGTTCTTTCTCGTAATCCCGCAGGCTGAGAATCATGAAGTTCTTGTATTGCTCTAGGAACAGGAAGTCGAGCGTGAGCAACGCGCGCAAGTCGACTTCAACGCCAATTTTTTTTGCTTCAGCTTCGAAACGCTCAAAATTAGTGAAAGACTCAATCAAACCGAAAACCCCGTCCGCAGTCAAAAACTCGCAGAAAGACTAAAAAACTTAAAAAACTCCAAAAAACTTTAAGTAAACCCTATTTTAAACGCTTTTCGGCGTCCCCTGCATTCTCTTAATAGTAGTTAAACGTTAACTACTAACGCTACCCGCGCGGTTAGACGCCACTCGAGTCGTTAAGCACTACTTCAACGCGCCGCACAACGCGGCCATCGCCCGCACTGCCTTGCGCGGGTCATTATAGTCAGGAATCCCGTTCTCGCGCAGCAACTCTACGCTCTTCCTGCTGAAACGCCCGCCGAGAAACGCGCACACGACTGGCTTTTCCGGAAAACGCGCGTGCGCTTCAATCACGACGCGCGCGTCCTCTTCAGGCCGCGTCATAGTCTGCAGCGTTTGAATAACTATCAAACCGTGAACGTAATCCTCTTCGAGAAGCGCGTTGATCGCGCTCGCGTAACGCTCAGGCAACGCGTCGCCCACGATGTCAACAGGATTCGCGCGAGACCAAGCGGAATGCATTCTACCGCCCGCCTCTATCTTCGCAATCGTCTCGCCGCTGAGCTGCACGAGGTTCAACCCGAACTCGCGCGCGTAATCAGCGCATAGCACGCCCGCGCCACCGCCGTTCGTCACAACAGCAACAGCGTTTCGCCGCGCGCGCGGCTGGAGTGCGAGCGCGTTCGCTAAGTCGAAAAGATCTTCAAAGCCTTCTGCGCGAATGCAGCCTGCCTGCGCGAGAACAGAGTTGAATACTTTCGGCGAGCCAGCAAGCACTGCAGTGTGCGAAGACACTGCCCGCGCGCCTTCACTTGAGCGACCGCCTTTCAGCACTACTACTGGCTTGCGTCGCGCCGCGTTACGCGTTGCTCGCAAGAATTTTCGGCCTTCTCCAGCGCGCAAGCCCTCCAAGTAAACAGCGATGCACTTCGTTAATTCGTCTCGCGCAAGCCACTCAATAAAATCGCTTGCGTCGAGGTCTCCTTGGTTGCCGAGGCTGACTACCGCGCTGAACGCGTGCTGTTCACGCAACGCGACGTCAATCTCGCTGTCCGCCAACGCGCCGCTTTGCGTGACGAAAGCAATCCCTCCTTCAGGCGGAGCGCTGGGCGCGAATGAAGCGTTGAGGCCGATTGGCGGGCGGAGTATTCCGAGAACGTTCGGCCCGAGAACGCGAATCGCGTTCCGCCGAGCGATTTGAGTTACTTCGTCCTGCAGTCGCGCGCCTTCGCTGCCCGCGCCGAGTTCAGCGAATCCTGCCGAGATTATTACGGCGACTCGAATTTTTTTTGCGGCGCAAGCGCGCATCACGTTCGGCACGATTTTCGCTGGCACCGCGATTACTGCGACTTCGACTGGCTCGGGAATGGCTTGAAGCGTTGGAAAACACTTTACTCCCAGAATTTCGTCTGCGTTCGGGTTTACTGCGAAAACCTTGCCTTGAAATGGTTTGCACACGCGGTCCGCGCGAACGCAGCCTTTCAATAAGCTTAAGAGTATTCCGTGGCCTACGCTGTCCGGATCGCGGCTCGCGCCGACTACCGCGATGCTGTGCGGGTTCATCAAAACGCTTATCGCGTCAAGAGTTTTCTTCGTTTTCTCTCCCCAAATGCATTTTCTCTCTCCCAACGCCCTTTCCCCACTTCTTGTTTTTTGTTTTTTTGTGTTTTCTTGTTTCGTTTTTGTTTTTGTTTTTGTTTTTGTTTTTTTTTGTTTAGAGTTTTTTGTTTGTCTCGCTTGAAAACGAAGTATTTTCAAAAACGCTTTCAAAATTTAAAATGCTTTCAAAACGAAGACTTTATTTAAAAAAATTTTTCTCTGCAAGCAATGCTTAGCTTAGAATGCTTAGCTTAGTCTAACGCTGAAAATCTTAGCGTCAAACAAGCTAAACACGAACATTAAACACGAACATTTAACATGAACATAAATATAACATGAACATAAATCCAGAACATAAATACCAAATACCTAAACACGAACAATATAATCTAGTAATATAATCTAGTTAATCTAGTAATATAATCTAGTATTAAATCTAAACAATATAATCTAATTAACTTAATCCAATATAATCTAATGCTGGGAATCTAGCTGGAAATCTTAGTGTTAAATCTAAACAATATTCGGTGCTGGAAATCTTAGTGTTAAACAATCTAAACAATATTTAAATAAACTTCACGCGCCTTATTTTTTTCATGGGATTACGTGAATCGTGGGAGTCTTTCTTGGCGTGGAGTGAAGAGAAAGGCTTACCGTTGTCACAGTTCGCTTACTGGCTTGAAGACCACGGGATTCCCTCGCTGCCCGCGCTTGCTTTACTGATTGTGGTTGTAATCGCTTTGCTCGCGCTCGCAGTTTTTCCATCGCTTGGCGTGGGCGCGCCCCGCGTTGGAAGCGTCGTCGTTCGCGTTATTGACGTGAGCGGCTTGCCTGCTGAAAACGTTTCCGTCACCGTAACCGCGAGTGAAGGCGAGTTTACTGAAACGCGAGCAACTGCGAGTGACGGGAGCGCGCGTTTCGAAAAAATTCCTGAAGGCTTGATTACTGTTACCGCGCGTTCGAACGCTTTTTTCTTTGAAGACGGGGGCCGCATTGAAGAGAAAATAGAGAGAGGAAAAGAAAAAATCGTTTCGTTCACTGCAACCCCGCTTGAAATCAATCTCGTGTCGTTGTACGTTGAAGTCGAGGGAGTGGATAACGCTAACATTTACTTGTTTGACTCGAGCGGAGTACAATTACAGCAAGACTTCGGCTATCGAACTGAATTCCACGTGACTCCAAACGCGAATTACTTAGTCCGCGCAGCGCTCGCGGGTTACTCGCCAGTAGAAGAAAACGTGAGCGTGGGCGAGCAGAGTGCAACAGTCAAACTGCGTTTGACTCGCGCGGGCGAAGTTGAAAAAACGCTTTTGCATGTTGGCGTGTTCGACTATGAAGGAATCGAAGGCAACCCGATCGTGAACGCGAGCGTTACAGTAGTGGAAAAAACAAGCAGCAGGGTTGCAGCGCGTTTGACTACTGGTGAAGATGGAACTGCGGACGCGAGCGAAGTTCCACGCGGAGCTGTTCTCGAAATTTCCGCAAGCGCGCCAGGTTTTTTAAGCGAGTCGAAGAACGTTAACGCCAGCACCGACGTCGTGAACGTGAAACTGCGTTTGCGTAAAGCAGGCGTTGACGCGAGCTCCGTGACGTTGCGCGTCGTCGACCAGTTTGGCGACGCGATCTCGAGCCCCATCGTGCGTTTTTATGAACGCGGCGCTTTCAAGCAAGAATTTATTCCCATTGACGGAATAGCTTCAATCAATTCAACCTCGCTTGAAACCTTGTACGCGACCGCGTTCAAGCCAGGCTTTCTGCCAGCAATTGCGAAGACGCTAAAACGCGGCGAGAACAAGCTCGCACTCGCGCTCGCGAGCGAAAACAATTCCGGAATCGTGCGCGTCCACGTCACAAACAAGAACGGCGTTCCAGAAAGCGAAGCCTTCGTCACACTGTTAGACGCTGAAAACGCTGAAAAGCGTTTTCTCGGAATCCCGCCGCGAGTCACCGGCATTGACGGCTTGCAGCAATTCGACGGGGTTCCGGCAGGCACGCGCTTGATCGCTGTAGCTTCGAAAAACGCGCGAAGCGCGTCAAGCAACGTTTTCGAAACTCCGCCTGGCGCTGGCGGCGTGGACGTTGAAATCGTTTTTCAACCAGTCAAGACGAAGCTCGAGGCAAGCGTGCGCAACGCGTTAAACAACGCGCCGGTTTTAAACGCGCGAGTTTTCGTTTCAACTGAAGACGCTAACGCTTCATGCGTCACTAACGCGTTAGGAAAATGCGTTGTTGAAGTGTTCGAAAGCGACGCCGCAATCGCGCGCGTCACTGCAAGCGGCTTCGACGATTTTGAAAGCGCGTTTTTTTCACTCGCGCCGAACGCGTTGAATTCACGCGAGTTCGCGCTCACGCCAGTCGGGCCGGCTGCAGGGCAAATCACGTTCACTGGTTTTTTTGACGCGCGCGGCAAACGCGTGAATTCACTCAAGCCGTTAAGCACGTACTCAGCGAAATTCGTTTTACGAAGCCTTGAAACCGAATTCAAGCAAGCGCGCGCGCACGTGCGCGTGGGCGCGCTTGAAACTCCTTTAAGCGAGGAAAACGCGGTCATCACCGGCTACTCTAGCGCCACGTCGAGCGTGACTCGCGGAGTTTCTTACGAGGAAACGCTTGCTGCTGCAGCAGCTGCAGCAGGCGCGGGAGCAGTTGGCGCGTCGAATGCTTCGATTCCAGAGTTGAAGGGCCACGCGTTAATCGAACTCGGCGATTACGGTTTTTCGCCGCCTGACGTTGAAGTTGTTCTCGGCGACGAAATAGTTTTTCAAAACAACGCGAACGCCACGCGCGTCATCGTTTTCGACAAGCAGTTTAAAGGCGCGCCCGCTGCGCTCACGCTCTCAGCAGGAAAAACCGCTTCGCTGACGCCAAGCGAAACCGGGTCATTCGCTTTCCGTGAAGCAACGAATCCAGAATTCGTCGGCACGCTCAACGTCGCCCCCAAGCCAGTTGAAGAAGTGGAAGGCGCGGCAGTGAACGGCGCGCAAGCACGCGAGTTCAAGTGGGTTGAATTCGCGTTCGAAAAATTTCGGGGCTCGCGCGAAATAGTCGTTTTCTTTAAAACGAAAAACCGCGTTGACGGAAGCGTGCGCTTCGAATACCGTGCAGCGTTCCTCGCGCAATTCGGGAACGAGACTCTCACTCTACGCGACCCAAAGGATGATGAAGCAAGCAAGACGAAGCCGGAAGCGCTCGCGCTCGCGAAAAAAACAAGCGAAATCCCGATAAAATTTGTTGGCGAGTGCAGCGACCCTCAAGCAGAAGGCGGCGAGAGCGTTTGCCTGCAATCGAGTTTCGCGGGCGAAGGAGTGAAAAGCGCGAGTGGTTTTGACGCGCGTTACGGCGGTTCATTCAAAATCGTTTTTAAAACGCTGAAGGAATCAACGAAAACCATTTTCTTGCGCGCGAGCACGGACTCTCGCGCGCTTGAACTCGTCCAAGGCGCGTTGGGTGGAGTAAAACTATTCACGCCTAAAAACTATCCGCAAACACTAAACTATCAGCAAACACCCGCGCTTAAAACACTCGCGCTTAAAACACTCGCGCTCGAAACGCTTGCGCCAACACGCGAACAGAAAACAACGAAAATGTTTTTGCGAGAACCAACACTCCAACTAGTCGCTACGCCAACGCCCGCGCACCCCTCGCCGCCCTCGCCCGCGCCTGCTTTGCCGACCGCGTCTGCAGGCAGGGTTGCTGAGGAAGGCGTTCAAGAAGCAACTGTCGCGATTAAAGCAAGCGAAGCAAACGGTTTTTTTGAATTCAACGCCCGCCGCTTAAGCAAAGACTCTATAGTTACGCTCTCCGCGTTCGACGACAAGAACAACCTCTTGCTTGAAACACGCGTTTCAATACGCGTAATCGCGTCCAGCATGCCTTCACTTAAAGTGCGCGTACGTCCAACAACTGTCACCGCGCTTGAAGACAACACTGTTTTCTTTACAGTCACCGACCAGTTCGGCGCGCCAGTCGAAAACGCGCGCGTCACGCTCGAAAGTCCTTTGCTCGCGGCAAGCGTCGAGGCAAGCGCAGAGGAAGCACGCGCAGCGCGCGGCGAGTACGCCGCGAGCGGCGTTAATCCGCTTGGCGTGGGTGTGATTGATTACCGGGTTGAAGCTGAAGGTTATCGAGTAGCGCGTGGAAGAATCGCTGTAAACCCGCCTTCAACAGTGCTTGAAGTGACGCCAACGAAAATCTCGTTGAGCGTAGAATCACGCGAGCAACCCGTCGTTGAAAGCTTGAACGTCGAAAACAAGTTGTCGAACGCGTTGCGTGTTGCCGCAAGCGTCGCGCTCGCGCGACAACCCAATCTCGTTGACGTGAGTTTGACGCCTTCAACGCTTTCACTCAAAACACGCGAATTAAAGCAAATCTCGTTGAGCGCCGCAATCAAAGACGCGGTGCTGCAAATAGCTGAGAAAACGCGCGTGCAAAGCGAGCGCGTGACTGGACGCGTCGTGTTGTCAACGCGGGTCGGCTCGTTTTCTGAAACTCGCGAAATTCCTTTAGAAGTAAACGCGGTTGTCGAACAACAATCGCTTGAAGAATTGTGGAGCGTCGACCAATCGAGCTTGGAATTCCAGCTTAATGCTGACGACAAGCGTTCTGAAACCCTCTCTATTTCGGTTTCCAATAACGCGCCTTACCCGCTTTTACTGAATCAAGAAAACTCGCTTGATGGAACAAGCGTTGAGCCGCTTTCGCAAGTAATTGAACCGAATTCGCAAACCCAATTTTCCGTCACGACGCGTTTCACTTCAACTGAAGAATGCGTTTTTTTTGACTCGACAAGCAAAGGCACTCTCGTGTTGCACGCGAGTTACGCTGGCTTGACTTCCAAGAAAACCGTCGCGCTTTCGCGAACAGTTAAAGCAAGCGGCAAATGCGTTCCACCAAACGGTTTCCGCGTGACTCTACCATTATCGCTAACTATTCCGCTTCCAGCAAACGCGCTCGTGAAAAACAATGTTGACGGTTCAACTACAGTCAAACTCGCGACGCAAGAATTAATGCAGTTCGACGCCGGCGCAAGTGTTTCACCTGCGCAAGCAGTCGTGCCACTAAACACTTTCATGACTCTCGACCGCAAACGCGTTACTCAACCTTCAAGCGGCAGCGTGACAATCACTTTCCCAACACAAACACAATACGTTATTCCAGCGGACGCGAGCGTCATCCAGCAAGGCGCTTTAATTGAAGTGCGCGCAGGCAGTTTCATCGCATTCTTTCCGCCTGGAACGCAGTTGAGTTTAGGCGGCTGGCCTGGCGTGGGCGCGGGCGTTGGCGCAGCGTTTCTTGGTTCCAGCGGTTACTACGATTACGGCGTCGGCGGTTCAAGCGTTTACGTCGGCGGAGGCGGGCTCGCGAAAATCGCTTTAGTCCCGCCTGAAGCGCCAGTGCGTTTCGAACGCTTTACCGCGCTCGAGGAATTCACGCGATTACTGGGTTTAATGCCTCCAGGCGGAATCGAAGTCCGTTTTCCAGTCGAAATGTTTTTCGTTTTGCCTCCAGGCACCCGCGTCGAACGAATCGAGGCAGTCGCGCAATTACCTGTTCCACCGCAATTCCAGCAGTTATCAAACCTGCAAGGCTTCCAAATCGCGTTGTTACCTAACTTTGAACGCATCGCATTCGGTCCAGAGGCCGTCATAGCTCCCTTGCCTGGATTCGGTTTAGCGAACGCGTTAATCGCACGCGTGCCTATTGAAACGAGCGTGGTCTTCATGCCGCGTTACGTGCGCGTTGGAAGCATTGATTTGACTTTACCAACGCAAGCCGCGTTAGTAGCCCCCCAAAGCGCGAGCTTTAAACGCTCGCGAGCAGCAGGCAGGGAAGCAGGCGCGGAAGCAGGCGTAGAGTACTTGATGGAATCACCGAACGCGATAGTAAAATTTTTTCGCGAGCCGACGCTTGAAACGAAAACAATTCAAGGACGAGAATTGAAAACAGCCAGCCTTTCTCAAGGCGAGCGAATAGTTTTCTTGAAAGGCGCGGAAGCGAAAACCGCGCTTGCTGAAGTCGAAGATCCTTTTGAAGTGCTTTCATGCAGTATTTCATTCATCGCAACCGAAGACGTGCGAGTTGACTTGCCTTTCGACGCCATCGTTTCAGAAAAACAAAACGCGGTGACTGCAAGCGTGCAGAAATGCAGTTCAGACTCGCGTTTTACAGTGAAAAGCGCTTCGAACGGCGAAACGCTCTTCGAATCGCCGGCCAGCAAGAAAATAATCGCGCAGAACGCTGTTGTTGAAGGAGCAGTAGAGGAAGGACGCGTTGCAGGCGAAGGCGCGAGCCTTCAAATCCCGAAAGGCTCGAAAATCGATTTCCGCCCGTGCGCGAAAACAAGCGAAGACTCGAAGAAAACAATGCTTGTTCTCTCGAGCCCGAGCACGCTTGAACTTCCAGCTAACGCGGTGTTGAACGGCGTAAACGAACTCGTGCTGCCTGGAAAAACACTCGTGAAGATAATTGACGAGAACGGCAAGACGTACTCGTTGAGTTCAACTGAACGCATTTCGCTGGATTACTCGAAAACCGGTTTTAGCGCAGACGACGTTCAAAAAATGCAGGAGCCGTTAAAGCAAGGCGAGAAACCAAAGAAACTAATCACGCCGGCAAAGACAGCACTGCGTTTCCAAGCGTACTGTGACGGAACAACAGACGGGCAAATCAAGGTTCAAAGTGACTCGAACACGTTAACCTTCGAGCCGAACAGCGTCGAATTCAATTTAGACAACAATAAACTAAGCGAAGAAAAACTTGTTTACTTGGGGAATTCAGGTGAAACACCGATTCAAGTCACTGGCCTCGAACTCGACACGCTTTCAGGCGACCCGAAACTCGCAGCGCAAGCGCTGCCTGTCGAAGACTCCACCAAATTCAATTTCAGAGTTGGTTACGGAGTCGGCGAACGCACGCTCACACGCTATACTGAAAAAGCACTCTTCTTCCTGACAGCGCAAGTCCCGCCAAACGCGTTAAAGCAAGGCAGCCGCTGCATTAAAGACGAGTATAAAGACAAGCCGCTTGAAATCAACGCTGTTATTAACTTCAAGTCGAAAGACCTTTCCACTAATACCGAGTTGAACCCGAAAAAACTCTACGTAAAACTAGTGATAAGCGCTAAAGAAGAATGCGGGCAAGAAAAATTCGAGAAAACCGCGTCCTTCCTTTACACTGCATTCGCGAACAAGCAAACCCTCTCATTCAAGCGGCGTGACCACTGGAGAATAATAACGCTCGCAAACAATTGGCGCGAACCAATAATCATTCAAGCAAGCGACGCTAAAAAACTAATCGAGTGCAAAGCGCTCGAATCCCCTGAATTCGAGGAAGGCGCGCCCAAGAGTCTCGGTAAATTCCTCTCCGGCTACCGCTTAGAGCCCGGTGCTGCTAAAACATTCGCTTGCAAGTCGTTACGCGAAGGCGAGTCACAGCTAGACTTGAAATTCAAAATCGAGAACAGCGAGAACACTATCCCAGCAAACCCGATTCCAATCCGCGTTTTCAACGGGGACGAGAATCTCTATTCTTCAAGCCCCTTCGGAGAAATACTTTCCAGCGAGAAGACGACGGAAGAAACTAGAGCGCCAGAATGCGTTGAAAACTACTGCCTCCTCCAAACCGCGACTAAAGCACTCGAAGTTTTTGCTTCAACCGCAATCGCATTAGCGCGCGAAGAACTCAAGGACCCAACACTCTTCAAAGAATGGAAGAGTTCAGCAGGCGAAAAACAATGGCAGAAAGTCATGATTCTGCAACTCGCGAACACGCGTTTAGAAGCGGACGCAGTACAAAAAATTTTTGAAACGCTGAAAAATCTGGAAGAGGAAGGCGTTAAGGTCGAGAAGGAAGGCGAGTCGTCACTCAAACAACAACTCAAAGGCTGCGGTACTTACGCGCTCGTCTTCCGCTTGAACCTCGGCGAAGCAACCACGAGCAACGATTTAACGAAAGCAACCCTTGACTTGCAACGCGTCATCAAGCAAGCAGACTGCCCTGAAACGCCTGCCAACGCGCCCTTACTGCTAGGTGGCGAACTCGACAAAATCGAGTTTTTTGCTGGAAAACGCGTTGTTTCAGGCTTCGGGTTCTTCAAGGAATTACTGAACGTCAAAGAACATTCTCAAGGCGGCTTTTTAGGAATGATTTCAACAGGACCTTACGGCGGGCGGGAAGGCGAGCTCGACGAGAAAGACTTAGCTAACCTTCAAGGAATGGCTTCAACAGTTTACTCGATCCAGGACTTAAGCGCGCTAAACGTTTTCGACTCGACGCGTTACGAAGACTCAAACTTTTGTTGGACTTACGGCAAAATAAGAATCAGTGCAGCTGCAGGCAGTGTGCTCGGAAGCACCACACTTCAAGCGTTTTTAGGCTTGGGAAGCGGAGGCACGACTTGGGCTACTGCTTTAAAATCGCTTTTAAACTTGTTTTACGGCGGCGCCGGCTGCCTAGGCTCGCTGACAGCATCTACACCCTGCAGCATGGTAAGCGAGTGCATTCAATCATTGATTGCCTCCGCTTTCCTCCCGATTTCTGGCTCGAAGGAAATAACTGGCTTGAAGGAAATAACAAAGACAAAAGTGTTTGGTAGTTTAGGTGCCACTGCTGTATTATCCGCGCTAGGCAATTATTACTCTGAAAAAGAAGACGCGAAAGCAGCTTCACTCTACCCGCCCCTCGCTGTACACGTTGGCGCAAACACGCAGAAGTTGTTTGACTTGTTAAAGAAAAAAACAGTGACTCAAGCTGTTCAACAAGCGTCCATAACACAAAAAATATCACGCTTCAGCGGCAAGGTAGGCGCGCTGGGAATCGGGATGACAAAGTTCGCATTTCTGGCGGAAGCGGCAAGCGTTTTCAACACTGACGTGCGGCCAGTCAACGCGGTGGCTTACCCTGACGCGATTGGTTACGTTATTTCATATCATCTCGACGAAGACGGCTTGCCTTCAATATACCGGTTCTGTTACCC
>JBBIMI010000014.1:0-21139 GCA_037444485.1 Microcaldota archaeon
CAGTCCCAAAAAAATAATAAAAATATAACGATAAAAAGCAATAAAAAAAATAACAGAAAAATAATAAAAAAAGCAATAAAGTATAGTAATAAAAGTATAGTAATAAAATTTTGTTGCGTGAACTTGTTTTTAATTGTTTTTAATTGTTTTGCGCGTCAATCGTTTCCGCGTTGCTTGCGGAAAAAACGTTTTTTATTTGCGCGTGCTTGTTTGAAATAATCCGTTTTTGAATAATTTGGTACGTAACCAAATTTTTTCTTAAAGTAGTCTGCAGCTTTACTGTAAGCTCGTTCAGCGTCTTTATCAAAAGGAAATCCTCCTGCTTCATATAATTTAGCTGCTTGCAAAAGGTAGCCGTTGTTTTCGAGGAGTTCGCCGCCTTCCTTATGCAAGCCGGCAGAGTGAAAGAAAGCGAGTAATAAATCATGGTCGAAATCAAAATGTTTTATTTTTTCTCTTGTTTCTAAAAATTTTTGGACGTGTTCGAGCGCTGCTTGCTTTACTTCAGGTTTTTGGAGGAACTCCTGGTTTTTACTTAATATGCCACTCAAGTACCGCTTGGGCTCGGATAGGAATTCGTCAGTCAAGTGTTTTTCTTCAAATAAATTGTTTTTCGCTAGGAAGCCTAGAATTGAAAGCAACGTGGCCTCGCTTTTGAAGTGATTTTTAGCTAAGAGTTTTACACCTTCATCGTATTTTCCGCCTTTAAATAATAGTTTTAACGCCGCGCGTGGACTTAAAATGTTTATAAGGTATTTCGCGCCCTCCAAGTGTTTTCCTTTCTTGTGAAAGTGACTTATTACTGTATCGTAAAATTCTCTAGCTTTCTTTTTATGTCTCTCGAGCTTGCTTGTAAAAAGTTCTTTCGGCCATCTTTTTTCAACTTTTTCCACCAATTAAACACCACCTGCTTTTAGCTTTCAAACGAAAGTTTTAAGGCACTGTTTAAGTAATTTCGGGTTTTCTTTAAAAGCCTTCGCTGCCGCTGTTTTTCCTCGTTTAACCCGCTTTCCGAGCTTTACGCCGCGCTCGGAATACTGGCGAGCAAGGCTCGCGCTAAGCTCGCAACGAAGCGCGAGTTCCAAACACGCGCCAAACAATCGAAGAAACGCTTGGTGCACTCAAGCGTTTTGACGCCGCGCTTGCGGCGCAAGCAGTCTCTCAACCGCGAGTTGAGAGACTCCGCAGGATTATTCGACAAACACCAACCCGCGCCTTGCCAAAAGAAGTTCAAGCTTTTGAAGTGCGCTTGAACGTGCAACGCGCCGCGCAAAACCGCGCGAACCGCGCGCGGGACGCCGCAAACTCGTCGCTAACGATTACGCGCGGCACGAAGCCCGCCGCGTGCCGCGCTTTCGCGAGCGCTTGCTTCGCAGACTGCAAATCGCGGTTTTCAGTGTGAAGCAACGCGATTACGCGTTGTTTGTCGTCGCTCACAACCCACAAGTAAGTGAAAAACTTGCGCTTGCTGTTCTTCAAACGCCGCTCGTGCTTCAAAAACATTTCGTCGACGTGCCAAACGCGCGAGTACTCGACTCGCGGGAGTTCAACGCTCGCCGCGTTGAACTTCCGGTTCCACAACGACAAATCCGCTTTGCTCACGCTGAATTTGAACAAACGCTCGACAAGAATCTGGGTTTGAGCGAGGCTCAAACAGAAGGTTTGCATGAACTCGAGCGACCACGCTACTATTTCAGGCGGCGCGTTCAAGTAGTAGAAAACAGTGTTCGTGAACGTGCTGAAATACTTTTTGCAGTGCGGGCAAAAGTATTTCTTCGCGCTTGCTTTCTTTATCTTCAAGCAACCGTCTCCGACGGTTGCTTGCCCGCAACGCGGGCACGGTGGGTTTCGCTTCATAGTTTATCAGACTCCGTGAAGCGTTTCCCACCGTTAACGCTTTCACTTGAAAACCAAGTTACGCTGGTTTTCAATTAAAAACCAAAGTTAACCGAACAGTCCCAGGCCACGGTTATTTAAACTTTATATTTTATATTAATAGTCTCCCAAAACTTTTTTCGTGAAATGCGTAGCATAGCCCCGTCGTATAGTGGCCAAACGCCTTTTTTCTTGCGCTTGGCGCGGAAAGGCGGGCCTTGTATAACGGGCTTTGGACCCGTAGACGGCGGTTCGAAACAAAAGCTTTTCTTTCTTGAAAAAAACCTTTTTTCTTTTGGGAAAAGAAAAAACCTTTGGAAAAGGAAAACTAAGAAAGAAAAATGCGAAAATCCGCCCGGGGCTATAACTATTAAAGAAAAAAAGAGAAATAAAATAGAAGAAAAAAATAAGATAAAAAAGAGAAAAAAAGAGAGGGAAAGAAAAAAAAGAGGAGAAGAAAATATGAAAGTGAGGGAGGAAAGAAAAAGAGAATTTGGGTTTGAGGGGTTGCTTGAATTTGGGTAGGCAGAAAGGACGTTACTTGAACGTAACCGCGAAAAAACTGTTGGAGCAAAACCCTGGTTTGTTTTCAACTGACTTCAACGCGAACAAAGAACAACTTCGAAAACTAGGGATTCTCGCGGGCGCGATTCAAGAACGGAACAAGCTCGCAGGCGAAATAACGAGTTTGGTTAAACGATTGCGCGCTGAAGCTGAAGCGCGAGAGGAAAAACGCGCGCCAGCTGCGACTACAAGTGAAGCTGCGGCTGAAGCTACAGTTTGAATGCGGTTTAAAGCTTGAATACGGTTTGAAACTAGTTTTGTTTTCGAATGCCGATTCAGAACCAGTTTCAAATTTTCGAGTCGATTTAATAATTTATTAATAATTTATTTTTCCCCAATAATTTCAATAATTTATTTTCCTAACGAATTCATCCCAACAATTTTTAAACATAATTAAAAACAACTTCCCTAACGCTTCTACTAACAGACACCCAACAAACGCTTTCCCTAACAACTCTCAATAACTCAAACAGTTTTTTCAAAGTTTTTTTCCAAGTTTTTCTTTTTTTCTTTTTTTCTCTTATTTTTTTTCTTTTTTTCTTCTTTTTTTTTCAATAACTTTTCGCGAATAACGCAGTCACGCGCGCTGGCTTGCCGCAGTAAACGCATTTCCCGCCTGCTTCGCTTAACGCTTCAGGCTTGCCTTCAGCGCCGAACGGAATTACTCGGATCGTCGCGCCTGAGTCTTCCTTTATTGCTTCTTCGCACCGCGCGTCGAGACACCAACCCGTCTTGACGAAGCCTTTCTTTGTTTCGAGAAGTTTTTTAAACTCGTCGAAACCGCGTGCTGGCCGAGTGTTTTCGGTTAGAAACGCTTTCGCGCGGTTAAACAAGTTTTCTTGAATTTCTTGCAGTAGTTTCTCGATGAACGCGGCGGCCTTGTCGTCTGAAACGAATTCCTTCGCGCCCGAATCGCGGCGCGCGACAGTCACGCCTTGCTTTGCGAGTTCCTTCACGCCTATTTCCACGCGTACCGGCACGCCTTTGAGTTCCCAGTCGTTGAACTTGAATCCGGGCGTGCGTTCTTCGCGGTCGTCTATCAGCGTGACTATTCCGCGGGCTTCGAGCGCGCTGCAGAGTTTCTTCGCGCTTATTAAAGCCATTTTGCGTTCTTCGTTCGAGTAATATACTGGCACGATGACGACGTGTAACGGCGCTGCGTGGGGCGGGAGAATTAAGCCTTTGTCATCGCCGTGAATAGCTGCAACCGCGCCTAAGAGGCGCGTGCTGACTCCCCAACTCGTCTGCCAAGCGTACTCTTCTTTTTCGTTTTCGTCTTTGAATTTGATGTCGAATATTTTCGCGAAATTTTGGCCAAGCAAGTGTGAAGTGCCGCATTGGAGTGCTTTGCCGTCAGGCATGAGTGCTTCGATTGTCGTAGTGTATTCGGCGCCAGGAAATTTTTCAGCCTCGCTTTTGACGCCAGCGTAAACTGGAATTGCGAGAACTTCTTCGCATAAAGCTTGATACCACTCGAGCGCGCGAGTTACTTGCGCTTCAGCCTCGCTTTTCGACTTGTGGACAGTGTGGCCTTCCTGCCACAAGAACTCGCGCGTGCGCAGGAATGGTTTCAGTGTTTTCGTGTCCCAACGGACGACGTTGCACCACTGGTTTATTTTGAGGGGCAAGTCGCGGTGCGAGGAAATCCATTTTGCGAAAAGCGCGTACATTATTGTTTCGCTCGTGGGGCGCAGCGCGAGGCGTTCGCCGAGCGCGTCGTTGCCGCCGTGTGTGACCCAAGCGACTTCAGGCAGGAAGCCCGCGAAGTGTTCTGCTTCCTTCTGCAATAACGATTCTGGAATGAATAGTGGAAAGTAAGCGTTTTTCACGCCGTCGGACTTGAAGCGTTGGTCTAGGAAGCCTTGAATTTTTTCCCAAACAGCGTAAGCGCGTTCGCGAATCGCCATGCAGCCTTGCACTGGCGCGTAGTCCATCAACTCTGCTTTCTGCACGAGCTCCAAGTACCACTCGCTGAAGTCAACAGATTTCTTGTTTTCCATCATGTTTTTTACAACCTAATTTTTTTACGCCTTAAACTTTCTAGGTTTTTCTAGGTTTTAAGTGCAATGCGGTATTTTAATGTTTTATATTTAATGTTTGATTTCGCGTTTGTTTCCCGACTTTCACGCCTCTTTCCTCGGCTTTCGCTCAGACTTTTCAGTTTTGCAGGACTCCGCCGACGAATCCGGAAACGCGTTTGACGACAGCGTAATTGTCTTTCACGTAAAACGCTTCGTTGCCTTCAACTTCAATCGAATCGCTGTTAGCATTCAAACCGATTTTGATGCAGTTGCAGCCGCCTTGCGCGACTTCTTTTACTGTGACGATTATTTGCGCTCCTTTACAGTAATTCGTTTTCGCAGTGCACGTTTCGTTCAACGGGATTCCTTCAACGACGCCGTACACTGAAACGTTTTTACCTAGCACGCGCAGGGTTTTAACGATTTCCGCGGTTTGAATCGCGACCGCGCTGTTTTTAGTAGAGTTGCCGGAGTAAAGGTTTTCTTGCACTACGATTAGTTGGGGTGCGAGAATGCGTTTCGCTTCGCTGACTGGGTCGCTCTTGGCGAGCACGCGGAGTCCGCCGACTTCATACTCGTTGACGCGCAGCGTCTTGAACGCGATGAATGCGGTGAGGAAAGCGAGAATGACTACCAAAATTATTATCGCGGTCGTGTAATCGCGTTTTTTCCCGCTTGCTTTAATCGTTTTTGCTTCCTTTTTTTCTCCACTCGAATTTTCTTGAGCCAAAAACAATCACGCTCGTTTAAAAACATCGTTTAAAAAAAATCACGTTCTTTAAACTAGTTTGAATGGCTTCAAACGAGTAACTCCATTCCTTCTTCCGCGAGTTCGCTTTCTGTGAAAACCTCGCGCGCTTCCTTCAACAAAACGCTGCGGTCTTCATTGTAACGATTGCTGAAATGCGTTAAGAGTAGTTTTTTGACGCCTGCTTTTTTCGCGAGTTCTGCAGCTTGCCGAGCTGTGCTGTGCGCCTTGTCTTTCGCCAGCGTTTCGTGAATTGTCGCGAAGCAAGAGTCGTGCACCAGCAAATCAGCTTTTTTTGCTTCGCGCGCGAGCGACGCGCACGGCATCGTGTCGCCCGAGAAAACGAGTTTCTTTCCTTCCTGCACGAACGTGACTTGCTCGAGTTTGACTTTCTTGCCGCTCGCTACAGTGACAACGCCTTTTTCCGTGATTTCCGTAAACAACTTGCCGTGAATGCCTGCGGCTCGAGCTTTCGCTTCGTCGAACTTGCGGCGCGCGTGCTCGACGAACGCGTATCCTACTGCCGGCGTGTTGTGTTTTACTGGAAAAACGCGGACGTTAAACAATTGTTCTTTCAGCGCGACGCCTGTTTTCACGTCCTTGAATTCGATTGGGAAAAGGGGGCGTAGTTCTCTTGCTTTAAAGAAGGTAGTGAAGAGCTTTTTTGTTCCAGTGGGGCCGAAGACGAGTAACGGCTCTCGGCGTCCGACTAGCCCAAGCGTTTGCGTCAACCCGAACAAGCCGAGAAAGTGGTCGGCGTGCAAGTGCGTGACAAAGACGGCTCGTAGTTTAGCGTAACTAACGCCGTAACGCATCATTTGTTGTTGTACGCCTTCGCAAGCGTCGACGAGGTAAACGCCTCCGTACTTTACTGCAAGGCACGCAGGCAGGTGCTTGGGGCTGGGAACAGAACCGCCTGTTCCCAAAACAATTACGCGAATCATTTTTGTTTGTTTTCACCAGTTTAAGAAAGTTCAATAAAATAATTTTTTTTGAAGAAACTGGATTTTAAAACAGTTTTAAAGCTTACGGCACGAAGCAGGATGACGCCGGCAAGCATTTCTTTAATCACGAACACGAATACGTGAATAAAACATAAATAAAAATAAAACATAAATAAAATTTCGGCGTTTATAAAACGTTCAGTCAACGCAACGCATGCAACGCTCGCGCAACGCAACCAACGCAACGCATGCAACGCTTAGGCGACGAAGAGGAAAAAAGCATTTAATGAAAATTAATGAAGGAAATAAATATGAAGGCAATGAAGGAAATAATCGTTTACGAAAGCAATGAAAGAAAAAGTGTTTAATAATTGTTTCTACATAAAAAAAGAATGGATGCGGGGAATGCAAATAAATCAGTAAATAAAATAAATCAGTAAATAAAAAATTAATTTAATTCAATAAAAATTCAATAAATTCAATAAATTTTTCAGTTGAATTAACTGCTTTTTTTTAGTCAACTAGTTTTTTGTGTGAGAAGAGAATTCGTGTAAGAAAAAAATTGGAAAAAATTTGTGGTTAGAAGGGAATCTTAAAGTGGCTGGAAAGAAAAAAAAGAAAATCAAGGAAATCAAGGTCAAGAAATTCAAACCAACACCAGCAGCGTCAGCTGCAGCTCCAGCCGCAGCTCAAGCCGCAGCTTCGGCAGCGCCCGCTCCTACAACAACGCTTGCTGCAAGGCGTGCTGCAAAGCGTGCTACAAGGCGTGCTGCAGGGCAGGCGGCAGGGCGCGCACCAGCGCTTGCAGCGAAACAAGATTTAAGCAAAATCGAGTCTACAGCTGAAGTAGTCGTGAGTGACAAGCTCATTAACCAAATCATCGGCCAAGAAAAAGCGGTTGACATCATCAAGAAAGCCGCTTCACAGAAACGCAACGTACTCTTGGTTGGTTATCCTGGAACCGGAAAATCGCTTATTGCGCAAGCGATGAGCGAGTTGATGCCTGTCGAAGAACTCCAAGACGTCCTAGTTTACCCGAACCCCGTCGAGGAAAACAACCCGAAAATCGAGGTACTCAAAGCAGGCGAGGGACGCAAGCGCGTCGAGCAAGAACGTGCGCGCAAACAACTCGGCGCGTCAAACATTAGCCTTGTTTACGTCTTCTTTATTTTTATTGCCGCATTCTTTCTCTTGTCGTTCGGACGCTCGCAATTAGGTGACGTGATTACAGCAGCAATGCTTATAGGCTTGTTTGTAGTCGGCGGCGTAGTGTTGCTCGGCGCGCAGTTAATGCGCGGACGCTTCATGCAAGAAGCAGACGGGGTAAGGCTCTTAATAGACAATTCAGACAAGAAAACAGCGCCCTTCGTTGAAGCAACAGGCGCGCGCGCAGGCGCGTTGCTCGGCGATTGCAGGCACGACCCGTTTCAAAGTTTTAAAGATGCTGGCGCCTTATTCTTCCAAAATAAGCATTCTAAAGGCTCTAAAAAGAAAAACAAATCTAAATATAGCTTTTTGAAGTTAGATTCTGTTTGGCGTAAATACGCTAAGAAATACCCCGAGTTGATTGAACGAAACTCCGACGGTTACCAGGCGATAGTACTGCCTAAAAGCGAGGAACTTTTCGTGCTCGGTTTGAAGAATGGGCAGGCAGTCGCGAGTCGGGTGTTAGTCATAAACCGCAGACCGTACGACGGCGAGATTGTGGAGGTCAGAGCGGGCGCAAGAAAACTCGAAACAACCCCAGAACACGCATTCATAATCAAGAACCGCGACAAACCCGCGCGTAACGTCAAGAAAGGCGATGTTTTAAGCATTTTAAGAAAAACTGGTTTTTCCGCAGCCTGATGCATCGTCACTTCATACCTTTTGTTCGAGAAAAAAAATTTTTCACCGGCATGGTGGCTGCCGCAAGTTTTTAAATCAATTTTTCGTCCTAATAAGTCATGAACATCATCGATGTTGAAAGCTGTTTTGAAGACATTTTCAGTCGAAGAACAAGAGTCCGCGCAGCAGTATTTCGCTTATCAAAAGTTGAAGAATGAAAATCCCGAACGGGGTTACAAACGGTTGGCGAAAGCGCTAGGCGTGAATAAAACTAAAACGCGCGCTTGGAAACAATGGAATTCAAAACCTATCGGCGTAAAAACGGTTGAAGAACTGCAAAAAGCAGGCGTCCTGCCTTTTTGTTTTGAAGACGAGAAAGCACCGATAATTGCGAGAATTTTCGGCACTCTATACGGCGACGGCGGGGTTGACGCGAATTTGAACAACGTTTTCTTCGGTTCAGGCGACCTTGAAGACATCGAACTGTGGAAGCGGGATTTGCTGACTGTTTTTCCTTTTGCAGAGCGAAACTTGAGTTTGGTCAAGAGCGGAGAGTACGGCGACGGAAATTGCTTGCGTTGCACCAACAGGATGGTAATCCGATTTTTTGTTGCTTTGAAAGCGCCGTTAGGAAGCAAGATCATACGCGAATATCAGCTTCCAGAATGGGTTAAACAAGCGCCAAACGATTTGACCGCCTTTTTTCTAGACGGTTTTCTAGCTTGCGAGGTTGGCACTCCGCAGTTCTATCACGACCGCAGGAACAATTCCGAATACCTGTATAACTTCAGTTTCAACTTAAGCAAGTGGGAAGCGCTCGAAGAAAGTCACTTGCTTTTCTTGTACGACTTGAAGCGCTTGTGCTCCAAAATAGGGGTGAAAACCCATGCCAAGCCGCGCAAGGACGTTCATTTGAAGACCGAACGAAAAGACGGCAGGACGTCGTACTCGTACCGCGTTCACTTTTGCACTTCATTGGACAACGTGCTCTTGTTCGACTCTTTATTTCCGCTGACATACGCGAAAAAGAAAAAACAAAACCTAGCCCGAGAAATAATCAAGTCCGTAAGACACCACGAACTTCTGCAACGGCCAGTTAACGCCCTTACCGCCGGACGCTTTAACGCAATAATTAAATTCCATAAAACCAACATTAATACCGCGTGAAAAATAAATTTTCCGCCGACTGTTTCAAGCATCTGTTGGGCGTAACTAAAATGAAAAAAAGAGAAAAAAAATCGAAGCAGGAATTCAAGGTTGCAGGCGTTAAAGTTTCCCAAGTGGCAACCCGCAAGCACAAGGGCTGGGTTTACAACGTAACTACGGAAACCGGCAACTTGTTCGCGAACGGCATTCTGGTTCACAACAGCGGGGGTCTTGGAACTCCCGCGTACTTGCGCATCGAGCCGGGCTTCGTGCACAAAGCGAACAAAGGCGTTTTGTTTATCGACGAAGTCAGCACTCTCTCGCCCAAATCCCAGCAGGAACTGCTCACCGCAATGCAGGAAAAAAAGTACGCGATTACGGGCCAAAGCGAGTTGTCAAGCGGCGCGATGGTGCGCAGCGACCCCGTTCCCTGCGACTTCGTCCTAGTCGCAGCCGGTAATTACAAGGACATTCAGCGCATGCACCCGGCGTTGCGCAACCGCATTCGCGGTTACGGTTACGAGGTTTACATGGAAGAATCAATGCCCGATTCGCCTGAAAACCGCTTGAAAATAATTCAATTCATCGCCCAGGAAGTCAAGAAAGACGGAAAAATCCCGCACTTCGACCGCAGTGCGGTCGAAGAAGTAATCAAGGAAGCGAGAAAGCGTTCGGGAAGAAAAAACAAGCTCACGCTCAAACTCCGCGAACTCGGCGGCCTCGTCCGCGCAGCCGGCGACCTCGCCCGCGAGCGCGGCGCGAAGCTCGTCACGCGCGAGCACGTGCTTGCGGCGAAGAAACTCGCGCGCACGCTCGAACAACAGGTGGCTCAGCAGCTTATTGACGTGCGGAAGGATTACCAGATTTTCTTGACTAAAGGCGCGGCCGTCGGCAAAGTCAACGGCTTGGCCGTCATGGGCGATTCGGGTGTTATTATGCCCATCGTAGCGGAAGTCGCGCCTGCTGCTTCACGCGAAGAGGGGAAGATAATAGCAACCGGCAAGCTTGGTGAGATCGCGCGCGAAGCAGTCGAGAACGTCAGCGCGATAATCAAGCGACATACTGGAAAAGACACTTCACGCTTCGATTTCCACATCCAATTTCTTCAAACCTACGAAGGTGGCGTAGAGGGAGACAGTGCAAGCATTTCGGTCGTAACCGCGGTAATCAGCGCGCTCGAAAACGTTCCAGTCTTACAAAACGTTGCGATGACTGGCTCGCTTTCGGTAAGAGGCGAGGTGCTTCCCGTAGGCGGAATCACACAAAAGATTGAAGCGGCAATTGATGCGGGGCTAGAGAGCGTGATCATCCCCTTCACGAACAAGGATGATGTAGTTCTTCCGTCAGAACAACAAAAAGTCATTAAAATCTTGCCTGCAAAAAACCTTGCAGACGTGCTTGAGTACGCTTTGAAAGAAAGCGCTAAAAAGCGAGAACTCATTTCGAAAATTCGGGCAGAAATCGCATAAGACAAAATTCACCGGCAGCTACCTTACCTCAAGTTTTTAAACGCATTTCCAGTGAATACTTTGTCTATCGTGGTGTTTAATATGTCGAGAGCTGGCATCGAATGCTTGGATTTTGAATCTCTTTTCCCCAAAACTTGTTATTCCGGCTACCCTTTGCTTTTGCAGGCTCTTGACGATAAGTTGCTTGTCGAATTCCGCACGAAATATCCCAATGGCAAAGACAAGTCTGAACGGTTCCAACCGCGTTCTGCTTTGCTTCCGCGCAGCATATGCTTGTCGAATGAATTAATTGAAATGCTAGGCGCGTATCAAGGCGATGGTCAGACTTCGACCGACTCCAAGAGCTATCAAGCCATTCGATTCGCAAATTCCTCTCCCGCGCTTGTAAAAACCTTTTTGAACTTCCTGCGCATTTTTGAAATAACTCCCAGCGAAGTTAAAGCTGAAGTAATCGCTTCAACAGCATTGCGCGAGCAAGAATCTGAAAAGTCATTGGCGGCATATTGGAGTAGCATAACTTGAATACCCCTCGAGAATTTTTACAAATGCCGCTGGAATCCAGCGAAGTATTCCAACTCGCATTGCGTTCCCCGCGGGGCGCTTGCTTTAATCTACGGAAATTCAAGCTTCCGCCTAGCGTTTGACGCGCTATTCAACGAAGTCAAAAAACGTGCTTTGCGTGATGCGCCATCACCGCCGCATTTTTACGCGGTTGGATAGCTGCAGACGGTTGTTTTTACTACTCTGGCGCTTTACGTCAACTTATTCTTGCTGCTAAGGAGTCTGAAGATAGAACCTACGCACATCAGCTATTTAAAAAGCTGGAAATTCAACCAAGCAAAGATGCTCTTCGCGCTGGAAAAGAAGCAGTCAATATAACCGGCTACACTAATATGAAAGTAATTGCGGATCTTAACCTCTGTCACTTGCACCCTGACAAACGACAAAAGTTTCAAACTGCTTTTCAAGCCTATCGGGGACCTTCATACCGCAAGGGAGAAGGCAAAAACCGAGTTAAGGAGTTGCTTGAAAACAACTCAAGAACAGTTACGCAACTCGCAAGTTTGCTCGAACGAAAGCCCAATGCAATCCGTGCACATTTGAGAGCTCTAGAGAAAGACGGAATCGTTTATCGTACAGAAACAATCCAAACAGCTAGAACTGGACGCTACGCTGAATGCTGGCGGCTTATTAATCCCGTAATTTAAGAAAAAGATTTGCAAAAGCGTTTTTAAACTAGTTCTCCGTTCTTTTTCTTGGTTGGTTTCATGCTGAAGTACTTCGCGTCCGTCGCAGGTCGGCAAAAACGCGGCGAGGGGATTGCGTACCCTAAACCGAAAGGCAGGGACTTCGTGTGGGTCTACGCCAACGCGCTTTCGGTTGGAGAAGAAAAGCGTTTGAGCAAGGACTTCGGAATTCCGCTCGAGTTGTTCAAGCGTTTTGGGCGCGAGCAACGCTCGCAAGCTTATTCGACTACGCCCTTGGTTTTCACTGTCGCAGATTATTACGTTGAAGGCAACGAAGTGCGTTCGACAAACTTGTTGTTCGCGTTGACTAAAAACGCTTTGATTACCGCGGTTCCCGAGCGTTCTGCTTACTACGACAAGCTTTTCGAACGCGTTTGCAGGGAGTTTTCCGACTCGCTGAAAACGCACGAGACGCACTCGCACTACGGCAGCATGGCGCTGTTGTTGTACGAATTCTGGAATGCTGACGTGGAAGACAATTACGAAATCCTGCAGAAGACGGAAGATTCGATCACCGAGTTGGAGGCTGGCGCGGCTTCGTTCGGAACCGCAGTGAAAGTGCGTGAAATCACGGACTTCAAGCGATTCCTGTCGGCGATGGGAAAGCGCTTTTGGGCTTCAGCGCGGATGGTTTCCATAGTCCGCAGCGGCTTGACGCCGCTCGTGCTGGACAGCGAATTGACGCAGTTGTTCGAAAACGTTTACGAAAGCTACCTGCACCAAGTCGACTTGCTGTCTTCGCAGAAGGAAATGCTTTCGGACGCGCTAGCGATTTACGAAACCACTATTTCCAACCGCTTGGCGGTGACGTCCAACGAATTAAACCAAATAATGAAGAAGCTCACCGCGTTGACGGTAATAATCATGATTCCAACGCTCATCGCAGGAATCTATGGAATGAATTTTTTGAACATGCCTGAATTACGGCACGAATTAGGTTATTACGCTGCGCTCGCGGCAATGCTTGCAACAGGCGCAATAACTTATTACGCGTTCCACAAACGCGACTGGATTTGAGTGGCTTGATTTCCGAAATATTATTAACTAACGGCGTGCACTCTAATTTACAGTGATGACTCAAACTTATGAGTTCCGAGCGCTCCCGAACGCGCCGCACGGCGCAGGCGCGCGGCGCAACTGCGCGGCGCGTGGCGCGCGGGTTCGCGTTGACGAAGACCTTGAGTGCTGATTTTTTGTGTTTTAAAGCGGCGGAAAGCGTTTTTTAAAACGCGTGAAGCAAGAATATAGCAAGGGTATAGCAAGAGTGTAGCAAGAGTGTACCGAGAGTGTAGCGAGGTGTTTTTTGTTTGAGTATTTTAAGCAAGGAAACCGTTGCAAAACTGCGTTCGGCGTTGAATTCTGTTCCTGAATCGAAGAGGCTAGAGTTAATGAAGAAAAGTTGGTCGTGGACTTCTGTTTTGGGTATGCCGATTGGTTTTCCGCAGCTGCACAAAAAAATTGTGGGCGAGGTTGAAGAATTGGCTAGACTGTGCGGTTTTGGAAAGCAAGACGTTGTTCTCGACGTTGGCTGCGGTAAAGGCGAATTAGTTAAAGCACTACGGCTCAAGTCGTTCAACGCTTTAGGGGTTGACGTGGTCAAACACGAAAAAATGCCTGAAAACAGTTTTTTGATTGGTTCTGCGGAAAGCCTTCCAATCAAAAGCAATTCAGTGAAATTGTTGATTGATTCTTTCACGATGCATTACACGGACATCGACAAGTCCGCAAGCGAAGTGCTGCGCGTCCTAGAGAAAGGCGGTTTCGCGCTGGTTTTGCTGCAACACGCGGGGATGGTTAAAAAAGGAATGAAGAAAATCCTTGAACAAAAGGGTTTAGGCAGCGACTTAAATGCTTTTGTTTCGAAAAACGCTGAAAAACTAGCGTTTGAAGACTACCCTTCAGCGCGGTTGTTGCTTAACACGTTTAAAGACAAGGAAGAAGCTGAAAAGTTTTTCGAGGGAAAAGGATTCAAGGTTTTAGAGGCGACGGAAGAATTAATTAACGGCAAGCCAGTGGCTTTCAAACTATTGCTTAAAAAACTGCTTTAAAACCCGGTAACGGGCAGGAAACGCGGCGAAACGCGAGCCGGTTGAAGCCTTAAGGCACGAGTAGACGCGGAAGTAATGCCGCATCCCGCACGAAGAAAAACAGTTTTTAAATCCTTAAATCACTTCGATTCCGTAATACTTTTTGTCGCTGGCGCCAGCGTAACCGCCAGCCTGCCTCTCCTCGTTTTTTTCGACTGCAGCTCGCACGAGTCCCTTAAACAATGGCTCGGGTTCTTCTAAGCGAGAGTCGAACTCTGGGTGCGCTTGCGTGCCTACGAAGAACAAGTGCCCCTCTAATTCCATGAACTTCATTATTTCCTTCTCTGGATCGCGTCCCGAGAACACTACGCCAGCTTCCTCGAGTTCAGAAACGTAGTCGGGATTCACTTCAAAACGGTGGCGGAAGCGTTTAGAAACAACGTCCCGGCCGTAAAGCGAGTGTACTAGCGTGCCGCGCTTGAGTAAAACGTCTCGCGCGCCCAAACGCATGGTGCCGCCTTTCTGCGTGACTTCCCGTTGTTCGGGAAGCAAGTCAATCACTGGATGCGTAGTTGACTCGTCGATTTCAGTAGTGTGGGCGTCACTCCAACCCAACACGTTTCGCGCGAATTCGACGACTGCCAACTGCATTCCGTAACACAATCCGAGGTAAGGCACTCCATTCTCGCGCGCGAATCGAATCGCTGAAATAATGCCTTCAACACCGCGTCCTCCGAAGCCGCCTGGAACAACGAGCGCGTCGAACGACTCCAAATCCGCTTGCCCCTCGCCGGAACCGATTCCTGATTGCTCGATTTCCTCGCTATCAACGAGAACAGCGTGCACGCGCGCGTCATTATGCACTCCCGCGTGCTTTAATGCCTCGAAAACACTCAAGTAAGTGTCTTTCGTGGTCGCGTACTTTCCAACAACCCCTATTTTCACGGCGCGTTCCGCGTTATTCCACCGCGCGAGAAGCGAACGCCACTCGTTCAAGTCCCTCTCGCCTTCAGTGAGCCCGAGCTTGGCGCACAACGCGTTCGAAAAACCTTGCGCGCTGAGCAGCAACGGCAGTTCGTAAACGTTTTCAACGTTCGGCGAATCGAATACGTTCGCTTTTTCAACGTTGCAGAACAACGCGATTTTCGCGCGCACCGAATCGCTTAACGGTTTTTCGCAGCGCGCGACCACGAAATCGGGCGCGATTCCGCGCGCCAACAGCGCGCGAACGCTGTGTTGTATTGGCTTCGTTTTTTGTTCGCCTGTCAGGATCGTGGGAACAAGCGCCAAGTGCACGTTTGCAACGTTGCCAGGCGTTTCTTCGAAACGCATTTGGCGAATCGCTTCAAGAACGATTTCGCTTTCTATGTCGCCGACAGTGCCGCCTATTTCTACTACGAGCACTTCGCTTGCTGTTTTTTGCGCTGTCAAGCGAATGCGGTTTTTCACTTCGTTCGTGACGTGGGGAATTAATTGAATGGTTTTTCCGAGGAACTCGCCGCGCCTTTCCTTTTCGAGGACCGCGCGGTATACTGTGCCCATCATTAGGTTTTGCTCGCGGCATGCGAACTCGTTCAAGAAACGCTCGTAATTGCCGACGTCGAGGTCGCACTCGAAGCCGTCGCGCGTGACGAAGACTTCACCGTGCTCGAAGGGGTTAAGCGTGCCAGCGTCGCAATTCAAGTAAGGGTCTATCTTCATCGCGTTGGCGCGCACGCCAGCTGACTTCAACAACTTTGCTATTGAAGAAACGAGGATGCCTTTCCCTAGCGACGACAGCACGCCGCCCGTCACGAAAACAAATTTAGGCAAACCCAAAACCCCTGACGCTTGATTGAAAAAAACAAAAACGTTAAAAAAACAAAAATGTTAAAAAAACAAAAACGTAGTGTTTGTGGAACGAAGGTTTGCAAAACGAAGAATAACAAACCGCGAGAGGTTAAAAAAACTTTTACGTTAAAAAAACTTTCTATGCCGCACGCGCGAGAACACGTATTTAAATGAGTTTCGCCAACTCTTCAATTGAATCGACGTAGATAACCGGAATTTCTTCAGTAATTTCTCGCGCGATGGGCGCTGAAATAGTGTTTTTAAACCAAATTACTTTCGTTTTATTGCCTAAATAACGGTAGTGGTATTTCAACGCGGCGAATTCGCGCATTATTCCGGGTGACATGCCGAAAACCACGCAAACGCTGCCTGAAGCTGCTATAGTGCCGTCAGCGTCATACCATGAATCGACTTTAATGCGTTTGTCAAGCAAATGCAAGTATGGTTGAATGTGTTTCACGCCGTAAACCTTGTCTTTAGTGGGCACGACGCCCCAAACGCGTTTGCCGCCGTTCTGCTTGTAAACTCGCGCGACTTCGCTTGGAATTCCTCTGTCCGGAATGATGACGAGCTCGCAGCCTTTTTCCGCGAGCAAACGCGCCACTTCATCAACGAGTTCGCGTAATTGTTTTTCCGAAATTTTAGTGAACCGCGGGATTTTAGTTAAATCGCCGGTTCCAAGAACTACTACTCTCACGTTCTTGATTAAACGCGTGCAGCAATATAAATTTTATGCTCTTTTTATGCCCAAGCCGCCTGCGCTGCCTGCCTCGCCTGCGCTGCAGGGGCTGGCTGTATAGGCGCTGCTGCACTGCTTGCGTTGCCCGCCTGGCGCCTGCTGCAAGACTCAATAAATTTAAATCAAGGTGAAACAATAATAAAAGCAGTATACAAAAAAGCAGTATACAACAATAATACGAACAATAATACGAACAATAATACGAACAATAATAAGCAGCGTAAATAATTACTCAATAATAATTACTCAATAATACGAACAATAATAAGCAGCGTAAATAATTACTCGGTGTTGTAAATGGGTGTTTTAGCTCCAGACGTTTCTTCAGTGTTTGGCTTCGACTCGCCTGTACTCAATTTCTTTGCAGTCTTCCTGATAGCGTTAGTAATGTTTGGCTTGCTGAGTTTCGACAACTTCATTATTTTAGGCGTCGGCGGGTGGCTGGCGTTAAAGTGGGCGAAAATAATTTGAAGAAACCAAAGTACGTTGGAGTGCGAATAAGAATACCTAAACCCTTGTTTGGAAAGAAGAAAGAAATCGAAGAGAAAAAAGAAAAAGGAAAGCCTGCAGCGTCTTCAGGAGTGCCGGTCAAGAAATTCAGCGAGTCGCGCAGGGCTTTTCTCAAGCGAGCGCCCCTCGTTTTCGGCGCGGCCGTGCTCGCTGGATTAGGTTTCAAGAAATTTATTGACTGGAAAACGCGGGAGATAGAGCAAACAACGTTCACGCCCGCGCGCTCAAGCAAAAAACCAGAATTCACTCACTTAGAGCCTTCAGTAACGCTAGTAGAGAACGCGCTTCAAAACGTTTTAAAAAACCCTACTTACAACAAAATCGCGTTTGAACGCACTGCCTGGTTTTACGATTTTATAGCAAAACACGCGCTTGAAAAGAAAGTGGACCCGTCATTGTTGTTCGCGTTAGTAGCGCACGAATCACGCGGAGCAGTAACAGCTGAATCACGAGCTGGCGCAAGAGGATTAGCGCAATTCATGCCGGAAACAGGCGCTGAATACGGGCTTTACCAACTCAAGCAACTCGTTTCAAGCAAGAAAAATTTATTTAGGGAGGTGGGAGACGAGCGTTTCGACCCGGACAAATCGCTTGCAGCTGCAGCCAGCCACTTGAGGGGCTTGATTGATTACTATGCTCAACGCAATTATTTGGAAGAAGAACAACGCCAAAAACTTTTAAACGGGATTGGACGCGACCCGTACGCCGTGTTTTTCGCGTTGGCTGCTTACAACGCTGGCCGCGCTAATGTTGACAAGGCAATACTGAAAACGCTTGAAGAAAAAGGCTCACCTCTATCCTGGCACGCGATTGCCAAAGAACTGCCTAAGGAAACGCGTGATTACGTTCCTTTTATTCTAGCAAAAAAAATAATTTTAGAGAACTTCGAGCATTTCGCTAACGAACACAGGTTAAGCGTTTCAGAAAAAGCTTTCGGCGCTTACACGCGATTGCTTGAATTAACTGAACAGAAAAAACTCTGGGGAACCTCAACACGTTCTTTCGCGAAGTCAAACAAATTAAATGAAAAGCACTTGCAGTTGTTGAACCCTCACTTGAAGACAGGCTTGTGGCTAAAAGAAGCATTATTGCGCGTGCCGAAAAAACAAGAACTCAAGAAGTTTCAAGAAGAATTCAAATACTTTGAAAACTTGCGTTGGAATGAATTTAAGTACTCGCCGCGTGAAAGAAAAAGCGAGAAAAAACAAGCGCAAGAAAGGCAAGCGCAAACAATATGCGAGCACGTTACGCACAATGAAATAAAGAAAAGCTTGGTTGAATTATTGTTTAGTTCTATTGTTTAGTTTTCTTAGTTTCACTGCTTCCGCAGCGTTAAACAAATTTTTTCGGCGAGCAAAAGCCGCCAAAAGCAGCTAAAACCATGCGAAAACAAGCGAAAATAAGCGAAAACAAGCGTTTGACAAGAAAAGATTGCATTAACTCGTCATTAATTTTTTCTTTTTTTCTTGCGCTTTTCCCCACTTTTTTTCCTTTTTCCCACTTTTCCAGTTTTTTTTCAACTATTCTTTATCTTTTTTTCCAAAAAGTTTTTTCAGCCATAAGGGAGTAGCGATAGTCGTCAGCAACGCCATCAACAACACGCTCGAGTACACGTCCTGTCCGACAAAGCCAGCGTTCAAACCAATGAGCGCGACGATCATTGCAACTTCGCCTCGCGGTACCATTCCAACGCCGATGACAAGCGCGTCCTTGCTTGAAAATCCGAGAGCGCGCGCTGGAAGCCAACACCCGATAAGCTTCGTTAAAATTGCGGTGAGGGTTAAAACAATCACCAACAACCAAGCTCCAAGCGCCGCATTCACGTTGACTAACACGCCAAGCGAAACGAAGAAAATCGCTGCGAACACTTGCTCGAGGAACGCTGCACCCTCGCGGTAGCTTTTAATGCGCACGCTCTCAAGCGAAACGCCTGCAATGAAAGCGCCTACAATCGCGCTCAACCCAACGAGTTCAGCGATTGTCGCGTAAGCGAACGCGAATCCTATTGCAGCCAGGAACGTTGACTGAGGTATCGCATGGCGTTCCGCGTACTTGTTCCAACGCTCTAACGCAACGGCAATTATTTTGCTTCCGAAGAGGGTTGCTACGACTAGAAAAGCCACTGCCTTTACCGAAGTCAAGAAAATGGCTTGGTAAGAAATGCTTGCGGCCGCTACGTCGCTCGCCAAACTCAAAGCGAGTAAGCTGAGCACATCGTCTACAACTGCGGCACCAACGATTGCTTTCGCGGCCGGCGTTTTCAGTTTTCCCAATTCCTTCAAAACCTGCGCGGTGATCGCGATGCTCGTCGCCGTGAGCGCGGTTCCAGCGAACAAGCTCGTCACAAAGTTGTACTTAAAAAAACTCGCGGCGAGAAAACCGCCGGTCCAAGGCACGACGACGCCGAAAAAAGCGATTACGAAAGACTTGAGCGTGTAAACTTCCTTGAACTTCGTTTCGAGGCCGACCACGAACAGCAGAAAGACAGCACCCATTCCGGCGAGAGCACTCACGAAGTCCGTGTAAGTAATTAGTCCCAGCACGCTTGGACCCATAAGCAAGCCGACGAGAATCTCGCCAATGACAGCGCTTTGACCGAAGCGCGTTGCGATGAAGTACCCTATCAACGAGACGAACAACAAGAGGCTGATTTGGAAATCGATGCTAGACAAGACTTCCATTTAGTTTGACCACTCACTCGATTTATACTCGATTTATTTCAAACTAGCTGTAAATTATTCTAGGCCGCTTCAAATTCTCGACAGCTGCAGCAGGCGCGGCTGCAGGAGCCTGCTTTTGTTGGCTTTTCTTCTTGTTTCCTTGTTCGAAAGCGAAAGCGCCGACCATCGCGATGACGTTAGTAAACAGTATCACCAGGAAGGCCACCTCCACGAAAAAGGAAACCTGAATTCCGTAAGCGGCCGGCATGAAAGCGAGAACCGAAGCGGCGAGGCCGCGTGGAAACAGCGTGGCAATGACCAGCGCGTATTTCTTCACGTTCGCATCGAAAAAGCCGACTAGCTTCGTAGACGCGATTCTCGCCAGCAAAAGCACCGCGGTCGACGCTCCCGCGATTACGATGATGTGTTGCTTGAGGGCTGCTGTGTTGAAGATTACGCCGAGAAACACGAAGAAGAACGTTCTCACGAAGAAAGTTATTTCCCTCTGGACGACTTTAATGCTCTTGTCGACTTCAAACTCGCCTTGCATTCGCAGCATTTTGGCTAGCTCTACGGAGTTGCCGAGAACGAGCCCAAACACGAGTGCGGAAACTGCGCCGCTTCCCTTCACCGCCTCAACCAACGCGTAGAGGATGAAAAGCATTGCGAGCGTAACCATGTAGCCGAGCGGCTTTCCGTAAAACTTGCGGAGAATGATAACCCAAAACAATCCCGCGACGAACCCGACTACCGCAGCGATGGAAAAAGCGCCTACAATCGCGTTTGCGGCGACGCTCAAGTCAACGGAACCCAGTTGAATGACTTGAATTATCGTAATCGCGGAAACGATTGTTAAAACATCGTTGATTATCGACTCCAAGCCCAACAAGATTTTAGTTTCTTCGCTTACGTTCAAGCGCGAGACTATCGTCAGTACAGTCGCGCTGCTGGTTCCGCTTACGACCACTCCAAGCAATAGCGCTTGCATGAAATTCCAGGAGAAGGCGTAGGACAAGAGAAACGCCACGCCGGCCGCGCTCAAAGCAAAGACGAGGACAGTGAAAGCGGTTGTTTTCCACAGGCCCGTCAAAACTTTAAACAAGTTTAAGTCCAAACCGCTGTCAAACAATATTATGATTAAGGCAAGCGAGCCTACGAGGGAAGCGAACGCGGTGAACGGCGCCGGGTCTATCACGTTCAACACTGGGCCGAGCAGCATTCCGAAAACGAGGAGTATCAGCACGTCGGGAATTTTAGTTCGGTTAAAGAAAATCAGGCTGAAAAAACCTAGGAAGATTATCAAGCCGAGCAACAGAAACAATTGAATTATATTCATGCGAACACCGAACTAGTTTTAGTCTCCATCTATTTCTTTATTTTTTTAGTCTCCATCTATTTCTTCGTCTATTAATCCCTTTGGCTGAGAAATCCGTTGTCCTTCAAGGCAACGGATGAATCAGCCACTAATTTTTTTTGAACGCGTAATTACCTCTAGCGGCGCGGATGTTGCGCCGCCGGAGGTAACGAAGTAT
>JBBIMI010000015.1:0-19700 GCA_037444485.1 Microcaldota archaeon
CTGAAAGCCAGCATTTCTGAAAAAAAGGAAACGAAGAAAAGCGTGCTTGTTAAAGACCCGGTTTGCGGAATGATTGTCGACCCCGCGACCGCAAAATTCAAGCTCGAAAAAATAGGGAAAACGCATTATTTTTGTTCGAAACAATGTTTTGAAACATTCAAGAAAAGAAAGAACAAAAACGAAAAAAAGAAGTGAAGAAAAACAAAAAAAAAGCGAAAAAAGAAGCAAGTAAAAAAGAAAATTATAGTAACCGCCTAAAATAAAATAACGCCTAAAAATAATTAATAATCGCCTAAAAAAATGAGTCGCTTAAAAAACGGGTTTAAAAAAAACGGGTTTAAAAAAACGGGTTTTAAATGGGTTCCGCGAAAACCATTGCACTGAATTTCAAGACGTTTCCGCAAGCGTTAGGCGAACACGCATTGCGCCTCGCGCGGGCTGCTCACGGCGTTGCGGTCGCCAATCCACACGTTCTCGTAATTGCAGCGCCGGCAACACCCGACTTGCACGCAATCGCACACAATCCGGAATTTCACGCGAAAAACTTTATGGTGTTTGCGCAGCATGCGGATGCGCTTGAAGCTGGACAACATACGGGCAGCGTGCCGCTTGAGGCCGTGCGCGCTGCTGGTGTGCGAGGCGTTTTCGTCAACCATTCAGAAAAACGCTTGACGCGTGACGTTATTCAAAAAACAGTTGAACGCGCGCGAGCGCTTGAACTGAAGACGCTTGTTTGCGCGGAGTCGCCGCGCGAGTCACGCGAGCTCGCTCGCTTCGCGCCTTGGGCTGTCGCTGTCGAGCCGCCCGAGCTTATAGGAACGGGCGTGAGCGTGAGCACCGCGCGGCCCGAGGTTGTGAAGAACGCGTTGGTTGAAGTCAAAAACGTGAATTCGAGCGTCTTGTTTTTTGTTGGCGCTGGCGTGAGCAACCTTGACGACGTTCGCGCGGCAGCGCAGTTGGGTGCAGAGGGCGTGTTGCTCGCGAGTGCTTTCGTGAAGGCGCGCGAGCCTGAAAAGTTTTTGCATGAACTAGTCGAAGCGCTCGAATAAGAAACGCGAAAATAAGATTAGCGCTTGAGTACGCTTTGCTTTTGAGTACGCTTTGCTTAACTGTTTTGTTTGCCTACTTGTTTTTGTTTTACTTCTTGTTTTTCTTTCCCTCGGTTTGTTTGCCTTCGAGTTGTTTGGCTATTTCGTCTCGCACGAATTCTTTCACTTGGTCTACTCTCGCGAATTCAAGTGGGTTGATTTGCTCTAGAATGAATTTGACTTCCTGTAGTTCTGTTTTCGAAGCTAGTTCGCCGCGCATCGCCTCCAAGTCTCCCCGCAGCTTTTCGAGCGCCATCGCGCTTGCGCCTCCGCCGCCAGCGCCGCCGCCTGCTTCAACTTTCTTCAAGCGTTCGTTGAATGCGACGAGCGTTCTGCCAATTACTTCCTGGTTTTTCTCGAGGTTCTTGAATCCTTGCACCAGCAAATCGATTTTCGAAGCTAGCGCGCGCACTTCAGCTGAAACGTCTATAACGCCTGGTTTTCCGCGAACCGGCCTTTGCGCTGGCATTAAAACACCACCGTTTTTTTGATTGAATCGTTTTTTTGATTGAATTTTATTAAAATTTTATTAAATCAAGAAAATTAATAGCAAGTGTTTTATTAAACGAGCGTTTAAAAGCTTTAAGGAGGAAAAGCGTTTCCAACTTATTCTGGGTTTTTTGAAGGTGTTTCTAGGCTTTGGTTGAGGTTGAAGATGACGCTGGTTTCGAGAAAGCGTTTTTGCTTGACGTAGACTTCGTAGAACTCAAAGGCAAGCCGGCGATTCGCTTGATGCTGCAGAGCGAGAAAAGCGGGAAGACGTTCCGCGTTTACGACCAAACGTTTGAACCATACTATTACGTCTTGCCTCGCGGCGATTTCGCTTTCATTAAACAATCGCTTGAGAAACTCCAGGTTTTAGAACGCGGCGAGAAAATTTCCGTCAAGCGGGTTGAAGAAACAATGCGTAAATTCAAGTTTAAGCCGGTGCGCTTGCTGAAAGTAATCGCGTTCCACCCGGGACACATTCCAAAACTGCGTGAAGAAAGCACGCGCTTTGGAACAGTCTTCGAAGCAGACATTCCTTTTTATAAAAGGTATATCATCGACAAGAGGCTCTCGCCGTGCGGGCTTGTTGAAGTCAAACGCAGTGGGTTGAACGCGCTTGAAGTGCGGCCTTGCGGAGAGGACGAAGCTGGAAAAACAGTAGAATTTAAAGTCATGTCGCTAGATATAGAAACCTACAACCCAAACGTTATCCCTAATCCCTCGAAAGACGCGTGCTTGATGATCGGCTACGCTGGCGAGGGAATTGAAGGAGTTTACTCTTTCCAAAAAAAGTTTTCCAAGCCCTTCGTTAAGACTTTCGCGAACGAAAAAGAAATGCTTGAAGCTTTTTGCAGGCTTCTCCGCGAAAAACACGTCGACTTGCTGTGCACTTACAACGGTGATTCGTTCGACTTGCCTTACTTGCAGGAACGCGCGAAACAACTGAAAGCCGATTTTCGCTTGGGGCGCGACCGCTTGCCAGTCAAGACGAAGCGCATCGGGATGCGTGTTGTCTCGGAAATAGGCGGGCGCGTGCATTACGACGTTTTGCCGGTCGCTGCATTCATGGATTTTACTGGAACAATCAAAGTCCCCAACCTAACGCTCGAAAAAGTTTACGCGGAAGTGCTCGGCGGAAAAAAGTTAGAGTTTGATGCTGCACAAACGTGGCGTGTTTGGGATTCCGGCGACGAAAAACAACTCGACTTTCTAGCCGAGTACTGCGTTACAGACGCGCGAGCGTGCCTCGAACTCGCAAAACACTTTCTTTACCTGCAAACTGAATTAAGCAAGTTGCTGCACATGACGTTGTTCGACGTGTCACGCGCGACTTCAAGCCAACTCGTCGAATCCCTGCTCTTACGCAAAGCGTTCGAACGCGGCGAACTGGTACCAAACAAGCCGAGTGACGCTGAAGTTGCAGCTAGAGAACGCGAGCCGATTCAAGGCGCTTTCGTGAAAATGCCGTTTCCAGGCGTCTATAACAATATCGCGGTTTTTGACTTTCGCAGCTTGTATCCAAGCATCATCATTTCACACAACGTGGATGCGAGCACCCTCAATTGCGATTGTTGTTCGCGTGAGGAAGCATTCGTCTCGCCGCAGGGACACAAGTTCTGCGCAAAAAACAAGGGAATAATACCACAAGTTCTTGATGCTATTTTAAGCGAACGCATTAAAGTCAAAAGCGCTTTAAAAAACGCGCCGCGCGATTCTCGAGAGTACGAATTGCTTTACGCGCGGCAGTGGGGCTTAAAGATTTTCGCGAATTCGGTGTATGGCTTGACGCTGCACCCGCACTTCCGTTGGTACTCGCGCGCTGCGGGCGAGTCGACGACTGCGTGGGCGAGACACTACATTCAAGAAACTATGCGGAAAGCCGAGGAAGAAGGCTTTCGAGTACTGTACGGGGACACCGATTCCGTCATGATTCTTTTCAAACCAGGCGAAGAAGAAAAACTAAAAGAATTCCAGAAGCGCATAAACGAGGAACTCCCAGAAAAAATGGAACTCGAACTAGAAGGGTTTTATCCTCGCGGGATTTTCGTCTCGAAAAAACAAGAGGCGGAGAAGGGAGCGAAAAAAAAGTACGCGTTAATCGACGCTGAAGGCAGAATCAAGATTCGCGGTTTCGAGCTCGTGCGCCGCGATTGGTCGCGAGTCGCGCGACACACGCAACGCACGGTCCTCGAGATTTTGTTGAAGGAAGGCAACGTGCAGAAAGCGATCGACTACGTGCGGGACGTCGTCGCGCGGCTGAAGAGCGGTGAAACGCCGCTGGAAGACTGCGTGATTTACACGCAGTTGCAGAAGAGCACTGGCGCTTACGAAGTCAAGAGCCCCGAGTTAAGCGCGGTGCTCAAGGCGCGCAAGGCGGGCCTCGTAGTGCCTGAAGGAGCGGTTGTCGGTTACGTCATAACGCGGCAAGGCAAAAGCATTTCTGAAAAAGCTGTTCTCGCAAAGCAAGTGAAACCCGGCGATTACGACGCTGATTACTACGTGAACAACCAAGTATTGCCTGCGGTTCTCAAGATTCTCGGCGCGTTAGGCGTGGGGAAAGACGACATCAAATTGAAGGGCAGCCAATCAAAGCTCGGTGGTTGGTAAAATTTTTTAATGCGTTTGGTTGAGAAACCCCGCGAGTTCGATCGCGGATGCGGTCGTGAAAAAAAATCGTAACAAGCCTCTTTTTTGAGCCCAGCATTTTATTATTTTATTTTTTATTTTATTATTTTATTTTATTATTTTAATTTTTTTCTTGTTTTTCTTTTTTTGTTTTTTTTCGTTTTTCTTTTTTTGTTTTTTGTAGCGGCCGCGCGTTAACGTGCGAGAGGATAACAATCCCGCCGACAAAAACTGGCGTCTTACCGAATGCTTACACATTCAGGTGTGAGTCGTTAAAGAAAAGTTTTTAAAGATTTTTTTAAGCTGGCGGAAAGCCGGGTGGCAGCGGAGTTGTTGAAACAGGTTTTGTTGGGGCTGGCGTTTCCACGCCGCCGGGCGCAGTGGTTTCCAGCGGCGTTCCGCCGGCAGGTGCAGGCGCGCTTGCGAGAACGCAATCGCGAGTTACTTTCACGAAGTACCCTGACCCAGGGTAAAGTGAGGGTGATTCTACGTAATCAAGCGCTGCGTAATCCCAAGTCCACGGTCCGCTTTCGATGGTGCAGTCGCCTTTGATAGAGTCGAAAAGCGTTTGCGAGTTTGGTGAAGCAACCAAGTTCCAACCTGCGTGAAGAGTCCACTCGCTTAGCGTCGTCGGCGCATTGCCGTTGAACGTCGCTTCGCATGCGGCGTCAGAGAAAACCCAGTAAGCTTCTTGAGCGTCTACTTCAACAAAGCGTTTCAACAAATCGATTTTTGAATACTCTTGACGCGTTGAATCAAAACGCCAGACGTTTACGGCGTTCTTGTCGCATGTTGTAGACTCGACGTTGATTAATAGTTTTGGTGGGCAAGGGAACGCCGGGCAAACTATGGTTTTTGAAAACGCGATTGGAATTGAAATCAGGTTCCAGCCCGGCGAGAATTTAATCGAGAATTTAATCGGGAATGATTGAGAAGAGGCAATTATTCCGCTAACGCTAGTCTTGTTGTCTTCACCGCCCGCAGTTATTTCCACGCCTTGCTGAGGCGTTCCAGTGCCTTGCGGAAATGTTCCAGCGCCTTGCTGGGAAATTATTCCGCTGAACACGTCGCCGCAAGTCGCAAACTGCTTGGGATTGAAAGCATCTTTGTAAGCTTGACAAGCTTGAGGCAACGGGCTAGGCAAATTATTTCCTAACTCGATATTTCCAGAAACTCCGTAACAATCAGGTTTTTGAGCTAGTTCGCGCGCGCAAGCTTGCAGTTGAATGTCTTTCGCGCCTGCGCCGAAAACGCTGCCGCGCAACAACACAATAGCGAGTACTACTACGAGCAACACGCCCGCAAGCAGCAATACGTACTCGAAAGTTCCCTGCCCTTTTTTAATAAAATTTTTCTTCAAAGCGAATTACTTCCCCCAATTTACGTAACACTGAAAGGCAACAAAATTAATTAGAGAGCAACCCCTTTTAAAACGATTGATTTTTTAAGCAGCGTGTTCCTATAATTTGGTTACTAAAAATTACTAAAAAAAATAATTACTAAAAAATTGTTTTTGGGAGGTTTTTGAAGTGATTGAATGGGTTTTGCTTGGAGTGATAGTAGTAATCGTGTTGGCGGTAGTGCTTATTTACAACAACTTGGTTTCGCTGCGCAATCGCGTTGAAAATGCTTGGTCGCAGATTGACGTGCAGCTCAAGCGAAGGTTTGACTTGATTCCGAACCTCGTTGAAACAGTTAAAGGTTACATGAAGCACGAGCGGGAAGTACTTACTGAAATAACGAAGGCCCGCGCCGCCATGGCAAGCGCGAAAACCGTGCGCGAGCAAGCTCGCGCTAGCAACATGATTTCAGACGCTCTTAAAACACTTTTCGCAGTTGCAGAAAACTACCCGCAGTTGAAAGCGAACGAAAACTTTAAACTACTTCAAGAACAACTTGAAGGAACCGAAAACAAGATCGCGTACGCGCGCCAGTTTTACAACGATTCAGTGCAAGAATACAACATCGCAATCCAGACTTTTCCGGGCAACGTTTTCGCTAACGCGTTCGGCTTCACGAAGAAAGAGTTTTTTGAAGCGCCGGCAAGCGAACGCGCGCCAGTTAAAGTCAAATTCTAATTCCCTTTATTCTTCTTTAATTTTTTCTTTCAGCAAAAGGTGGTCGGCGTGTCTTTATACGGCGAAATCGCTTCCAACAAGTTCAAGACTTACTTGCTGGCCGCATTGTTCTTCGCGCTAGTTGGGCTAATCGTCTACTTTGCTGCCTTCCTGTTGAGTGGCGCCACTGGCTTGAGTTTAAGCGTTATCGCTTTCATAATCGCTGTGGCGACTAGCTTCATCGCGTATTACGAGAGTGACAAAATCGTTTTGAGTTTAGCGCGCGCGCGGCCTGCTGACGAACGCGAACACGCTTTCCTCGTAAACACTGTTGAAGGCTTAGCGATTGCCGCTGGAATTCCGAAACCCCGCGTTTACGTGATTGAAGACGATGCGATAAACGCGCTTGCGACAGGGCGCGACCCAAAGCACGCGGCAGTCGCGGTCACTACTGGCGCGTTAAAGAAACTCAACCGCGCCGAGCTCGAAGGCGTAATCGCGCACGAGATAGCGCACGTCAAGAATTACGACATTCGACTCGCAACCATTGCTGCCGTAATGGCTGGATTCATCATTATTCTCGCCGACCTTATTTTCCGCGCGTCTTTTTACGGCGGCCGCGGGCAAGACCGCGAGGAAGGGAAAGGTTCCGCAGTGCTAGTAATCGCCGGCATCGCGTTACTCGTCCTCTCCCCGATTTTCGCGCAACTCATTAAAGCCGCGTTGTCACGCAGGCGTGAAGCGCTTGCTGACGTGAGCGGCGTGATGCTCACGCGTTACCCTGACGGGCTGTTGAACGCGTTACGCAAGCTCGCGCGAAGCGAAGGCGAAGCAGCGAGAATAGAAGGCGCGAGTGAAGCCATTTCGCATCTTTACTTCGCGAATCCGTTGAGTGGCAAGCTTTTTTCAAACTTGTTCAGCACGCACCCGCCGTTGGAAGAGAGAATCGCGGTTCTCGAGAAGTATGCTTTGGAAGCGAAGAAAGCAAAATAAAGATAAAAGCAAGAATCGGGTTATTGCGGCGGGGTTAACACGATTTTTCCGCAGTCGCCGCTTTTCATCAGCTGCATGGCCTTGTCGAACTCGGAGAGCGGCTTGTGCGTGATTATCTTCCGCAGGTCAACGAATCCTTTGCGGAGGAACTCGCGCGCTTGAAACCACGTTTCGAACATCTTCCTGCCGTCAACGCCGTAAACGCGGGCTGCTTTGAACACGATGTCATTCGTCACGTCGATCTCTACAGGCTTTGCAAAAACCCCGAGTATCGACGCGCGGCCGCCAGCGCGCAGCGCTTTAAAGCCTTGTTGGAATGCTTGCGGGTTTCCGCTCACTTCAACGAAAACGTCGACCTTCCGACCTCCGTTCGCGTGAATTATTTCGGAAACCGCGTCGCTCTCGCGCGCGTTAACGACCAGGTTGCACCCATTTTCTTCGCCGTTTCCAAACAGTAGGGCTTGACATCGGCCGCGTGCACTGCGCTCGCGCCGAGGGTTTTCGCTCTTCCGAAGGTGTTTTCGCTCTTCTGATAGTGTTTCTGATGGTGGCGCAGGACAAGGCGCGAGTTCGCATGATGGTGAACGCCGCGTTGACGCGCGAAGATTTGGACTTCGCGCTTTCAGCGTTCGAAAAAAATCGGCAGAAACTTGCGGCAGAAACTTGCGATAATCTGAGAATACGCTTCTAAGAATACTCTTCTGAGAATATGCTTCTGAGAATATGCTTCTGAGAATACGTTTAGATGGTAGAAACCATTAAAAGAAGACTTTTTCTTTAGTTGGTTGACGGTAGTAATGCGTTTTACTAAATTTATTAAAAAGAAGGTCATTACTCTGGCTATAATTGCGGTTTTGGCGGTAGTCGTTGTTTTCACGGGTTTCTTGTGGCAGAAGGGCGAAGCATTCAAGAAAGAGGTGGCCGACCCCAGCGTGGCGTTAAGAACAGCATTGATTTATTCGATTGAATTACAAGCAGTTAAAACTACGAACGTCTGGTTAGCCGCTGCTCTGGATGATTGTCGCGCAGTCCTATCGCATACTAATCTAAGACTTTTTAGAGAATGTCTTAATGCGACAGGCTTTGAGGGAGAAGCTTTTGATTATTGTTCGAAGAAAGCTGAAGAGCCGTTTCTAGAATGTCAAAAAAAGATTGCGAGACTATTTTGCGGCGAACTTGACGATCAAAGCTGCGTGAGCAAACTTAATCCCAAGTGCGGTTCGATTGCTGAAAGTTTTGGAAAAAGTTGGGAAAAAATAAAAAGAGCTAATTCCATCCTTCTCGGACTGGCCTTGCTAGACCATGAAGGATGCCGGATGCCTGGAGGGATGTTGGAAGAAATGCGAGAAAGACGCAAGTGTCACGAGAGTAAAGTGTTGTTAGACTTCGTGAATTTGAGAGAGTATTACATCCAAGCTATAGATGAGAATCTCGCGTGCCTTATAGAAAATGAAAATGCTCTTCCACTGGGGATTGAAAATGGCGTTTTCAAGTTGATGACTGCCGACTTCACTTCAAATTCGAGCGAAAGCAGGGTGTACCGCATCGGGTTGAATCCTGGTTCTTACAACCTCACTAAATACGCGGCGGATTACGGCATCCGCGTTAGCGAAGTGAAAGGATTTCTAATTGAAAGCCAATGGCTTCACGGCGATGTTCTAGAAATTGATAAACCATACATGTTCGACTTTGCTCTTTGGAGGGAAGGCAACAAAACCATTCTAGCCGTAGGCGATAAAATAGATATTTGCAATTATAAAAGTCTTAAAGGATGCTAAAATCCAGGGCACAGGCGCCCGCCTGCAACGTTTTTAATAAGCGTTTAACGTAATGTATCGTCATGAAAATCGGTTTTCTCGACGTTGCCAGCAACAAGTTCAACGGCTTTGAAGTTGCGGTGAAGGAAAGCGAGCAACAAGCGAACGTTGAACTAGCGCGTCTCTCTGCCCCTGAATTCTTGAAGATTCCAGTGTGCGCGAAAAAACTTTTTGCAGAGCAAGGCGTTGACGCGGTCTTATGCTTCATTCAAGCGAACGCTGAAGAAGATAAAGACGTTCTTGCGCTAGTGCAAGAAAAAATTATTGATGTCGAAGTTGATTTTGGCAAATTCGTTTTTTTCTGCGTTGTCTTAGATAGCGAGTGGCGGAGTGAAGAACAACTCGCTCGCGTTGCAGAACAAAAAATCGCTGCGTGCATCCTTGAAATAATTTCGATTGTTCACGGGATTGAAGCCGCCAAGCCTGAAGAGCGCGTGAGCGCGGGAATGAGTATGTTCGAACAGCCAAGCGAAAGCGGCGAAGCTGAACCAGAGTCGCCTTCCTTCTTGGAGGGTGGAAGCGAGTCCGACGAAGACATTCACAAGCTCTTTTAAATATTTAACAAAAACTTTTTCTTTACTCAAAAACACAAACTTGCTGGTGGCATTCGTGATGGGCATCAAAAGCAAAGCGCGCAGGAGACGCATTCTCGAAGCGCGCTTGAAAAAGAAAATCAAGAGTAAATTGCATTCGAAGTCTGCAAAAAGAAAAAAAGTGTGGATTACTAACAAATACACTTGAATTTTTTCAGTTTTCCAAATGATTATTTGTACTGGAAGCATTGCATTGGACACGACGCGCACGCCATTCCGCACTGTAGAACGCGTTCTCGGCGGAAGCGCTAGTTATTTTTCAGTTAGCGCGAGCTTTTTCGACCGGGTTGGGGTAGTCAGCGCGGTGGGAGAAGATTTCCCCCTCGAGTACTGGACGCTGCTTGCGGAGAAGGGCGTTGACTTGGCCGGCGTCCAGCGCGTGAAAGGCGAAACGCTTTTTTTCGACTCGAGCTTCGACTACGACTTACATGACAGGAAGACGAACAAACTGCGGTTGAACGTGCTCGCTAACTTTAAGCCGGTTGTGCCGGCTTCCTTCAAGAAAGTTGACGTTCTTTTTCTCGCGACGAACGCGCCTGAAACGCAGTTGTGCGTCTTGCAGCAGGTAGACGCGAAGATGACGCTCATGGACACTATAGATTACTATATCGAGAATGACTTGCGTAACTTGCTTGAAGTAGTCAAGCGCGTTGACGGCGTCGTGTTGAATGACGTTGAAGCTAGAATGCTTACGCAAACTCTAAACCTAGTAACTGCGGGAAAAAAAATCGCGGGAATGGGTCCTGAAATTGTTTTGATTAAAAAAGGTGAGCATGGAAGCATTTTGTTTCACGGGCAGGAGGTGTACCCGTTTCCGGCGTACCCGCTTGAAAACGTGGTTGACCCGACTGGTGCAGGCGATTCTTACGCCGGCGGTTTCGTTGGACACTTAGCCCGGCGGCTTACGCGAGACGGGCGCGTGAGTGAAAGCGTTTTGAAGGAGGCCGTAGTGTACGCGAACGTTTTAGGCTCGTTTGCGGTTGAAGGCTATTCGCTAGACAAACTGTTTTCGATTTCACGCGATGACGTTGAAACGCGTTTCGACCACTACCGTGATTTAATAAAAGTTTAAAGCACAACAATTTTTTACAGCGAGTTAGGTTTGCAGAGAGTTAGGTTTTAAATTCAATGCGACCTGAATTTATTACTGTAGGCAGAGATTATTGTAGGCGGAGGAGCGGAAGACTTTGAAGCTTGACGTGTTTGGCAAGCCTAAAATCGTGAGCGTGGAAACGAAAGCTGAAATAGGGGTTTTCGGCGGCAGTGGTTTTTACTCTCTTGAAGAAGGCGGTGAAGCCAAGGAAGTTGAAGTGAGAACGCCGTTCGGAAAACCCAGCGCGCCAGTTTCAATAATTGAAGTCTCCGGCAGGAAAGTCGCGTTCCTGCCGCGGCACGGACGCAAACACGAGTTCGCGCCTTCCGCAGTCAACTACCGCGCAAACTTGACTGCTTTCAAGGAATTAGGGGTAACGCGCGTCATAGCGCCGTTCGCTTGCGGTTCGCTGCAACCAAACATAAAGCCGGGCGACTTCGTTGTAGTCGACCAATTCGTTAACCTCGCGTTCGAAAGGAAAGACAGTTTTTTCGACGCGCCGCCAGCGCGAGTCGCGCACGCGAGCGCGGCTGAACCGTATTGTCCTGAACTCCGCGAACTCGCAGTAAAAGCAGTTAAAGCAAGCGGAACGCGCGTTCACGAACGCGGCACCGTCGTCGTAATAAACGGCCCGCGTTTTTCAACGCGTGCCGAAAGCGAGTTTTTCCACAAGCAAGGGTGGAGCGTCGTGAACATGACGCAGTACCCGGAAGTTATTCTCGCGCGCGAGCTTGAAATCTGTTATGCAGGAATTGGTTTAGTCACTGATTACGATGCCGGCCTCGCGGGGCATCCCGAAGTAAAGCCAGTCGCGATTGAGGAAGTGCTGCGCGTTTTCAAAAGCAACAACGAAAAAATAAAGAAAATCTTGGAAACCCTCATTAAGACGATTCCGCGCGAGCGCGGCGCGAAGTGCGGTTGCGCGAACGCCATGAAAAACGCGTTTTTGTGAAAAAACCTAATTTTTAGAGCGAGAGGGACGACAATTGATTGAATACAGCTTGCTTAAAGTTTTTCTTTTTGTGGGAATAGTTTACTGCATCTACAAAATCGTTAAAACGATTTAAAAAAATTTTGAACGCGAAAGTTAAATGCGAGGGCGGTGAAAACCAGTGACTAAGGCAAGCGTCCAGCTTGTTTATGACAAACTGTTCAAAGCATTCGGACCGCAAGGCTGGTGGCCGGTGACGCCGACAGGGGAAAGCAAGCCAAGACACCACGCGCCGCGCGAGAGTTACGCGAGGGACGAAGCGCGTTTTGAAATAATGCTTGGCGCGATTCTAACGCAAAACACTGCATGGAACAACGTTGAGAAAGCGCTTGAAAAAATTCACGAAAAGAAGCTCTGCTCGCCGAAAGCGTTAAGTAAAGCGCCGCTCTCGTTAGTGAAAAAATGCGTGCGTTCAAGCGGTTACTACAACCAGAAGGCAAAGCGAGTGAAAAACTTAGCGCTTTACGTGCAACGCGAGTACGACGGCGACTTGAAGAAAATGTTTTCAAAACCCGCCGGCGAATTACGGGAAGAACTTCTCACTATAAACGGCGTTGGGCCTGAAACAGCTGACTCGATCGTGCTCTACGCAGCAGGAAAACCAGTTTTTGTGGTCGACGCGTACACGCGCCGAGTTTTCACGCGCCTCGGTTTTCTCGAGGGAAACGAGTCTTACGACGAAATCAAAGCGCTTTTCGAAGAAGGCCTGCCGCGGGACGCGAAACTCTTCAACGAATACCACGCGCTCGTGGTCGAACTAGGAAAACGAATTTGCCTAAAGAACAAGCCCTTATGCGCGGAATGCCCGTTGCGCGCAGACTGCAAATTTCCAAGAAGGTAGCTATTTCTCGTTCAGTAATCCGATTGCTTTTTCGCGGGAAATTTTCGTCGTCGTCCCCAATTTTCCGGAGTTCCACCATGCTTTCACTTGCTCGGCAGTAACTATCCAAAACGGAACGTCTGGAAATGCTTCCACATCGGCAACTATATAGCCTTTAATTTCTCCCAGCTTTTCCAAAAAATCGGCTTCGTTGAAAGAACGCCCGGAGCCGACCATGTAACTCGGACAGAAGTATATTCCTTGTTTCGTAACGCTGCGCACTTCCCATTTTCCTCCGTTCGAATCAAGCAAATCATAACCAGCGCCTTCGCTTGGGGCTAGACGGCCATGCAGAAATTCGTAAGCAAGCCGTCTTTCCAAAATAAACGAAACCCTGCGTCCGTCAGTGAAGTAAACGCGAACGTCTTCTTCTTTTATTTTCAAGGACTTGGCTATTTTCCTTGACGTCCCACTGGAAGTGACCGTTTGGCTTGCCGTGCACGATGAAACACCTCTCTAAATGCTATTCTTTGCGGAAAATCAGAATGTTTTCCTTCTGCATGACGTTGTACAATCCGAAGATTATTTTTTCCACGTTCTTTTCGAGCTTGAAGCCGATGCTTTGACAGTAATCTGCGGTCAGCTCGACGGTTTTGACTTCCTCGCCGTGGTAAGTCGCGTTTCCAATCACTATCGAACAAACTTTTCCCGGCTTCAAAACGCGATGCATTTCATCATACGTTTTCTTCAAATCCTCGTCGTAAAGCCGCAGTTTGTCGCTGTTTGTTCCGCGGACGCCGATGAACTCGTCCCTGATTTTCGCAGTGTCGAAACCGAGAGCTTCGAGCGAGTGAGCGTCGTTCTTGACGTAATCCAATGCAATCGAGTAAGGCGGCGAGGTTACGACTGCGTCAACGCTTTTGTTTGGTAAAGGCAGTTTTCGCGCGTCGGCGTTTTTTATTTCGGTTTTCCCGATTTTCAAACCGTGTTTTTTGATTGCTTCTTGATAGTCTTTCAGTGAAACAAGCATTTTCTCGACGTTCGCCTTGAACTGCGTGTTGAAGTTGCGTCCGCGCCTGCTCTCGTCACTGTGGGAAATCAGTTTCGCTACTTTAAAGAAATTGCGGACTTTCTCGTTCTTGATTTTTTCTATCGCGTCGTCCAGCTTTTCTTCGGTTTTATTGCCGAAGTCCGCCAGCGAGTTTCCGTTGCTTTTGTTGACTATTTCCGCGCTTTCGGAAATTATTTCTTTCAAAACGTCGACGGACTGCGTCTTGACTTTGGAAACCAAGTTGCAGACTGGCGAAACGTCTACTCCGATGCTGTCGATTCCGAGAACTTGGGATTCTAGGCAAGTCGTGCCGCTGCCGACGTAAGGGTCGAACACCGTGTCGCTAGGCGTAACTTGCGCGTAGTTGAGCAGCGCTCTAATACATTTGCGGGTGGAATTTTCCTTTATAGGGGTAAAACCAGTGCGTCAAGTACTGGTTGATTGAATGCGTTTGATTGTACTTCACGAGTTTAGAGTAAAGCGTTTGTTCTTTTCCGACTCGCTTGAAGTAAGCCAGCCGGTCTACAAGCGTTTGAACGTCGTCGGCTTTCTTTATTTCGAAGGTTCGAAATCCGTTTGTTATTTCCGAATCCGCGCCTAAAGCGCCGAGCTCAAGGCGGGCGAGCGCTACCTCGTAAATAAATTGAGTGTTGCCCAAAAGCTCGGCATCCAAACCAATCAGCCCAAGTTTTTATTAGTGAATTAATTACTTTGAAACCTGTTTTTAAACTTGAGCAGACCACTCCGCCGGTGAATTAAAGATAATCGTTTTAAATCGCGCGTGCGTTAATGATTCTCATGATTGAAGTGAATCCTTGGGGCAGCGAGTTAATCAAGGACTACGAGATTCTTTTCAAGGACTTCGGCCTCCAGCGCATTAGCGACGAAATGCGCGCGAAGCTGCGCGATTCCCACAACTTCCGCCGCGACGTAGTCTTCGCGCACCGTGATTTCGACAAGTGGCTCGCCGCCGCCGAGCGGGGCGAGAAAGTCGCAATAATGACGGGCATAAAACCGTCAAGCGAATTCCACCTCGGCAGCAAACTCACTGCAGACGAAATGATATACTTACAGAAAAAGTTTAAGGCTAAAGTGTTTTACTGTATTGCGGACGAGGAAGCGTATTTCGATAACGGCATTCCTCTCGAGCAAAGCCACGCTTTCGCGGTCGACAACATTGCAGACTTGCTTGCCCTCGGGCTCGACGAAAAAAACGCGTTCGTGTACAAGCAAAGCGAGTGCCTTAATGTTCTTCGTCTCGGCAACTTGTTCTCGCGTAAAATCACGCTCAACACGCTTGAAGCTATTTACGGTCACCAGAATCTCGGCCTCTATACTGCTGCGCTCATTCAAGCTGGCGACATCCTGCAACCACAACTCGAGGAATTCGGAGGTCCAAAACACGTTCTCGTGCCGGTTGGCGTAGACCAAGACCCACACATTCGCTTGACGCGTGACATTGCGATGAAATTCCAGGAAGAATACGGCTTCATCCTCCCGAGCGCGACTTACCACCGGTTTTTCCGCGCGTTGAACGGCGAGACGAAGATGAGCAAGCGCGACCCCATGAGCGTCTTGACGCTGAACGACTCGCTCGAACTCGCCGAGAAGAAGGTGAAAAACGTTTTCACTGGCGGGCGAGCGACTGCGGAAGAACAGCGGCGCCTCGGGGCGGAAACGTGGAAGTGCGTGTGGTTTGAATTAATGAAATTTCATTTTCTTGAAGACGATGAAGAACTAAAGGAAATGTATGACGATTCAGTGAAAGGCAGAATCCTGTGCGGCGAGTGCAAAACAAAATACTTAGAGCGACTGCAAGGCTTTCTTGAATTACATCAAAAAAAGAAAAAAAAGATGTATGCTAAAGCCGAAAAATTGCTTGAAGCGTGCGAAAACCCTGCGTTGCGCCTTAAAACAAAAAAAAGAATTTTAAAAAATTAGTGAAAAACTAAACCTTCGCGTTTGCTTCACTTTTCGCTTTTGCTTTTAACTTTTGCTTTTCGCTTCATTTTTTGTTTCGAGTTTTTTGTTTTTGTTTTTGTTTTTTTTTGGTTTTTGGTTTTTTCTGATTTTGAGTTTTTTGATTTTTGGTTTTTTCTGTTTTTGTTTTTTTTTGTTTTTGTTTTGTTTTTGTTTTTGGGTTTTTTCTGATTTTGAGTTTTTTGATTTTTGGTTTTTTCTGTTTTTGTTTTTTTTTGTTTTTGTTTTGTTTTTGTTTTTGCTTTGCTTCTTTTTTTTGAAGCAGGGTTAAGCGAAAACAAGTTAGGGGTTTAAATGCTTTGAAGCGTTTTTAACGTATTCGAGTAGTTTGATGGCTTCCGACCTGTCGACGCCTTTGTGTTTTATTAATTTGCTTACTTCGCTTTGGTTTTTCGCTTCAAACGCGCGCTTGCTTCCTAGTTTATTCAAGTACAAGTCGTAATGGAGTTCGTCAATAATACTTTTTTCCTTGAAGAATTCTAGCAAGGCTTTAGAAGCGCCTTTCCTGTGTTTTACGAACTCGAGCGGCCGCATTGCAATCACGTTTTGAACGTTTCTAGCAAAATGCATCCAAGTCGAGTTAGCCGGCGAAACAAAGCCTTTTTCCTCTTTTTCAAACAAGTAGTTGCTGTCGAAAGCTTTCACGATGATGGCGTAATTCTTTCGGTCTTCCAAAGTTAAAAAGTTTTTCCAAGCGTACAAGCCAAGCGCCCTAATAAAATGGTTGTAAGCGTGGTTGGTCACTTGAATCTCGTCTTCCGAAAGCGTGCAAGGCAGATCAAAAAATTCGGCAAGCAAACTTTTTATTTTAAACTGTTTTGGTGTTTCTATTGATTTTTCTAAAAATTTTTTTCCAAAAGAATCCGGAATCAATTCAAGCAACACTAGCGGGTTCGGCGAACCAGGAGCGCGCTTGCTATCAAATTCTTTCAAGACCGGGTGCGCGTCAAGCCATTGTTTAACGAGTTCTTCCTTCATAATCTTCCCCCACAATCTTTACTTTCAATCTTCCATTACAATCCTTGCTCGCGACAAGCATGCTTCAAAAAAAATTCTTGACGGGGATAGTAATCGAAGATGGTAATGGTTTACAGGTTAATTAAACACTTTATTAAACAAGGAAAACAAACTTGACGTTGTTTTAAACGTTAATTTCTAATTTAATAAATTTTTTAATAATTTTTTTAAAGTTAGTGTTTTATCACGCTTTAAATCGTTTTCTTTTTTTTAAGAACGAGAGTGAAAACCTTCTTCAACCAATAGTTTGTAATCGAATTCAGTGTCTTCAACGAGCCGCACTAAAAAACTATCAGGCGCGCTTGCTGGCGTGCTTGTGCGTGCGCTTTCAAGCTGGCTTTCAAGCTGGTTTGCTGGCGTGCTTGAAAATAGTTTTTGAAGCTCGCTGCGCACGAAATCAACGAGTTCCTGCGCGCTTAACTGCTTTGCGTCGTAAACGATTACTGCCTCGCTTTTCGCAGCGTTTACGCTCGCGCGCAATACTCCCTCGAGTGAAAGTAAGTGGTATTGTAGTAACGCGCTTTTCTGGAGTTTTTCTGCGCTGCTCGTTTTTTCATTTGTTGAATTGTTTGTTTGCGTGTTTATTTGTATTCTTAGTTTTCTGACTTTGTTGAAAGGCACCGTAATCGTGAGTTCGTCTGGCTCTACGAACAAGCCGCTTTTGACTTCCAACGGCGGCATCCTCAATTTTATTGAATTCATTTTTTGAAGCCCAATTCTTTTTTTGAAGCCCCCGTTTTTTTAGGGGTTCTATATGGTTTTTCTTTAGCTTGGTTTAAGTGTTTTGTAGTGCTTTGTTTAGCGCTTGATTTAGTGTTTGGTTTTAGTTTGAACTGCTTGAGTTTGTTGCGTGAAAGAATTGTTTTTGCTGCGAGTACGCTTTCTTGTACGCGTCCCCGGCCGCGAGGCGCGCACCGTCGCGCACATACTTTTCTTGAGCTGGGTTTTTGTGTGTCTTGAGCCACTCGCTCCAGGGAATGCTGTACTCGCGTTGCGTCTTGTCGCGGTAGATTTCTGGAATGACGTTGAAAGCGCAGAATGGCACTATGCGGCCGTCAGGCATCGTGTAGTGAATAACGCATTTGCGCACCCGCTCTATATCGTAATTGTAGGGGTCCATGAAGTGCATCATTCCGATGAACAAACTTTTCTTGTGGAACTCGCCGAGGGCGTTGTAATCGTGTTTGACGAGCGCGTTGAACAAGAGTTTGTTGACGTTGAGTCCCTTTGGCGCTTTGCTTTGGTCTATGAAGGCGTTCATCTTCGCTAGGATTTTCAAGCCCACCCAGTATTTGTTGCTTCCGTGCTTTAACTCTTCAGCTTTCTCGCCGAGAAAACCGAACAACCCTTCAACGTCGACGAAACGCGTTATCGGCACGACGCGGTCGCCGTCTAGAAACAAGTAAGTCGCTGCTCCGCAAGCGAAGTGTGAACTCAAGTCGTATTGTGGCGAGCCGCTCCAAGCTTCCACGAATTTAGTTATCGGGAAAACGCATGGAATAGGAAAGAAATCGTTTTTCGAGATGACGCCGCTTGTTTGTTCTTCGATGGCTGTAATCGCGCCTGCGATAGTGACGCGTTGGCGTTCGCGCTCGCGCACAGGCATCCTACCAACGAGCGAGACTGGTTGAAAGTTTACTGCGCGCACGATGTCGATGTTGTTCAACGCGAAGTTGATGATGTTGCCCGCTTCGTGTAGGTTCACGCTGCGAATCAGTGTTGGGACGAGCACGACTCCGATTCCAGCTTGCCTGCAGGATTCAAGGGCGTATGGTGCTTCCCAATGGTTTTTCGGATTCGTTTGCGCCGTCGTCCCGTCGAAACTCATGTAAAGCGTGTTCAGGCCAGCTTCACGCAACCGCTTCGCGTAACTCGCGTCAAAACCAATTTTTATTCCCGTAGTATTCAACTGCACGTGCTCGAATCCCAACTCGCGGCACGCTCGAACTATTTCAGGCAAGTCTTCGCGCAGCGTAGGCTCGCCTCCAGTGAGTTGAACAGCGTTGCACGCAACCGGTTTTTCAGCGCGTAGGTTGGCGAGCATGGCGCGTATTTGTTCTATAGTCGGTTCGTAAATTGGTTCTCCTTCTTTCGCGTAGAAAAAACAATACCAGCAGCTTAAGTCACACCTGTTCGTCACCGCAATGTTTGCGAGTGCTGTAGTGCTTTGATGGGATGGGCACAAGCCGCAGTCGAGCGGACAATTCGCGCCCTTATTTTCGATTACGCTGCCCACGTTAGGGTTTTGAATGCGTTTTCCGCTGGAGAGAAAACGGCGTGCTTTCTCGTAAAACGCAGCGTCTTCGGAGTAAACCTCGCGCGTCACGCCGTGTTGAGGGCAAGAGCGTTCTATAAAAACTTTTCCGTTTTCCTCGAAAACTATTGCCGGGAGAACGCGCTTGCATGCCGGGCAAATCGAGTGCGTCGCGTGCGGTAACGCGCCGCCGTAAGTTACACTCGCGTCTAGCGCCGCGTTGCGCGCTTCACGCGCTTTTTTTACTTCAACGACTGCTTCCATTTTTTGCCTCCGAAAACTTTTTTCGCCTTTCGAAAACTTTAAGTAGCGTTTTCAAACCAGCAAGCAAAGATTCTGCATGCTTTTTCTGTTGGCGCGTACTCGACTGTTGTCGGCGTGGTGGTCGAGGTTACGCGTTGAACGATTTTTGCTTGCTCGAGTTCACGCAAGCGTCTTGCAAGCACGCTCGCAGTAATGCCTTTCACTCGTTTCTTGAGTTTGTTGAACTTTGTTTCTCCAGCGCTTATCTCGCGCAAGATGCGCAGCGTCCATTTTCGTTCGAGGCACTCTAAGTTTTGCAGAATAGGGCAAGTTATGCTTGAAAAACCGTACGCTTTGCACTCGCGTTCTCCGCGTTCAGACAAAAGTTTAAAACCCCCTTTTCTTTTTTCGAGTAACTTTTCGAATATTTTTTTAAAACAAAAACGTTAAAAAAACTATTAGAACTCAACCAGAACTCAACCGCACTCCAAACAAAAAAAAACAAAAACAAAAACTCAAAACAAAAAAAAACAAAAACTCAAAACAAAAACTCAAAACAAAAACTCAAAACAAAAACTCAAAACAAAAA